>NZ_QUFZ01000010.1:0-115860 GCF_003478725.1 Clostridium sp. AF22-10
CATCCACTAAATTTACAGATTATCAAACTGGAGACTTTGTAGGCTTATTAATTACGAGAAATGGCTATGCTACTTCAGATGCAGGTTGCCAATGGGGTACATTTATCATACTTCACCTAGATTCACAAATAAGTTTTGGATAGGTCGAATTTGGGGATATAAGTTCGTAAATTTCATTAAAATTGGATCATAAGTTCAGATTATGAGAACATTACACATTATACTGGTAACAGGCGTGTCATTCAGAATTACAATGTGGATACAGCAGCTTGGAAAAAGTATGAATTTCAAATTACCATGAAATAGCGAGCTATCGTGGAAATCTTTTGCAAATGGCGTATCATCAGTAGATATAAGCAGTTTGTCATGGAAAGCAATTCATGTTTTTATCATCGTTAATTCAAATAACCACGTGACTTTTTCGATTCCACTGGTCTATCCTCTGGTTCGTGCATCCGGCAATGAATTTCGATTTTATAATTTTGGTATGTATTTTAATTCTGGAACATATGTAGGCGGCAGAATAGGTGTGTCGATTCAGAGGATTTATATAGATTCAGTATTATTAAACGGGCAGGAAGTTAAAGAAAGTTCGCACATGTGGGTGTCTTATAGATAACTAAGGAAATCGTAATTTAACCGTGAAAATCTTACCCATCTTCCGGGTCAAAATGCTGCCTGATCTCCTCTTCTCTCCGCTCTCCTATTTTTATGTACAACAAAAAAGCCGCCATTTCTGCCGACTCAAAAAACTACTCCTCTCCTCTTCTATGCTGCGTATTTACGATACGACTCTCTCACGTTATCCTGCTTGATATTGCAGTAAATTAATGTGGTCTCTATCTTTGTGTGTCCCATCAGCACCATGACCTCCTCGATCCGCATTCCTCGATTCAAGAGATCTGTCGCAAAGGTTCGGCGAAATCGATGCGGATGCACATTTCCGACCCCTGCCTTTTTCCCTAAAGATTTCACAAGATATTGTACTCCCGCCACTGTCATGCAGCTATACGGCTTCTTCGCAGATACAAAAAGCGGTTTCTGCGCCAGTTCTTCCATTGTCAGCCCCTCTTTTGCCATTCTCCACCTTAGATATCGGTAGAGATGAAAGCAAGCTACGTCTGAGACGTATAATCTCCTCTCCTTTCGGCCCTTACCCATAACTTTGAACTCCTGCTTGTATAAATCTATATCTCCTACACTTAAGCTGCATAGCTCGGACACACGCACTCCCGTCGCATACAAAAACTCTATCAGTGCTCTATCCCGCGGACGCTCACAGGCGATCCGGAGGGCTTCCAGCTCCTGTGCCGAAAAGGCTTTTTTGATTGTGCTTTCGATCCGGAGTGATTCAATTCGCGCCACAGGATTATCTTTCACAAGGTTTTCTTTTTGTAGGAAGGTCCAGAAGCTATTTAGATACCGCATCCGCCCCTGCAGAGTGACCATGCTGATTTTATTCCGCTCCCGGAGCATTCCAAAATACCACCGTAGGTCCATTGTGGTGATATCTTCAATGTTCTTTTGGAGTGCATTCCGGCAGTTGGTAACTTCCCGGATGTACTGAGCCAGTGTGTTATCTTGTCGTCCGGAAACTTTTTACTGGCAACAAACAGCCGCATCTTTACAGTGTCGCTGTCTGTGCCAGTTGCCTGGAGTTCATTCTTCTCTTCTACTACTCTCACGCCGTGGAAATTGATGTACAGGACATTCTGCAACTTGTCCAACTGCTCCTCATCCAGGCTGTTGCTCATCGCATTTACTACATTCATCAATAATTCTTCAATCATAAAATCTCTCCCTTCTAGCTCTTTCAGAGTATCAAAAAGGAGAGATTCTGTAAAATTTACTCAGTTAAATTACGATTTCAAGATGCCACATATATGTCAGTTAAAACGGTTCCATAGTGTCGGTAAACTTTAATTGAGCCCCAGGAGTTGATCAGTAAAACGCTTCCTTTAGCATTATCGTATTTATTGATAAGTCCGATCCATGCCTCGGCAGAATTTCGGTACAGAAGTGCAGCTACACCAGTTTTAAAAGTATTCCAATTAGCATACATGTCATTTTTTATGCCGTTACTGTCGTTGGCACTGACAGTATGAAGAGCATTGGTAAATAAGGCCTCGCTATTTAACTGAGTAACCGCTTTCTCCGCCGCCACCAACCTTTTATCCAGCGCCGCGCCCTGCGTTCCCGCCAGAACGGTGGAGGCATCCGTTGCCAGAAGGTTATTTACAATCTTATTTTTATTGATAAGCTCATTCACAACCTTATTGGCAATCGCATCAATCAGCGCCTGCGCGGTACTCTCCCCTAAGGCACTCACTACCAAACCGTATGTATCGGTAATCTTGACTTTCGCAGCCGTTCCGTCAAAATCGCCCAAACCCTGAGCAATCTTTTTTGCTTCCGCTGCCGATGCTGCCGCTTGTGTCTTTGAATTATCCGCTGCCGCTGCGCTACTTGCCGCCGCTTTCTTCGAGGTATCCGCTGCTGTTGCACTTCCGGCCGCCTCACTCGCTTTGCTTGTGGCAGTTTCGATCGCGGACTGGATATCATCAACCGCTTTCTGTGCATTCTGCGATGCGCTGGAAGCATCCTCGGACGCCTGATTAACATTCTGCACCGTATCGTTCACAGTTCCTTGTATCTTCTCAAATGCCGCTACATTTGCCGCCCTGACATCCTTGCCGTAAGCCGCATCTTTCCAGGCTTTAATCTCTCCGCTTAAATCAATGTTATCAACCGCCATCTTTAGCCCTCCAATCCATCAACCAGCTCCTGTGCGTAGGATGTTACCGCAGCCACACTCTTAAGAACTGCCTTATCCACGATGATGCGATCCAAACGGATATTGTCCTTTACAATCACGCCATCATCATTGATCTCGCTGTAAACGATGCTTGCTCTTGTCCCAACTGCCGTATCAAAAATTGTAATTGCTGTTACTTTTTTCATTTCGTCAATCCCTCCATGTATTCCTGATAGTATCTTGCGCCGTCTTTGCCATATGTCTCTTTTTCTTTCTTTTCTCTCCGGTGAAACGCGTCCATTCGCTCCTGCTCAAGCCCTGCCTGCTTTGCTTTAATCTCCCAACCAAAGGACGCTCCGGCCGGACCTTTAACCACAAAATAACCAGAAGCCCTTTCTGTGACATAAAACGGAGCATCTGAGTAACCTTGAACAAATACCTGGTATTCCCCGAAGATGGTTTGCACAAACACCGGATCGATCCAGATGTAACACAAACCATCAGCTCCAATCTGCCCGCTTCCAATATCGCCAAACATTGGTGATGCTGTTTCATAGGCAGATAGACTAATTTTCCCGTAATTGGGAGTTTGTATTGTTCTGTGCTTCTTTCCGGTAACATTCAAATCACCTTCGACAGTCGCATCACCCGCAACATACATCTCATCTGGGTTGAGTTGAGCTGTCACAGATCCGTTTTCGTAAAATCCGATTCCAAAATGATATAACTCACAATAATTGCCATCTAAATTATCATCCATCCCATCGAACACCCTAAGATCGTCCGGAGTCATATGCATACATGTATACTTATCGGAAATTTTTACAGCCGACCACAAACCCTCATCGCCATTGCCAGAATCTCCTACATAATGAGATATATCGAAACTCACTGACACACCATCACCTGTAAGCAAAAAACTCTCGTTATCAAGTGAACAAATTGCATTTCCTGCAGTATCATACGCTTTCAATACACCGTTCGAATTGCCGACGCCGCCAAGCATCAGCGTCCCGCCCTTAATCCGGTCTGCGTACATTGTTCCAGATGTAATAAAATCCGCAATCAGATTTCCGTCGATGGTCCAGGCATTCCGATACACTCCATTGTATCCGCTGGTGGAAAATCCGATACCGTTCTTATTGAGCCGAATTACATTCTTGGCGTTGGCTTTTGTCGGCGCGTCCAGGATCAGTATTTCCTCCGGATGACCATTTTCAGACCGCCCGATCACTACATATCCGCCGAGTCCGCCGCTGATGAGCTGCGTTGCATTATTAATCTTCTGGTCGATGCCCTTTGTCGCCGCCTGTCCCACCTGCTCCACTTTCGCAGATAATTCCTTTTGGGATTTCGCCATGCTGCCAGATAACGTAGCAATCGTGCCGCCCAGAGAAACTGTGTCTTTTCCTGGCTCCTGCAGGTTTCGCGTACGTTCTTCCAGGATATACATAACATCCACACCGTGAGGACGGGATATAACCTTTGTCCAGTACCCAGTTTCCAAACGCTTGATATCGACATTCACGTTCGCCAGATCCACCGCCGTCAGCTTTAAAACATCACTCAAATAGATGGACTGCTCCAGATACGCCCGCGCCTTTTTGATGAGGTTTTCCGGCAGTGTGACATCCTCCCATTTGTGCTGACGGAAGATCCAGCCGTACCGCTGCACCGCATCCTCATCGTAAATAAAATCTTTGCCGCCATTCACGGATGTAATATCGACTGTTTTGGTGGTACTCTCTCCGCTGGAGGAGGTATCTTCCAGGTCTGCGCCGGTCGGAATCAGTGCGGTAAAAAGCTCCGTGGCATCCTGTGTCTTGCTGTAATCTGCCAGATTGACGCCGTACCGGATAACCTGATCGTTTGTCCCGCCGCCATCCGTCAGATAGTCCAGATAGCGCTTTCCAGCTTCGCACCGGGTCCGGAGATATCCGCCGTGGGTCTTTACCAGCTTATCCCGCAGGCAGTCCAGAGAACACGCATAATCAGAGTTGCTACGGTTAATGTAGTTGTTACTATCTACCACATTGACGCGCCCCAGAAGATACTGTTTACGTACCTCTACCTGTTCATTGTGAACCTTCAACACCTGAGTCATAAACTCCACAATACTGCCCTGGAACTCAAATGGCCGGATGATGCTATCGCATAGGTATGCGAGATCCGATTCGCAAGTGATTTGATGTGTCCGGTTAAACTCTTCTTCGGTCGTCATGCTCCGCCCTCGGAAGATCTCCATTCCGTCCTCATAAACAAATAATTCGGAAGACAGTGGCAGAATCTTGTCATAATACGGATGCTTCGGCGTAATCTTAAATTTAAGATACCCTGGAGAGTTGCCGGCATATTCTTTCAGCGTTGGATTCTCCAGCCGGAGAACCTGGTTCAAAAGCGGATATTCCTTTCCCTCCGTAACCACTGTAACTTTATACATCTACAGCACACCTCCTCTGAAATCAATCGACACGGTGCCGGTGCCAGTAAATTTCATAACGTTTGTTCCGGATCCCAGGATGATGTCATAGTTTTTATTGACTCCTTCTGTCAGCTCAAACGTCTTACCGCCTACCTCTACCGTCATGGCCGCACTGCAGGTAATCTCCGGAACTATCGGCATATCAGATCCGGTCACATCAACCGACAGGGAACCGGATATTGATATGCCGCTATATCCTCTGACTATGCCGTTCTCGAATGAAAACGGATCCCACAGCCAATTTTCCGCCGCTGTGTACCGTTCCATTTTAAATGGCTGCACATCGCCAGTAATCACAAAATCCGCCAGCACATCATTGCTTTTTGTCGTCTGCAATGAAAAACGCCCCTCATAGTAATAGTTCGGATCGTCTGGCAGAACGCACTTGATAACCTTTCCGTGCAACGTCTTGGCGATTTTACTGCTTAAATCATGCCATTCCGTGTAATCGTCAAACAGGGAAAAATTCAAGGTCAGCGTTCGGTTTTTATAACAAATCTGACCGTTTACCTCAGACAGATCCAGGAGCCCGTTCGCTCCTGGAATATCTAACAGATCCGTCTTAGCTTCGGGGAAGGAAATATTTATCGATTCCAATTTCAGCCCCCAGTCTGTAAAGGTTTTTATATCTGCCATCTGCACATCTGGATAAATCATCGTTCACTCTCCTTCCGCGCTCGTTCAATCTCGGTATCCACTGTAGGCGCTACAAGTGTGCCTACTTTTTCTCCATCCATTGTCACATCTCCGGTTATGCTGCCTTTTTCGAGGACAACCACTGTGCTTCCTTGTCCGCCGCCCGGCGTTGGTGCCGGCGGTACCTGATTCCCTGCTACCACAGTTCCGGATCTCTGTAATGCAATTCCCTGCATACTCTCCACCGCCCTTTGAGCAGAGCCAGCCGACGTTTTTTCCAGATTCGGTGTTTCTGCCACGATACCTCTCTCAAATCCGGCGATCATGTTCTTACCGATAACGTCCCGCATCAGCTTCGATGGGGAATGAATACCAAGGAAATCCTTTGCCGCGTCAAACGCTTTCTTCGCTGCATTCTTCGCCGCCTCTGCCAGCTTTCCAACCGAACCCGTGATTCCGGCTGTAATGCCTGTGATGATATTCTTTCCGATATTGCCCCACGACTGCCCTGTGAATCCCTTGACGATGCTCTGGGCGCCATTTTTCGCAAGACCTAAGAGTTTGGATGGCAGCGATGTGAGGGCACTCACAATGCCACTCAGGATGCTGGTAGCCGCTCCTTTAATCGCTCCGAGCATCCCTTTTAGGCCACTTGAAATTCCTTCACCTGCCTTTTTGGCAATTTCAAGAAGCTTTTGCGGTAAGCTCTGTATTGCTCCAACAATTGCTTTGAGTATCTCTGCAGCAGCTGAGGCAATCGCACCTACCATTGATATAATGCCATTTCTCAGCAGCGTAATAATATATATTCCAGAATTAACCCAGTTAAATGCCTGCAAGGTACTTACGATCGCCTGGATAATTTGCGGCAAGGCTGCAATAATATCCGGAATTGCCTGAATCAGTCCTTTTCCAAGAACCACTATCAACTGTACACCGGCCATTAACAGCTTTGGTGCGTTGTCATTGATGATTCCGGCAATGTTTATGATGATCTGCGGAACATACTGAAGCATCGCGGGCAGCCCGTCCATCAGACCCTGTGCCAGCTTTAATATCAAATCAATGCCGCCATCAACCAGTTTTCCGGCGTTGGAACGTAAGTTTCGGTAAAGCCTCTACCAGCGGAAGCCCCTGTTCGATAATCGACGGAAGATTCTCGGCAAACGCATTTGCCATCTGTCCAGCGGCTTCGATCATTCCCACGACGCCGCCTTCCTCAAACCCCTGCGTTAAGTTTGAGACTACATCGATTCCCAGCTTTGTGAAGTTCGTCAGCGGTTCCTTAACTGATTCATACAACTCCAAGGCGAGTGCTTGTGCCGCGGATCCCAGAATTGTCAGCTGCCCTTCCAGGTTATTCTGCATGGTTTCTGCCATTGCTGCCGCTGCACCATCGCAGTTTTCGATCGAACCTGCCAGTTTTTCATAGTCTGCATCCGACGCATTGATGATCGCCAGCATTCCGGACATAGCCTCTTTTCCGAACAGGGTTGCAGCTGCCTCCTCCTGCATCGCCGCCGTCATGCCATCCAACGATTCTTTACCGAGGGAAGATGCAAGCTGATATAGCTCTTCCTCCGAGAGCTGTCTTTCTTTCGTCAGCTTGATTCCAAGTTTCTGCTTTGCCTGAGCCTTAATCTCTTCTTTGGTCATATCCTTGATAAGCTCAACGCCTTCAAGGTATGCGATTTGTGCATTCCGCTGCTCTCCACTTAACCCTGACAGGCTGTCTGCCAGCCCCTCCGCTGTAAGTTTCTGCTCCGCCATCGCATAGTTCTGAGCACGCTCAGCGTCCGTGGTAATCGCAAACTTGTCTCGCAGATCCCCGATCAACTCACCAAACGGCTTTATACTTCCATCGGCATTTTGGATCGATATGCCAAGCCGCTCCATGACGCCCCGCATATCATCCGTTGGCTTTACCATGTTTACCAGCGCCGCTTTCAGTGAGGTGCCCGCCTGGCTGGCTTTGATACCGGAGTTCGCCATCAATCCGACCGCCAGCGCCACATCCTCCGCCGAATATCCCATCGCACCAGCGACCGGAGCCACGTATTTAAACGTCTCACCCATCATGCTGACGTTGGTGTTTGCGTTGGAGGATGCCTGTGCCAGTATATCCGCAAAATGAGTAGAATCCTGTGCCGACAAGCCGAACGCGGTAAGTGCGTCTGTGACAATATCAGAAGTCGTAGCCAGATCTTCGCCGGATGCCGCGGCAAGGTTCATGATACCCTCAATGCCGTTCAGCATATCGCTGGTTTTCCAGCCTGCCATTGCCATGTACTGCATCGCCTCGGCGGATTCGGTGGCGCTGAACTTCGTCTTTGCGCCCATTTCTTTCGCTTTATCTGTCAGGGCTGCCAGGTCCTCGCCGGTCGCACCGGAGATTGCCTCTACTTTCGACATCCCCGACTCAAAGCTCATGCCGATATCAAGGACAGCCCCGGCGGCATTCTTGGCCTGTGATACAACGCCGGTCAGCATATTTCCGGCAAAAACAGACAGCGCATTCTTTCCAATCTCACTAAACTTTGAGAATCCTGACTGCGCTGTTCCATTAATCTCGTCTAAGCCTTTTTTGACTCCGCTACTATCCAGTTCCGTGCCAATCTTTACAGTTCCATCATAGCCCATTCATTTCACCTCGCCTCTCGGACAAGAGAAAATCATCGGCTCATAATGGCTCTACTTGATTTGCTCTCCATTCTTTATCTTAATTTCAAATTCTTTTCCACAATTCCGCCCTTTACACGGTACGGTTATCCCATGACAATCTGATTTTTCAGAAAAAAAAATAAGCATGGAATAACCGCAGTAAGGGCACTTTACCCGTTTTGGCATTCTTCCATCCTTCTTTTCACATACGCCCGCATATCTGCGTTACGCTTTGCCAGTCTCAACCGACTATCCATCGTTGCCTGCGGCTCTTCCAGGGAATAAAGTGTCCGCATCTGCTTGATATACGCTTTTTGCTCTTTTCCCATTCCTTTGGTATCACAGGTCCGCCAGTACATGACCTTCGCCATCCGGGTGTTTTCATCCAACGCCTCGAACATCGCCAGGAACTCCCACCAATGCAGGGAGTCGTTCGGCGTCTGCCTGAGATTGATGCTGTACTGCTGCCGGAATGCCGCGTAGATAAGCGGGGCATCCTTCAAAAAACAGTATCCCCGCCGCGCTGTTCGTTTTTTTGCTCCGCTGCCCTTCCGGACAGACTCCCCGCCGCGGTGGAACCAGAGCATATAATCAACTGCCGCATCCAGATCCGGCGGGATATTGCGGGCATAGAACAGATTCAGCGCATTGAGCATCTTCTGTTCGTCGCTGATGTCCTGCCGGAACATTTCAATCTCCGCTGCCATCATGGTGCGGTAGCCAAAAGAAATGTCATAAACTATCCCACCAATGCGTGCCGTACCGGGAAGTTTGTCAAACGTTACTGACCATTTCATTTGATCTCATCCATTGAAAATCCGAGCAGCGTTTCTTTCTGTTTTTTGATTCCTAAAAGCATATCAATGTAAGCGCCTTTCGCCTCTTCCAGATCATCACAGTCTTCCAGAACATCCTCGCCTGTTGATTCTTTAACAAAAGTACGAAACATTTCAATCTCTGCTGCAATAATCTCGCTGAGTGTCCCCTTTTTATTGACTTCCTTTTCCGTCTTGCTCATCTTGTCAAGAGCCTTTTCAAATGCTGCGGCATCCTTTAAACGCCCGATTTTAAAATCAACTTCTCTTCCTCTGATCTGCATGTTTATCCTCCTATTCCGCTGAATATGTATACTCCGCCGGTTCTGCCCCAATCTTCTGCAGGTTGATATCGATAGACGATGATTCTCCCGCATTGCCGCCGCCCTCTGAATTGACGATTACGGACACTTGACCTTTCTCACCTTTACCATTGAGCATACAGAAGTACACATAATTCGTTACCGCTGCGTTACCTTTCGCATATTTCATCGCATGGGACAGCATGAAATCCTGCGCCGGATCGCCGATATAACGATCGCCGGATACCGCAAAGGATCTTGCTGTTCCAGTCTTCTGGGTCGATTTTCCGGCACGGATATAGGTTTTTTCTGACGTTACCGGGTTAAGATTCGCATCCAGTCCCTCGACGCCCATCTGGACAACCTCATAATTTTTTACTTCTGTAGCTGCTTCTGCCGACGGCCTGGTATCAATCGCCAGTACCCAGTCATCTGCCGTTACCCAGCCTTCATAAGATGCGTTTGGTGTAACGCCTGCCATTAATTCACTGATTTTCATCGCTTGTCTCCTTTCTCAAAATAGACAATCCGGCACTGTACCATGTACCGCGCCATTCCTTCCTTTACATTGACGCCCGCCAGATTTGGCATATTCTGGAGCGTCTCCATCTTCTTTATCTGGCAACTATTCGGAAATTCCGGATAGTTCCGCTTTTTATTCTGCTCTTCCAGCCAATCCATGAAAGCCTGGGCGAAATTCATCGCCGTGAGGTTCAGATCGTCCGTATCGGTCGAATACGGCTGCACAATTATAATCGAGAAACCATATTCTTTTTCAGACCCCCAAAGATACTTTTTAAGCAGCTTGTCCGAATAGTTTGTTACCAGCGAAATGCCGCTGTAATCATCCGAATAGTTAAATTCCAGGTACTGACCCGCCAGCTCCTCGGCTTTTGGTTGGAAGAACGCCGTCACTGCATCATGCTTTGTCATGTCACTTACCTCCGAGATAGTTTTCCAGTGCCCGCACCAGATCGCCCTTGCGCGCCCTCATCATAGCCTTGTCCCATTCGGATGTAGCCTGCGGATGGCGGAAATGGCTGTATTTCAGCTTCTTTCCGGTGGAGGACTTGTGTGGTGGGGAATAATATCCCATCACAGCGCCGCCATCCATCAGCGGATAGTTCGGACCGTATGCCACGCCCTTGTATTGGTAATGAGCATATGGCGATTGATACTCAATCACACCAGTGTCTCCCTCTACATGGACACTGACATTCTGGGCAAGTGCCAGGCTGTCAGCCGGAACATACGGATCCATCAGCCGTTTTGCCTCGTTGGCGAGAAACAGAAGACCATCATTGCCCCTTGTTTTCTCTTTGGCAATCTGATCCGATGTTTTATTCCATTTGATTTCGACATCCATCATCAGCCCCCCAGTCTGTAGTGCTTCGCCATCCGATAGGCGGTATTGTCTGAATATGCGCTGACAAGAAACGCATTCGGCTTATTCCGGCGCAGGACTTCCGCCGCCGTGTTAGGGCTTTTTCCAGTGATCTCGTCCGCACATTCGCCTAACACTACTACATCCCCCGGAGACACCGAAAAATCGCTTCCAGCCGCTTCCAGGGGAATACGTACTGTGTAGGTGTTCGTCTGCGATGCTTCAGTATCATTCTGAACCACGGTGATCCCAGACTTCCAAAAACATTGCTCGAACACACTCTTGCTCCACGCCGTTCCAACCTTCCGGAAGACTGTAATTATCTGATTGTAATTCGGGTTCATTCTCACACCCCCCGATAAAGCAGTGGCGTATTTCCCAGATACCGGCAGATGATCTCCCGGCACTTTTTCCGTTTCCCCTCTTCGGTGTAAATCGACCTTGACAGGTCAATCGTGCCGGATTCTCCGTCGTTGGAATACGATGTCAACGGACCGCCAAAATCAGATGTGCTCTGCGAAGCCTTGTCCGCCCGATAGAGCAGTTCTGTCAGCTCACAGGTGCAATCTTTCACACCCTCCGTCAAAAGGCTGATATTCGCCTTGATTCGGTCGAATGTATAGCTGTCTACGATCCGCTCCGCCTGCTTTTCCCAGAACAGGAAATCCGCATCCGGCACCGCAGGGGAACGCCCCTGCAGATAACCAGAAATGTAATAGTCCCGCGTTGCATAAGCCATTGCATCAGCTCCTTACTAGGCCTGCGCTACCAGAGTGATCGCCTTGTTTACGGCAGAAGCGTCAACCGTGAACGTCTCCGTTACCGGAACAAAGCCTTTCTTCGTGATCTTTGCCGCATAGGTGCCTTTTCTCAGGTTAAACTCCGCTTTACCAGCCGAATCCGTCTTAAGGATCGCACCATCTACGTTGATACGGACATCCTCATAGGCCGTCGGGCTGGACTCTTTGCCATCCGTTACCGTAAAGGTTACCTTCTGGGTAACAGCCGGAGTGCCCGGCTCCAGATAAGCAAATGTGCAGCCGGTACGATCCTCATTGAGGCGGGTTGCCGGATTCGGGAGCGCCCAGCCCATGCGGAATACTACACGAAGCGCAATCATATCCTGCTGTGCCAGGTTATAAACGATATCCTTCGTATTCGGATCCTGGATAACGCCCTCTGTCAGCAGTTTTACGGTAATATCCTGGCGAATCGCGTAAACAGCCTTGGAGAAATCGCCGACAACCAGCTGTGCGATATCCGGCATGAAGGAACCGTTCTCCGGGAACTGGATCGGTACGCCATCCAGCGCATACTTGCTGGAATCCTGCATATTATGTGTGAAAATCGGCTGCTTGTTTGAATCACGCAGTCCTCTCAGCTTGGACTTGAACGTCATCGGGGCGATTGCTCCGGTTACCGCATAGCCATCATCCTCAACTTTAGAAAATACACCGCCCTCTCCAAGGGTCAGATCGTAGTAGTCCTTGCCGGAAGATGGGGAAACATTGTTCCCAGCCTGACGCGCCAGGGTAATGATATCTGCCTGCCACTCTCTCGGTCTGTTATCGCCAAAGATAATTGCCGCATCGACTCTCTGACCGATTGCCTCATTGACTCTTGGGGTAATCTCGCCCAGAATATCAATCTCGGCATCATCAAATACAGACTCCGGAATCGGCACGATAACCGCCAGCTCTGCCGCAGTCAGGTATACGTTGTCCCACGCCTGCATAGAGGTCTGCTTCATTCCAGTATCTCCATCCACCCAATAAGCCGTCGGAAGAAAATCCAGAACGCGGATACGGGTCTGCTTGGATGTCATGTTTGGAAGCTTGCGCGCCATCCCCATGAATGCGGACTGTTTCGGTGCATCCTGGAAGATGGTAGATACAATCTGCTCACGGATTAAAGCTTCAACTGCTGATCTATCTGTGATATTTACTGCCATATTTTACTCTCCTTTTCCGAACAGGTTTCTCAGTGCTTCGTTCGCCTGTTCTCTCTTTGTCTGTGCATCGTTATTGATGCCTGATGTGCTGCTTACCACTCTCGGAACCGGCGCAGAACTGCCAAACAGGTAATCATTATCCTTTTTAACCGCTGCCAGAGCCGCGTCAATGTCCTGTGTCTGATTCTTCGATGCCTTTAAGCCATCCACATCCAGAAGCGCCATGATCGCGCGCTCGTTCTTGCCGGATGCCTTCCGGATCGCCTCCTTGACCGCCGCATCAAATGCATAATCAGATTTGATTTTCTCGATCTCCGCATCCTTGCCCTTCATCTGCTCGGATAATTCATTGATTTTGGTCTGGAGTCCCGCTGCATCGATCCCCTCCATTGCTTTCAGGGATGCCTGTGCGGTCGCAAGCTGATTCTTATAGCCGTCCCTCTCCGCCGTCAGGGAGTTCACCTGCTTTCCGGCCTCCGCCATGATATAATCAATCTGTTCCTGTGTCAGTCCTTTTTCCTTGAGTGCCTCAGTCTTAAAAATTGCCATGTTGCTTCCTTTCTCGGCTTTTTCCGATGGGTAGCCGTCCATCTTAAAAGTAGGCTTTTACGGCAGCCACGCCAAAAGGGTATAAAAATAACACACATTTCTGCGTGCTGATTACTGATTTTGGGTATAAAAATACCACCTATCTGCTGACGGGTGGTATTTAATCGTCCCTATGGTTCGGACATTGCAAGCATGTTTTTTTATAATCTGGAGTTTCTAACACCTTCTCGGGAATTGTCCATTCTGGTGCCAGCCCTTCCACATTCATGTGGATGTCATAGCATATTCCTTCATCAATTTCCGCATCCATTAACGGACAGCTAAGTTTTTTTATTGCCATATTGTTCTGCCACCTCCCTTATTTTCAGTGTTGGCTCATCAAATTGCTCTTTCTTAAATGCGGTTCTTATATTTCTATTTTTCACATCCACATACGTCGCACCGTTAGGGCTGTAATAATTTATAAACTGACCATTCCATCTTGTAAGAGAAATATCCGCTTCTTGGATAAACTTTTCTGCGTCGGCTCTGGTAACTCCGTGTAGGCGTTCGTCATTGATATGCTCCGTATCGTAAGTAAATCCAGAGACATCCACTTTATCTGGATTCAGTTTCGGAACTCCTCGAATCTTCGCTTCTGCTAGCTCTACCTTTATTCTATCATTTTTCTCCGACTCTTCAAGCCTTTTCTGTTCTGTCTTTGTTGGTGTAAACCGCCCGCGCAGACCATCTTGTGTGATCCGCTGCTTCCGCTCTGGCAGATGCATTGTCTTTGAAAAATCAGCATATTTCTGCAACTGTCCCTGATACTTGGCTTTTTTGAGAATAACATCCTTTTCATCCGCGCCGCCCGTCTGCAACAGCTTCACCTGCTGCCGGGTCGCACGCATATTCCTCTCCATCTTGCGCTGCTCCTGTAACGCCTCATAAGTGGTATAGGACTTGCCGTAATAATCTTTCGGAGTATTTTCTTCATCCAGCATCTCCTGCAGCTGATCGTCGGTATATGTCCGCGTGGACATACCAGGGATAAACGGACTGTAATCATGATAGCAGTTTGCTCCATGCAATCCAGTCACCGTACCGAGTCCGCAAACGCTCTGAAGCTGTTCCATCGTCCAGACCCGTCCCTGCCAAGGTTGATGCGATGGGCGGGCACCCACATGATAAGAAACCTCATAGCTGTTCGTTTTGAGGTCTGCTGCCACCTGTTCGTTTATCTTACCCTGCACCTGCCGAAATCCTGTTAAAACCGCTCTCCTAGCTGCTACGTCCACGCGGCTGTGAACACCGGAATCATAATCAATCCACCGAAGTCCTGAGTTCGTCATGCGGCTCACGGTACGCTTGAGGACAGTCCCATAGTCAAACCCGCCAGACTGTATATCCAGAACAGCATTATCCAGCGTGGAGCGGTAGAACGTCATAAGCGGCGATGCCTGTATGCGTCCATCAGGTCCGCGAATCGCGAAGCCCATTGAACCGGCGATATTCTTATATTCTCCCGAAAGCTGAGACTTGACCGCTTCGGTCAGCCGGATGAGCGGCGTGTTCTCTTCGAACGGCAGCATCTTGACGCCGGATGCTTTGTAGGCTCTGGAGTGCTGATAATACTGCTCATACACTTCATCCGAAAAAATGTGTTCCATTTCCTCGTCACTCTTCTGCAGTGTTTCCTGCACCCAGTCTTTTATTTCTGATTCTGCCTTTCCGAGTTCCTCCAGCCTCCGGATCTGCCAGTCAGACGAAGCAGTCGAAAAGCCTGCGTCTTTGATTCGCCTGGCAACATCCGACATGATACGGATCTCCAATTCCGAAAACAAGTTTCCGGTTTTCAGCGCCAGTTTTTCAAGTTCTCCCTGCGTCACTCAATCACTTCCCCTGTGCTGCTGATTTCACTGATTGCAGCTTTGGCTTCCTCTTCGGTTTCTCCGTACCACTTCATTCGGTACTCATACAGAGCCATCGCACCCATCGCCACATCCGCGCGGTCATTATCTCGTTCGGCTTTCGCATCGACCACAATGGAATCATCCCACTGGAAGGACAGATGATAGGCTCCGGCAGGACATAGAGAATAAATGTCGCACCAGAATGCCATCGCATCCACCAAATCCGTCAGTGCCTTCTGCAGGGCTCTCTGACAGTCTGAAATGAAATCATAGGATCTCTGCTTACTGGCTTTGATTTCCTCCGCCGTCTTATCCGTGTTGTTCGGATCCGACAGAGTACCGTAAGCCAGATTACAGCGGAACTCAATCAGGCGCATCTGCTGATTCCATCCGTTGTAATATGACGAATCACGGATAGCCGGGGAAAAGACATCCAGAAGCGGCTTGTCCTGCGCGCCAGCGGCATATTCGACGCCCCTGTACAGACGTTCCTTGCCGCCCGGATACTCATAGCTGTTTGTATCTGGATTGTATTTAAGCAAGCTCTGAGCGATATGTACCGCCGTTTCCTTGCTGTCATACTCCCAGTTAATCTGTGAATACCGCCGATCTGCATCCTCAATCTGTTTAATTGCCCGTGAATAAACAGAAACGCCCAGCGGACTGCCGGAATCTTTGTTATTTCCAAGCGGCACCGCAAAATACCCAATCGGCAGCTTGCTGACACCAGAAAACTGCATTTCTTCCGCCAGTTCCGACCATCTTGGAACGCTTCCGATCGAAATCTCCGAGCCTAAAGTTCCCTTTGTCCTCGCCACGAAGACCCGGTTCTTAATTGAGAGCGTGTCTCCATCCAGCGAATACAATTCGATTCGGCTATAAATGGCATTGCCCTTCCGGAACTGATCCAAAAAGGCACAGCGCGTCATTTTCTCAGAGTCAAAATCCAGTGGGAAGAACATATCCGCCTGGATGTACTGGATCGCGATACCATTTACGGAAACATACGGTTTGAATACCATGCTGCCTTTCGCAAAGGCATATTCTGTCTGAACCCGGAGCTTTCCAAGAACGTTTTGATACATGCTGTTTAGAAAATCCGCTCTCGGACTGCCATCAACCTTGCTCTGTAATTCCAGGGTCGTAAGTCTGGCAATCTCTCCCGCCACCGTTGCCGGGATATTCGCGTTATCTATCTCATGGAGCCACGGCGATTTTTCTTCATACATCCGGGACCACAATTCAATTAAGGCACTGCTCCGCCCGGACATGGCAAAATCAATCTGCTCATTTCCAAGGACTTTCCGCAATGCCTCATACATTTTCGTATAATCCATTTTTCATCACCCATATTTAATGAGCTGGCTGATTCGCCGCTCTAGTGTGTACTCAAAACTATCCAGAGAGTCGATATCACTGGTTCCATCATCCAGCCGAACATTCTTCGTCAGTTCTTTTGGATCCCACACAGCTGTGCATAGTGCATTGACCAAGCTCTCGCATTCTCCCTCAACATACTGAAAACGCCCCTGCGCCATCAATATCAGCACCGCGTTGATTCGGTCATTGATGGGAGCTTTCAGCGCATTCTCGACCCGAATCCAACCGAGTCCGTTGTGCCGGAGACTGCTCCGGATGCCTGCAATCAGCGTCTGCTCTGCGCTATCTGCATAAACCGTCGTAATATAGCCGTACTGCCCTAAGACTTTCCGGACGAAGTTACAGAACATATCTCCCAGCATCTGAGGATCTATCTCTATCTGGTTGCCCGACTCATCCTTGCATCGAATCCACTCCGATGCAAGCGCCACCACATTGTGGTAACTTCTTGTAATGGCGGTAGCCGTGAACGAATGCCCCGATCCGCTGCCACCGAAGTCAATCCCCAGATTGATCTCCATGAGGTCCGTCGGTTTGCCCTGGATCCGGAATGTTCCGATTCCCGCAGTGATATCATCCGCAAAGCGTCGGTAAATCAGACCGGTTGCTACTACACGCATTCCCTTGATGTCACGAAGAAACCAAATCGAATTGACATCATACCGGCTTTCTATCTCATGCAGACGCTCCGGCGTGATGTTGATGTTATCGTAGATGGTACAGTGCATGTAGTTGTATCCACCAGGGAACTCCCCCGCTTCCTGCTGCTTCTGGTAGCGGTCGATGTATTCTGAATAGATAGCCGCCCGCGGGTTGTCCGGATTTAAGTCCCAAAATACTTTTAAGCGTTTCGCCGCCAGCTGACGGTTAAACGCCTCTTTGATGGTCTTGTCATGGTGCAGGTTGATCTCCGTGGCAATCCACATTCCGTAAGAGTTGCCTCGAATCTTCTTATAACTGTCTTCCTTGCCGCCACCTGCGAAGATAACAATCTTCTGCTGCCAGCTCGTCGAAGGTCCCTTTACAAACAGAGCTTCATTATCTTTGTATTTTCCCCAGTGGCATTGTCCCCGAAAAATCCATTCCAGTCCCAGACCATTGCAGTCTCCGATGTTCAGCTTTGCATTGCCGACCGTTGAACCGGTTGCCAGGTGGATTCGATCCGGAGTTGTTTTTAACTCATGCGCAAACGCAAAGATATTGTCCACCGTCTTGCCTGCTCGAACTGCGCCCTCTGCCACATTATAGGAGCACTGCTGACACCGCCGGATGTATTCCTTGTGTTTCTCTGAGAAGTGAAACTCTATGGTTTTCTTTTTGACTACCTTACCCGCCATAAATCTCGCCCTCTATCTCATCCAGATCCTCTATCTCCTGCCCCTGTCCGGTTATTTTATCGGTCTGGGCTTTCAGATGCTCCATTCGGCTCTTCTGTTCGGGTGTGGCTAAGTCCATATGCGCCGCCAGCCATTCCAGCGCTTTCATCCGGTCCGCCAGCTTGATACTGACTCCGTCTCTGCCCTGCTTTACTTCCGTGACGATCGTACCATCAACCTCTCCAGACTCCCGGAAGCGAACTGTATTGACGACTTTGGTAACTGGAATCTTCTTTCCTGTCTCCTCGTCCTCCTGCAGTACCGGACCGAACGCGCCCATAACCTGAACCTCTTCTCGCCCAAACTCCACATAATCTGTGATGTCAGCAAAGGCAATATCCATGTATTTCTGGAAGATATCACTCTCGTCCAGAAGCTCACGGTTAAGGCGGGCTTGTTTCAACCTCTGAATCTCTGCTATTATTGCAGTATTTTGCAGTAGGGCATAGCCGTTTGACCCTGCCGTTTCATAGCTGCAACCATACGCTTTCTGATATGCCTTCGTCGCATTGAAGCATCGAACATAGTGCAAACAAAAAAGCTGCTGCTTGTCAGTCAGATTCGGGTTCTCTATAACCCGCTCCACTTCCTCAGCAACTGCTTTCTTTACTCTTTCCGAGCGTTCGTTCTTCTTTTTCGAACGTTCACTTTTCTTTTCCGAACGTTCGCCATCCCATCCATAGGTATGTTTCCACCGGCGGACGGTGCCTTCTGGCACTCCCAGCTGCGCCGATATCTCAACCAGCTTTTTACCCTGCTGATATAATTCTTTCGCCTGATCTACTCTGGCATCCGGCGCTCTGGCCATGCACCACCACCTCTCATTTCTCTAAGTTTTATGTAACCAAATACGATCCCGCCGGCACCATACAAGACAGCCGACTGCTGCCTTCTCGCAGGAGGTGGGCTGGTGCCGTGCGCGCCGTATGATAATAGGCAGAAGAAAAGCACCCATCTTGCGACAGGTGCCATCTCGAAAGGATATTTTATTATGTCTAACACAAGTAGACCGGCATGCTGCCCGCTCAACATGCCAAATCGGAACGGAAGGACTTGAACCCTCGACCCACCGGATATAAGCCGGCCACTCTACCAACTGAGCTACGTTCCAGGGGGTTCCCCGCCGGGACCATCTTCCAGCGGGGTTGAAGTACATACGGAGGATTTTTCCGTCATCGTGAACCGTCCACATTCGCCGTCACACGAATGCTTAATACCATACTACTACTTTTATAGCGAACACGACCGAACATTTTTATTTTTCTTCAAAAAATCGGGAATTTCTCATCCGGCATCCATCTTCCGTATATTTAACCCGACGTTTTGGAAACATCCGGTTCAGTCGATAGGCTACTTGAATCCATGTCAATCCCTCCAGATAATAGAAGCGGAACATAATTCTCAAATCAGGCTTTTTAATCGCCTCTATGTACTCCTCTGCCTTTGTCGTTAATTCCAGAAGCTCCGCTTCCTTGGCTGTCAGAAGCTTCCGGTAGCGTTCCGCCGCCCGCTTCTTTCTATACAGCATCGGATCTGGAAAACCATTGACCTTGATCGGGCCTATCGTTAAATCCGCCCTGCTCCCTTTTACGGTGTCCGCCACAATCGGCGGGTTTTCCAGGAACTTGTCCAGTTCCCGGATGCGTCTTCTAATATCTTTTATCTCTTCCATGACTTCGCAATACTGCAGCAGCACCTTTTTCTCCAACGGTACCACCTCCCTCTATTTTACTTCACAAGCCTTCAATGCCTATCACTTCCCTTATTTCTGGCATTCTGCCATTATTTTATCATGGTGGGGCGGGAGGGGTTCTCTGCACGTTTGGATTTTTGGGGATCGAAAAAGGCTGCCGCACATTAATACGACAGCCCCGATATTAAAGATGCATATGCTTTTGTTAATTCTACAGGCGCTGATTGCTCTCATTTCACCTCATCGAGCTTAAAATAAATGAAAAGAGCCACGCAGTGGCGGCCCCATTTACTAAATCTACTACTATTTTTCTATCTTTCCTTCTAAACGCTCATAATCTCTTTGTCCAACCAGTGTATAAAGAACTTCATTGTTGTTACGAAAAGCCGCCCATATATCATCAGGTTTATTATCTATCAAGAAATCTTTTAGCTTCTTATAAAATGTCATCATACTATCACAAAACGCATCTATTATTTTATCATTCACTTCATCTGCCAGCAATAACTCCTCATAGAAACTATACATCGGAAGTGTAAAATTGGCATTACTATGTACAACATTACAGCATTTTCCATATTCTCCCTCTAAATAGCTATAATATTCCTTACAACTATTTTCCGCAAATTCTGTAAACATATTCCTAACACCTGTTGCATTCATATCATCATATTTCAATAAAACTCTTATTAAATTTTCGATCAATGAACGAAATGTTACATAATATATTCTTATTGAATTTTGAGATAATGAATGTACTAATACTAGCATATCATTTATCAAGCAACTATAATAATGCGTCTGATTATTATCTACATAAAAATAAAAAAACTTCTTTAAGAACAGCACGTTTTTGGCCACACACGTAATCTTACTTTTCTGAATTCTTTTATCACCGCATACCATATTGCAAAATCTTTCAATGTCTTTTTTGCAATTATCTGCTTCATAGTATCTATTCAGCATCGCCAAATCCTCTTAACCATTTTTCTAATTTATCATTTTCATTTCCTTTACGAGATCTTTTTATAACTTTATCTTTTTCTGAAATCTCTTCCGAATTTTTCATAATCTTACGCATGATATGTAAAACTTTATCACCATCGATTTCTTCAATATTTAGCAATACCCTGCAAGTTCTCGCTGCCATTAAAGTACGTGATTTAACCACATACGGTGGAAACTTTTCTTTTAATGTCTGTTCAATAAATTCACTAACTTCTACATTGGTCTTAATATATTTTCTTGATATAATAAAAACACAAAACAAACTTATTATATCTAACATATCAAGCTGTTTTTTCTTCAATCGATCTTTAACTATTTTTTCAAACAAAAATTCACTATTATTCATTATACTGTTCCACCTTTTTCAAAAATTCATCGCAAAGCACAGCAATCTCTTCTCGCGATTTTTTATACTTTGAAGAAATATTCCCCTGCAATCCAACCAGTAAGTCGTTAACAAAAGAGGTTGAATTTGAAAACAATCCAATTTTTTTAACGATATCATCTTTTTCAAATGTTTCTTTAAGCATTAGTGTTTTTTGCGTCAAATCTCTAATCATAGTATATACAATACCTAACGGGAGAATTCCTATATGTTCATTGTCATCCAAGCGATCTATTACCTGTTTTAATAATTTAATCCCCAAAATAGAATATCTATCAATTCGATTTGGAACTAAATAAAAGTCCGAAGCTATTAATGCTGCATCTGTATATACACTAATGGTAGGTGGGCAATCTATAAAAATAAAATCATAGTTATCTCTCAATTTATTCTCATTGATAAAACGCTTTACTTTTCTCGCTTTAGTCCCATCTTTATCACTTTCTACAAGAATTAAATTGATAGTTCCAGGAAGCAAATCCATATTATCATTCAATTTTACTAACACATCATCCGGCGTTGGAATGTCAACTTTTTTTGCAAGTGTAAGTTGTGATTGAAATAGCTTCATTACTGTTTTATTGTTGTCTCCACTAGAATATTCGTTCATATACTCATCTTCTAAGTCAAACTCATTGATTAAACTTTGTGTCGTATTGAACTGTGGATCTAAATCAATAAATAAAATTTTCTTTTTACAATATGTAGCTAAGTATTCTCCAATTCCAATGCATAAAGTTGTTTTTCCAACTCCACCCTTCATATTAATGAATGAAATAACTTTTCCGCTCATGTAATCTTCCCCTTCGACATTTTTCTTTCAGTATAACACATGTTGCCCAAAAAACAACGACAAAAAGACACCCTTTTTGAAAGATGTCTCATATTCCCTGGAATATCCGGGCGTAGAATCCCCAAACCAGGCAAATCGGAACGAAAGAGTTCAAACCTCCGCGCTGGATGTAAGACGCTCTATCGACTGTGCTTACCACCTCACTCTATTTTTCTACGCGAACCTCAACTGCCCGCCCGCATCCTCGCCCAGGCGATCCGCCCGGCAATTCGGCAGCCGCTTCGCCTTTTACGCCTTATAGTTTTCAAATTTTTTGACTGATGCGAACGCATATTTGGAATTAACCCATCGTTGCAACCTTATCAAATCATCCCCTCGCCGAAGTTTGTACTTCTCATAAATCATCACGTATGGGGTATATCCCATATCCCGCAAAGTATAAATCCGTTCCAAATCCTGTTCCAGTGTTGTATCAAATCCACAAAGCACATACACGCCCATCTTACGATAATCCCAGCCTGTCACACGTTTAAATGCCTCGAACTGCGGAACGATTTTGTCTTTATCATCGTATCGATCCCAAGCGAAATGAATCCGCTTAATCTTCATCTGTTTGAGATACTGCGCTTTTTCTGCCGTCATAATACGAATGTCGCATCCTTGTGAAAAATCAACCCACGCTCCACTCTCAATGAGCTGCTGGCTCAAATCTTTCCATTCGCGACAGGCAAACATATTTGGATCTAATAGCACAATATTCTTCTGTCCTGCCCAGAACTCGGACAGATTTGCCACTTTCCGGCTGCACTTTCCTTCTTTTTCCCCCACAATGCAAAAGTTACATCCGCGCGGACATCCTCTAGTCAGAAATCCATATGCTGTATCTTTGCACAGTTCTGGATACAGGCCATAGTCGGGATAAATATGCTCAATTTCATCTGGCAAGCTGACGCCGCCCGATGGATAATTGTAGCCGGTCCCGCCTTTTATGATTTCTCTGGCATTTATCGGATGCGGATAATCTGGTGTAAATGTAAAGACCTTGCTCATATACACCCTATCCGGTGGATTCATCCATGCAGTCAGCGGATCGTACCATTCCACGGCATCGCCCTTCCGCTTATGCCACGTTGACAACTTCATAATCGGCAGACTCGGAAAATTGTGTCCATCTACATCGATCAACGCTACTCTCATCCGCTCTTCCTCTTCTGCCGCCCGCTTATGGCTGATTTATCTAACCACTTAACCCTCGTCATCTGCTATGTACTCCTCGCACACTTCCTCATCGCCCGCCGGATGCCAGTCACAAAACTCGTCATACCAGCAGTTCCAGCACGCTCTATTGCAATTATCATTCATCTCCATGTCCTTTCTTCTACCTCTTCTTCGGTAGCTTCCCCGTCAATAGTTTCTGTTTGATATCTCCACCCAAATTCATATCCACGCATAATGAATTAATTTTGTCGTTTCTGCTCTATTCATCTCAAAACCTCTCCATGATAGTCTTGTAAAACGCATCACAGGCGGCATCCCATCCCCTGGCAAACTCATCGCCCGCATCACAGCCGCCCATCTCTTTTATCAGCTCCAGCACTGCCGCTTTGGGGATGCTGTCCTCCGCATCTTTCTTCATTCCTTCCACCTCCCCAGCAGCCTCATATATCTGCTTATCTCTGCCAACGTTTTGCGGCGATACGCGTAGAAATCGTCCTCGCCCGCCGGTATCTGCCGCCCCATCCGCAGGAGTGTCCGATATCCGGAGCCACTGGTAATCGAATCATATATTGCTATTTCCAGCCCTGGAGCAGCAGAGATCGCGCATTGAAGAATAATAAGCCGTTCCTCTGCAGACGCTTTCATACAGTGCTCCCGGGTCTTCTCCTCATCGCTTTTCAACATTCCATAATCCGCATAAGTCTTATAACGCGTTCTCATGCAGTTCTCCTTCTCCTTTCCGCCTATACCGACATTTCTACCGCCGATCCAGAATCTTCCCGCGGTAATACATCGCCAATTCCGCGTATGTACTGCTGCTTCCGTCGGATGTCCGAACTAGATACCTATGCTTGCTGATTACCCGAACCGTCCGGCGCACGGTCCGCACCTCGCCTTTGGTACGGGTGTCGGCAAGCAACATCACTTTGAGCTTCTCCCCGACTTGCACGCGGTTCCTGGTCTTTTCCAGTTCATCCGGCCAGATGCCGTCTACCATTCGACGATCATCTGGCTTGTCCAATTCCTCGTCGTTTTCCTCCTCACCTACACGCGTCAGCAGGTAAACCGCTTTCTGGCCGCGCGCACCGTCACCCTCCTGAATCAGTTCGCCCAGAGCACACATTTTCTTTACCGCAGCTCTGGTTCTCTCCCGTTCCTCGCCAATCACTTCCGAAAGCTCCCGAAGTATTTCTCTTGCCGCCCCGAAGCTGCTTCTTGATGGCTGCCCGGCGTTCATCCATGCTTTTCATCGTCCTCTAACTCCCTTCATCCCGTACCGGGTTCCACAGCACTTCCAGCCTCGCCCTGCGCCGCTGCGCCCACCATGCCCCACACCATCGCATCGTAGTCGTAACCATGTTCTTCCAGGTTGTGAAAGCGGTTCTTCTTGGAGACTTCGGCGGCCCCATCCTGCCTCTGCGGATTCTTTTCTCTCCTGTCCCAATTTCTAACCGCTGCTTTCCAGTCCTTCATGCGATTCTTACCGACCATCCAGCCATTACTGGTGTAAAAGTCAATAAAGCGTGCTGCATCCACGTTCGTATAACCCATTTCCCGGCAATATTCACTCACATTCTCCAGGGTGGGCGGCGCGAAGCGCTTTTCTTTTACACCCTCTAGGGTGTTTTCTTTTAAATCATTATCATACTCATTATCATTATCAGCTTTTTTTGCTTTTTCAGAAAAGCATTTGCTTTTTTTGCTTTCCTCCGAAACCATTTGCTTTTTATCAGAAGCATTTGTTTTCGGTCTTCCGCCTTTCTTTCCTGCTTCCGATCTGGCTGCACACGCTTCTTTGTAGCGCTGGCTGTCCGCATCCAGCTGCTGTTTAATAAGCTCGAACACAAACGCCAGCGCCGGATCCTCCGGAACAGCATCCGGGTCTTTCTGATAGGCGTAGATCGCTTTAATGAGTTCGCCCGCCTGCTCGTTGCTCATCTTTTCGATGGCAGCGCCCCAGCTCTCATACATGACAAAAGACTTCTTATCACTCATCCAAGCCCATCTCCTTTCCCGCCTGCCAGTCACGGTAATAGCAAATCCATGTATCCAGCAACAGGGTAATGATTCCACCGCAAATCTGCGCTTTCAGCTCATCGAAAATATCATCCGAATACATCCGCTGGAAGTTCTGCAGGTACATGGACACCCGCCACGGCTCATAGTTACGCCGGTGCATTACCACCGGAATCTCGCCCGCCCTTGCATCCCTGGAAGCCTGCTGTAATGCTTTCCGGAGTCTCAGGTCTTCCACCCGCTTGACCTCGATATGTACGTCCGGCAGTCCGATCACATCCGCATCGCCGGAAGTCCCGCAATACTGCTGACCCCGGCGGCAATTATATCCATAGTCCCGCAGGATGCCAGCAAGCTCACGCTCTCCGCGTTTTCCTTTTTCTCTCTGCATCTTCCCCATCCTGCTTATCCTCCATCTCTGAACATGCTGAGCTGTCCATATACGCCTTTAGGTTCTCTTCGGCCCATTCCGATAAATTTAAGCGCTCCCGCCTGCGATGCGCGAATCGCTTGTACTCGACGTTCCTGCCGCTCATGCCACCGTTTTGTGTCCGCGCGCCCTGAATCCGTTTCTTCTGGAAGATAATAACCTTTTCCATCATCGCGATTCAAAACTGCATAATCAGCCCGCAAAACTTCTATTCCATCCCGAAGCATTCGATCATCACATCTAAGGCGCTTACACAGCTCCTTGCGCGTCTGCGCATTTTTATGTCCTACTCCCAGCGCGTTGTATAAAGCACTGGTAAACCGCTCCATCTGCGGCGTCACTTTCTTCTTCGCCAACTTGCTTCCTCCTTCCGGAGCGGGAGGGTCGGTCTCCCTCCCGGTAAACCAATGGCATCCTGTAAAGGTTTGGTAATATATAACACGGTAAGACGTGCCAGGATGCTGTCTACGGGTTACTATGTACTAGCCCTGCGGCTGTTGTACCGTTATAAATAACTCTTGCCAAACTCGGCAATAAACTGTTCTCTGGTGCCGATGTGCGCCTCATAATACTCCTGTGCCTGACGTTTCAAATGCTCATCAAACTCCTGATTCATGTGGACGCTATATAGTTTCTTTCTTCCTGTGGTTTTCTTCATATTCTGCCATCATCCGAGCCAGCTCATCCGGCGGCAGGGTTTCAATCCCCTGCTCCTTGCATTCCGCTACCAGCCCATTTATCAACTCGCTCATTTCCTTTGTATCGTAGGTACTGGATCCAGCAAGCACCGTATATGTACGGTATGCTTTCCCATCCTTGCCCTGCTTAACCTGCGAAGTTGGACGGATGTGGAAGGTTTCCGCCTCCAGCGCCGTCTCTTCCGCTTCGGTCGTGTCCGGTACAACCAAAAACGCCATCTGACCGGCAATCATGAGATTCTGGCCGTATCTCCGAAGCATGAGGTTGTGTGCCCGCGGCTTGGATATGCCCGCCACCTCTGCCAGACGCGAGAGAAGCACCCAGTAATACGCATTCGCGTCCAGGCTCCGCTTCTCCCGCCATTGCTTTGCAATGATCCGCAGGGGCTTGTCCTTCATCTTGTCAATCGACGATGACACATCCGATTCCAACTCAAACGTCAGCCGCATCCGACCGGTTTTCCAGTCCATCGACACATCTTTTAAAGTTCCCTTACTCTCCATAGGCTAATTGAACGGAAGACCGCTCGTTTCATCCTCCGGCGGTACCGTGGCTGGATCTACTTTCCCTTTGGATTTATCCGGCGTGTTCTTAAAACTCTTCATCGCGTTCTGGAATCGTTCCACCGTCAGGTGTTCCAACGAATCTACGCCGATTGCTTTCAAAATACATTTCGGGCTCTTTCCGATTCTGTCGCACTCTTTCAGGAATACATTCCTCATCGCTTCGCTTGCCAGCTCCGGGGCTTTCTCGGAAGCCGGCGGCGTCTCCGCATCCGGATCCTTCATTTCCTCGGTTGGAATGCAGAACACCTGGAAGCAAGCATATTTGAATGCAACCGACATTGCTTTATTGGTTGCTTTGTCGCCGCTGTCCATCCCTTCGCCAACTACCACCGCCTCGATGTGGCTGCCGTCCTCGGCGTAGAACGTATATTTCATACGACAGACCGAATATAAAAGCATCCCGCCCTTTGCAGTCCTGCGTTCCTCCCGCGTCTGATCCATAACCTCCGGGACAACGAACAGGTGATGCTTAATAAATGCCGGATTCAGCGCATTCATGACCGCGTCAATGCCGCGATACTTGAATTTCTGCTGCTCATTTAACGAATCTTTCCCGACCACTCCCACATCTTCCATGACAGCTGCTATCGTCTGGAAGATATTCTTTTTCGTCTCTCCCATATCTCTGCCACCTATCTAATAATCATGTTGCTACGGGTTACAATCGATACGCCAGGAATTTCAGCGCCATTGTCCAGCGCCTCTTTCAGTGCTGTCTTATTCAGCTCTGGATCCTTGCGGCGGATGAACTCTTCCGGAAGTGCATTAATATCCCCGGCGTATTCAATCGCCTTGCTGGCGCGGTACGACACCGCCACTCTGCTTGTCTTAAACTTCTGACCGTCTAACGCTCTTTTAACGTACTCCTGCAGTGATTCCGCCTTTCTCTCGGCTTCTCTCTGGCGTGTTTCCAGCACCCTCTTCTCATTTTTCAGCTGCTCCGCATCGCTTTTCAGATCCTTAATCCAGAGCAGGACATTCTCGATCTTCTCGTCTCTGGCTTCCTGCAGCGCATCCAGCGCCGCATAAGCCTCTTCATTTACAATCTCCCCCGTCTCTTCATCGACCGCCGCCTCAAACGCTTCCATGATGCGGGCATCAATCTCATACAAATTCATAAGCTACCTCCGGTTCATTTGCTCTATTTTCATTTCTCTGATTTCTATGGTTGATCCTGTTCTTCATATCTTTCCGGCACTCCTCACAAGCCAAACCGCCGTCTTCCAGATATGCGCCGCAGCAGTCACATCTTTCCAGCATCCTGTAACTCCTTTTTCTTGTTCGCAAGCTCTTTCAGCAGTCGCTCCATATCTCCAGCGTGGTCGAGGAAAGCTTGAGCACTCCAACGTCCTTCCGCACCGCGTGTAAAGCTCCATCCATTTTGATACATGCTAACATCTACGTCTGCTACGTGACCCGAAAACGAAAAGAACGCCGTAGGCTTGCGTCCAGTAAGCTCCTGACTTCTTACCTGTGTGGTATTGATCTCCAACACCATCTCCAGCGCCTCATGAATCTTCTTCCGGCGCATCTTCTCAATTTTCTTTGCCAGTCTCTTCTTCATCAGAATCCTCCCGTGCTACTTCCACAGTTGCAAGAAATGCTATATAGAAATCTGCATATGCTTTCGCCAGCTCTTCTCCCGAAAAATGCTTTTTCAGAAGCGCCGCCGCCATTACTGCCAGGGTTCTCGGAAGAAGTGAATATTTAACATCACCGATGATAAACACCCCTGAATCTCTGGTTGCATCATACTGGATCGTGGCACCAAGGATCATATCCCCCTCCAGCTCCATCGGCTCCCTTTTACCTTTAATTGTTGCTTTTACCATTGCATCCTCCCGAATCTCTTGATATAATCAAGCTGTTAATATTTTTATTGATTTGACCGTTCAGCTCTGCCAAGCTGGCGGTCTTTTTCTTTGGTTTCCCATAACCGGTGTACCGGCTGGCGTTTACCATCGCCCCGGCGCGGTTGGTTCCGTTGGTTCTCCTGCTCATCTTTCTTATTCAATGCCATTGCAGACGCTTTCCAGCAATTCCGCAATCTCCTTTCCGCTGTAAACAGCTCTGTTGTTTTCCGGTGTTTCATTCCCCAGATAGCCTATAAGGTAATGCGTCGCAAGCTTGACGCGTAATCCATCATCACGGTAATCTTCTCTGACTCTCAGATCTTCCCGTGGCATACCTCTGAGGATTTCTTCGACTCTCTTCGACATACTCCTGTCCTCCTTCCCCTGCTGCCAAAAACAGCCTTTACTGCTTCTCCAGCCTCAAACAGCTCTCGCCCCCCCTCATCACACGGAACGCTGGGCATTTTTCTTTTAAGCATAATTCAAATCTCGTCCGTGTAACGTCCCCTTGTCCAACAAGTACGGCTGGAAATGTCTCCATCACAGTTCTGAACGGGCAAAACTCCATTTCTCTTTCTCTCATTTAGAACATCCCCGCCGCCTGCGCAATCGCCACCATCGCCCCGGTCGCCACCGCTGCGATCGTCATGCCTACATATGCCAGCCGCCACGCAAACCGCAGATCCGCCTGTGCTCTGCCAAGTTCTTTGTCCAGCACCTCAATGGTCCGCTGGTTCTGACTTCTCAGTTCCATGCATTTCAGTTCTCTTCTCATTACGCTTCCTCGCTTTCTTCTTATAATTTTTGCACGGGTATTCCCGATCGGATTCCATACACCGCCAGCAACTCCAGCAGATCTTACACGACTTTTCTTTCATTTTCATATTTTGCAATCACATTATTGCGAATCTCCAGAAGCCGCAGCACGTACGCCCCAGACACCTTCCACGGCGCAGATTTAAGATTATGGAGCGTTGACATCGATACTCCCAGCTCACCAGCAAGTTTTTCATTTGTCCAACTGGTTCGAATCTTAATTTCGTTTATCCAATCCGCCGTGCAATAGCTCCATGATGGCTTTTTCTTAAATGCAGTTCTTTTCATTTCTTACACCTCCTTCTCATCCTCTGTTGCGAACAGAATTCCCCCTACTCAGCTAATGACATCTGAGCATTGGCATCCCGAATCAATCCGGTTCTATCGGCAAATCATCCGTCACACGCTTTTTGAACTTCTTCTGAATTTCTGCCGTTGATACTGGAACTCCTACAAGTTGTACAAAATGTCTCTCTCGCCCGCTGCTGTATGCAACATGGCACTCCTTGAATTTTCTGTCATATATCATGAATGCCATCCGCTTACTGGTAGCTCTCTGGTAAAGTTTAAGACATGGACTGGAGTCCGACCAAACCAGATAAAGGCATTCTTTTCCGCCGCCCTCCAACTCCGCATCCAGAAGCCAGTCCACTGATCTGTTTAAGACCTTTGACAGCTTTTCCAAATCATCCAAATCGATCCGGATCTTTACATTTTCAATTCCCACCAGCCGATGGGGTTTGATTCCTGACTGCTCTGCCAGCTTCTTCTGGGTCCATCCCATTTCTGCTCTGGCTTTGACAATGTTATTTGCAATGTCGCAATAAAAATCAAAGCCAATACGTTCCAGAATCTCGTTCTCAATAAAACGCATCTCTTTTGCCTCCCTTCTAGGTTCGCTCTCTTTATTGGAATACGCCTCTTTTTAATTGCCATCCCCATCCTTTTGCCCTATACTGTACTTACAGGCTTCCAAAAATGCCGAGTACAAAACAAAAGGAGACTCCCATGAGCATTAATTTTGATTCTCTTTTTTCGCACCCATTAGATTTATCGTGGGTAATTACAGCTGTTATTGCTATTGCTGCTTTTTTATCTCCCGTAGCTGTTGCTTTAATTAATAATCACCATGCATATAAAATGAAAAAGCTCGAATTCTGTCATGAAGAAAATATGAAAAAATTATCTCTTTCCCATGAAGCTGCTCAAAAGCAATTTGAAATTTATTATGCTGATAAAAAAACTGCTTTTAGTGAGGTACTTCGCTCCGCTGGTAACTTTACCGCTTCGAAGCAATCTCTTGAACGCTATCAAAATGTCCACTCCGCTGTCGATACAGCTCTTTTGTTCTGTGATTCCCAAAACCAAAAAACACTTATTTCGTTCATGGATAAAATCGACAACGAAGTCTTTGGTAGCGGATCCTCAAGAGAAGAACGAACAATGTATTCTTCCCTTATCGCATCTTTAGGTTGTGAACTTAATAAAGAACTAACTTCTACCAAGCAAATCGTAGAACGCGAATAGCGTAAACATGATCGATATAAACAGAGCCCATACAGGATACACCTTGTTATGTGGCTCTATTTTTTTCATAATCAGAACGCATAATGCTCCTAAAAGCCAGCAGCCAATTAACAATACTATCTTCATCCCTCTCACCTCCCTACTCCAACAGATCCTCGATCGCTATTCTGCTTCCGCGAAATACTCCACCGGAACGTCGAAGTATTTTGCAAGAATCAGAAGCTTGTCGAACTTCGGCGCATAGTTTCCATTCTTCCAATTAGAAAGTGTTGCTGTCGAAATTCCAGTATCTGCTGCAACTCTATAGTCTGTTATATTTCTCTTGTCTCGCAGCTCTGCATATTTTTTATACAAAATAGACACCTCCTTCTTTAAAATCTATTGACTTTAGCTAAGGTTTCTTATATAATCAAAGTACCACCTAAGTTATTTAAGAAACCAAAGCCTATGTCATTGTTTGTAGCTTAGATATCTTAGCTACATCCATACAATAGCATAGATATCTTAGCTTGTCAATATTTTTAGCTAATTTTTCTAAGCTATTCAGGCGGAAAGGACTATAATGTATGAGATTTTTGAACAGCTACTTTCCAAGTATGGAGTAACCGCCTATAAAGTAGCTAAGGAAACTGGTATTACTACTGCAACGCTGTCTAATTGGAAACAAGGGAAATACACTCCCAAGCAGGATAAGCTACAGAAAATTGCTGATTATTTCGGCGTGTCTTTAGAGTATCTGATGACCGGAAAAGAAGCGGTCGTAAAAGAAAAAGCCCCAGAGCTTACAGCCCGGGACGAAAGAGATATAAAGAAAGACCTCGACTCCCTGCGTGAGAAACTGGCCAATAAAGAATCTGGTCCAGCGGCATATGACGGGCAGGATATTCCGGAAGAAGATATTGATCTGTTTTTGGGACAGGTGGATCTTATGCTCCGCCGAGTAAAAATAAAGAACAAAGAGAAATACAATCCCAATAAAAACAAAAAGTAGGTGATCTGGGTTGAATGACTATGTCAGAAAAAAGGCCTTAGCTTATAGAAGAAAATTTAATACTTCTGATCCGTTTAAACTGGCCGACGCTCTTGGCATCGAAGTCATGACCTGCGACATTGGTTCCCGGCTCGGCTGCTATATGTATCTGAAACGGTCAAAGTGCATCTGGATCAGCGAATCTCTCGAAGGCAATGAGCGAATGTTTGTTATGGCTCATGAGTTGGGGCATGCAATTCTGCACCCGAAAGAAAACTGCTATTTTTTAAGGACTCACACCTTGCTGAATACGAAATTAGAAGTCGAAGCAAATAAATTTGCTGTGGAATTTTTAATTCCGGACGAAATATTAACAGAATATCTTAAATACAAAGAATGCTCCATCGAGCAGGTATCCAGATTATTGGGGTATCAAAAAAAATTAATTGAACTACGATTAAAATAGCTTTGGCATTTTAATAAAAAACACTAAGGAGAAAAGGTATGAAAAGAAAAATATTTTTTGTAGCATTGCTGTGTACATTCTCTTTGTCGGCTTGCGGCGGTGGAAACACATCGACAACCGAAACGCCAACAGAAAGCTCCGTCGAAGAAAGCACTGCAGAAGACAGCTCCGTTTCCGCTGATAACGATTCCGACGGCTGGGGAAGTGTACGAGCGTTAGGACTTGATAATTCAACCATGCTTTCTATTTATCAAGACTATCAGACCGCTTGGGAATCTTCACCAGAAGATCCGATTGCGAAAAGAGATTATGAAGCACAGGTTGATGAAGAGATTGCAGAAAAATATGGTATTTCAACAGATGATGCTTCTCACGTATATATGTATGTACTGGGAAACTACGATAAAATAGCTGCTGAAAACGGTGCTTCCGATACATCAGAAATTCAACTTCATTATGGCGATTTGCTTAGTACCACTGTAAACGGGACAACCATCGTCCTGAAAGCCAAGATTACATCTAGTTTGACTAAAAAAATGACCGTAGCTAGCTGCTTTTACGATGTATATGACGCGGTCGAAAAATATGGTCTGGATCAATATGATGAATTGCAATACTGGGCGGTCGCTGATATGACAGACGGAAGCGAACAAAAAGTTATTAGCTTTACTGTTTCGCATGATACTCTTGAAAAAATCGCCAATGGGGCGATTGTAGAGGGGCAGTTACAAAGCTATTCGACTGATGTATGGTTAAGCCCTGCTTTACAGTGATTTCCTAAAGTAGTCGATTTCGACCACTTTAAATAGCAAAACCGCCCGGTATTGGCGTACCGAACGGCTTTACATAGATTTTCTCTTACAGGATCACTCCCGGAAGATATAATCAAACTTGAACACTTTGAATTATATCATTCTTCCGGGCGCCCTGCAAGGGGTGTATTTCCTATACCCACCAAGGAGGATGATATCATTATGGCAAAACGCAAAAATTCACTCCCATCCGGGAACTTTCGTGTTCTGGCTTTAGATTACACAGATCCGGATGGTAAACGTCATTATAAGTCCTTTACCGCGCCGACCAAGAAAGAGGCGCGGATGCTTGCAGACGAATGGAAATTATCAAAGAAAAGGAACCGCGCCGAAAATATATCCGTTCGTGTCGCTGTCCAGCGATACAAGGACATGAAAGCAGCCGTCCTTTCCCCGTCTACCCTACGCGGCTATGCAGGACTCTTGCGGACGCACTTCCAGGGCAATTTCGGCAGCACACGCCTTAATGAATTGAACAGCCAGATTGTACAGATCTGGATATCTGATTTATCGAAAAGGCTTAGCCCTAAGACCGTCCGAAATGCCTATGCGCTTCTGACAGCGGCTCTCGATATGTTTGCCCCCGACCTTTCCATCCGCGTACAGCTTCCCGCCCGGAAGCACCCGGAGCTATATTGTCCGAACGACACAGATATTCAGCGCCTCCTGGCTGAATCTGCTGGAACCGATCTGGAAATAGCCATTCTTCTGGCTGCATTTGGTCCGCTTCGCCGTGGCGAAATCTGTGCTTTGACTTCCCGTGATATTAAAGAGAACACCATAACTGTCAGCAAAAGCATCGTGCGCAGCGAGGACAATGAGTGGATAACCAAGTCACCCAAAACCTACGGCAGCTATCGAACTATACAAATGCCAGAATTCTTTTTTAAACATATACGCGGTAAAAAAGGGGCACTGTGTAACCTGAACCCCGATCAGCTCACGCGAGAATTCGAACGGGTTCTGGATCTCTGCCAGCTCCCCCACTTCCGCTTTCATGACCTGCGGCATTACTCCGCGTCCATCATGCATGCGATCGGAGTTCCGGATCAATACATTATGCAGCGAGGCGGTTGGTCCTCTGACAATGTGATGAAATCCGTCTACCGGAATGTCATTGATTTGGAGGCAGAAAAGCAGAGTCAGCTGATCCTTGAACATTTCCAAAAAGTTGCAAACGTAAAATCATGCAACACGAAATGCAACACGATGCCTGAAAAGCATTGATATTAAAGGCTTCTTCGCGGGTTCAAGTCCCGCAGCCGGCAGATTTGAAGCCCCTTGAAAATATTGGATTTTTCCTTTATTTTCAAGGGGTTTCGGTGTTTTAAGGGAATTATCCGTCTTTCTTATCCTGTTTCATCTCCCGCCTTTTCTTCGTCATCAGACCGCCAATCCGCCCGCTCTCCTTGGCAGTCAGGCTTCTCCAGCCATACTGTCGTACCTTGTCCGCCAATCCAACTTCTTCCGCCACCTCATATTTCAGCCGCTCTGCCGGGGTCATTTTCTCAAAATCCACCTTATTTTCATCCATAAAAAACATACTCCTTTCCATCTTGTGTACTCAGAGTATGTCCATTTTCTGGAAATCTATTCGTATTGTCTTTCTCCGTTCAGCTGCTCTTTTACCTCATCCGACTCATCAAGCTCTTCCGGCAGCTGCTCCGTATCATCCCATATTTCCTCAGAATCACCCCAATTATATTTATCCTGAAAATTTTTTTCCTGATCGATCAGAAAATCCAGTCCGGCAGCTGCGCCTCCAATGGCAGCCCCGATCGATGTCACACCGATTCCCCCCACAAAGAGGACAGCGCCAATGATTGCCATTTTTTTCATCCATTTTTTCATTTTCCTATCCTCCTACGCCCTGGCTGACAGATAACCTGCCGCCTGACGGCAAAGCTGAATGATTCCCTTGACTGCCCACGGCAGAAATACACCGTAAAACAGGATACAGCCGCATATCAGAAGCAGACAGCTGCCCTCTGCCGCGATACCCAATCCGATGAACATCAGTCCCATCGCAAAATGTTCAAACAGACTCGCTGCACCCAGAACGAACAGCATAATTCCGCCAACAAACACCAGCACCGTCATCAGTCCCAGCACCACCAATATCGCTGCCAGTGCGACTGCCAGCCCAAAAACACTTCCCACAGTCCCCGTTACCAGCGAAAAGATAAATGGAAGAACTGCAAGCACTACCAGAACTGCCACAACCATTCCAATCTTGGAACCGGTTATTTTTTCTTTTAAGCAATGCAGCATCTCGCTCAGACGGCTTCTTTGATTCTCATTGGATGCCGCATTTTCTCCCGTTTCCTCATCCCGAAATTCCCGGAATGGGGCATCCTCGGTTCCAGCCTGAAATCCTGCTTCTTTTTCTCGTTCTCCCTGTTCTGCCCCACCGCTTCTGGATAAAGTCGTCCGCTTTTCTTCAAACCGGCTGTCATTGTACCCCCGGTCTGTAAATTCGCCGCCACTCCATTCACTCTGCAGCTCCGTCCGGATTACCTCGGCAATATGCTCCGGACTCTGAAATTCTGCAAGTACCTCTTCTTCCTTCTCCGGTCCCGCTTCCTCCAGATAATCGCGGTAATAGTCAATCGCATCCCGTTTTTCTTCTTCCGGAATATCCTGCAAGAGCGCTTCCAGCCTCTCTAAAAATGCTTCTTTTTTCATGATCTGCCTCTCCTTATCCCTCTTTCAGTATCTCTGAAATTTTTCCTGCATACACGTTCCACTCACCCCGGTAAAGATTCAGCTGAATCCGTCCCGCCTCCGTTATTTTGTAATACCGTCGGTTTCTGCCGTCGATCGCCCGGTCATATGTTTCCAGGCAGTCATCCTTCTGAAGCCGCCGCAACACCGGATAAAGCGTGGACTCCGATATTTCGATTGCCTGACGGACATCCTGCGTGATCTTATACCCATATGTTCCTTCTGCAGATTTTGATACAACTGAAAGGACGATCGCATCCAGAAGCGCAGCTCCTGTATTAAAAACCATCTTATCCCTCCTAAGATTCACTAATTCAAAATATAATATTTTTTCTTGTTTAATATTATATGTTAATATAATATTGTATCTAAATTATATATCAGTGTACCTTCTTTGTCAATATTTTTCCAAATATCCTTATGACTCACTCCAATCCATCTTTCTGCTCCCACAACCCTTCACCACGCCGTATCCCGCTCCTCATCACGCAAAAAACAGACCGTACAACCTATGTTCCATCACATACGCCATACTGCCTGTTTTCATTTTTATCTTATTCAAGTCGAACATCCGTGAGACTTGGCGCGTGATTCTGGTCAGCAAAGCTGACATATTCCTATCAGAATCACTGCGCATCCTCGCGGAGCGTTTATCTCAGTTGGAGACCCAACTCCCACTGAGACAAATTTGCTATTACTCACCACCTGAAGAGGCGGGAGTCTTCTCGACTGAGATAAAATCACCAAATAGCTTTCTACAGCGCCAGAAACAGCCAGCTCTTTCTTCCAATCCCAGAAATACCCAACTGCGTTCCGGTCAAGAATACCATGCCCCACGCCATCGCAAAAACGGCTGCCACCTCCACATTCTTCCTGTGGAAGTGACAGCCTGATGATTCTTTCATCCTCCGTCTGACGCACTATCTGTCCGATGAGAAACTGGCGTCAACCGTTTGATTAGTTTTCTTCTGCTTCCTGATTCTCAAGAGCTTTCATGCTCAGGCTGATCTTGCGGTCTGCCTCGTTGAAATCAACTACCTTAGCAGTGATAACCTGTCCTACGCTCAGTACGTCGGATGGTTTGTCAACATGCTCTCTGGAAATCTGGGATACGTGAAGAAGTGCATCTACACCTGGCTCCAGCTCAACGAATGCGCCGAAATCAGTCATACGTGCTACCTTGCCTTCTACTACGTTGCCTACAGCATATTTCTCAGCTGCGTTTGCCCACGGATTGCTCTCCGGGAACTTTAAGCTCAGAGCGATCTTCTCGCCGTTGATATCTTTGATCAGAGCTTTTACTTTATCGCCTACTTTGAAAACCTTCTTCGGATTCTCAACTCTGCCCCAGGACATCTCAGAGATGTGAAGCAGACCGTCAGCGCCGCCAAGGTCGATAAATGCACCGAAATCAGTTACATTCTTAACAACACCTTCTACGGTCTGACCAACAGCGATCTTCTCGAATAATTCTTTCTGCATAGCAGCTTTCTTCTCAAGCAGGATCTGCTTGCGGTCGCCGATGATACGGCTTCTTCTTCCGCTCGGATTGAACTCGGTAACTACGAACTCAATCTCCTGACCTGCGTACTTGGATAAGTCTTTATCATAAGTATCAGAAACCATGCTTGCCGGAATGAATACACGGGTTCCCTCAACCTCTACTACGAGGCCTTTCTCCATAACCTGTGTAACTTTCTCTTTCAGAACTTCCTTGTTCTCGAAAGCTTCTTTCAGACGTTTCAGACCCTTATCAGCAGCCAGTCTCTTGTAAGATAAAGCAGCCATGCCCTCTCCGTCGTTTACTTTCAGAACTTTTGCTTCCAGTTCGTCGCCGACCTGAACTTTGGTTCTAAGATCTACGCCCGGCTCATTGGTGAATTCGCTTCTTGTGATGATGCCTCGGATTTGCTTCCAGCGATGCTGAGAATGATTTCGTCTTCCTTGACACCGATAACCTGACCGGTAACAGCCTCTCCTGTACGTAATCTCTTGAATGATGATTCTTCAAACATTTGTTCAAAACTTAATTCTGACATTAGTATGAACCTCCTCGATAATTTGATTTGGGGTCGATGCCCCGGCTGTAATACCTACGCTGCGCACAGTACCTGTTATCTCAGGCTTGAAATCTTCCAGTGTCTGAATGTAGTAAGTGTGTTTACATTCCCTGCGGCAAATCTCATACAACTTTTGTGTGTTAGAACTGTTCTTGCCTCCAATCACAATCATAACATCAACCTGTGAAGCTATCTGCCTCGCCTCAACCTGTCTCTCCTGTGTTGCATTGCAAATCGTATTTAAAACAAGTATATCATAATACGTTTTTGAAATTTTTTCAACTAAATCTTGAAATTTATTGTAGTTAAATGTCGTCTGCGCCACGATACAGAGCTTTTCATCCGGTCTGAGTGCCAGATTTTCAAATTCCTCCAGTGACTCGACTGCCAGAGTATACTCATTTCCCCAGCCTTTGATACCCTCGACCTCCGGGTGGTGCTCATTTCCCACGATAATCACGCGGCGTCCGGCTTCGCACTGTTCCCGGACAATCTTGTGGATCTTTTTGACAAATGGACAGGTCGCGTCCACAAGCTCCAGTCCCTGGCGTTCCAGGAGTTCATAGATCTCCCTGCCTACGCCGTGGGAACGGATGACGACCACGCCTTCTTTCAGGGCTTCCAGTTCCTCCTTCGAATTGATGACCTGTACGCCCTTCTCTTCCAGATCCCGCACCACCTCTTCATTGTGGATGATGGGACCGTAGGTATAGATCGGCTTCTTCCCCGTCGCTATCTGATCATATACCTTCTCGACTGCCCGCTTCACGCCAAAGCAGAAGCCAGCCGTCTTCGCAACTGTGATTTCCATGTTCCTGCCCGCTATTCCTCCTATTCCTCATCGTCTTGGATAAATAAATCCCCTCTGTCTCCTTCATAAAATCCACCTTTGCTCCTGTCTCTCATAGCATCCCGCGAATTCTCCAGAATAGAAATTCTTCCGCCTTTAATCGGCAACTCATTTACCCTCATTGTTATAGTCTATCATACTTTAGACTGCTGGTAAAGTCTAAATCGACGTAAAATTATATAAAATTTACACGATTAACTGATTTTGCAACCACATTCCGGAATTTACGCCGCATTCAGTCCCTGTCTTCGGAAATTGCCGTTACTCCTTTTGCCTCCCGGCAGCCGGATCGGCGTCCGGATCATCCGACCGGATGCCTGCCAGACGCATAAACTCACGCATCGCCGCCGTCACATAACGCCCCCGCTTGACCGAAAATGTGATCTCCCGCTCAGACAACGGGTCGTCTATCTTATAATAGACCAGCCTCGGGTCCTCCGGACGCCACTGTACAATATCAGAACGCACAAACATCGCTCCAACCCCGTTGGAGACGATATTTAAAGAAGTCAGCACCTGATCCACCATCATCACAGTTTTCATCGTAAAACCGCTGTTGCGGCATATTTTCGCGCCTCGTTTATACATATCATTGCCCGGTTTCATCGTGATAAACGGCACATCCTTAAATTCCTTTAACGGAACCGCCTCCACCTCCGGTTTTAAAAAGGACTTGGACAGAATCTCCTGCCTGGACAGTCGGTATGGCTGCAGCTTCCGGTTAACCGGAAAACTTTCCGGAACTGCCAGAATCAGATTTTCCTTCCGGAATAAATACCGTTTGATCGAAGTATCGTCCTTCTCCATCGCCGTCTCCAACACCAGATCCAGCGACTCATTTTCCAACCCTGCTTTCAGCTCCCGCGTATTTCCTTCTGTTAGGTCAATCGTAACCTGCGGATATTTTGTCTGAAAACGGGCAATCAGATCCGGATACACAAACGAGCAGAAATAAGATGCACCGCCGAGCGCCAGCGTGCCGCCCTGAAGCCCCGCAATATCTTGAAAATACCGTTCCAGATTCCGTTCCAGAAAAAGAATCTTTTCAACGGTACGGATGTAATACGCGCCCTCCTTCGTCACCGTCAGCGGAATCGTACTGCGATCAAAAATCGGCGCTCCCATCTCTTTCTCTGCCTTCCGCACCATGTTGCTGAGTGCTGGCTGGCTGATAAAAAGCTTCTTCGCCGCTTTGGAAAAACTCTTTTCTTTGTAAACCTCATACACGTACTTCATTTCATTCAGCATTTGTCAATTCCCCCTGTCCATTTTCCATCCTGCTTTGCTTAAACGAATATAACCGCCATATCTAACAGTTATTTTTTATTGTTATTATTTTATCATAAGATTTCTATATCTGTAAACAAATAAACTGTATTTTCCGTCCATTTGTCGTTTTTCAGACAGAATCCAGCTTGTTTTACGAAACTTCCAGGTGCGTGAATCAGCACTCAAAAGAAGCTGCGAACACCTGCGCTCTGCACATCTAAGGCAGCTAACCTGCGTCCACAGCTTCCATTTTTAATATGGAGGTTTATTCAATTCCTAAGCTTTTACAAATTCCTGATGTTTTATATTGCGGCTGCTCAAGGGGAAATCGCAGCCGCAATTCATGCAGTCTTTCATTGACAATTCGTTCTTGATATTTCTTAATATGCAGCCATATTATTTATCACCCAGGCATACAACCTTGCCGTCTTTTACGATCAGAACCTCTTCCGGTGTTCCCTCGTCGAAGATAACGGTCGGATTGTACTGTACCATGTCGATATGTACGGTCGAGCGTGCCGGCTGTCCATAGTAGAAGCCGTTGCCCATCGCGATGTGGCAGGTTCCTCTTGCCTTCTTCTCTTCCTCGAAGTCTCCGTTGAACATACAAGCCGGGTTCAGACCAAGTCCGATCTCTGCGATGTTGTCGGAATCTTTGACTTCTGCAATCTGACGACGGATCTCTTTGCAGATCTTCGGGTCGCCGCCGACTACTTCTACGATACGGCCTTTCTCAATCTTTAACTCAACCGGTGTGGTCGGGCAGCCGTAGTAGCAGATAGGTCCATCAATTACCAGTTTTCCGTGGGTTGTATCGATAACCGGTCCTAAGGAAACTTCGCCGTCAGACCACGCCATTGCATCGCCCGGATTTCTCGCGATACCGCACTCGATGATCGGCTCCATCTGATTCATTTCCATGTACAGGTCGGTACCAGCCGGTGTGGTGATGTGAGCCATCTTATGACCTCTCCAGATTGCCTGCAGCTTCTCGCCGTCTGCATAAACTGCTTCATAATCTGCCAGTGCGCCGCCTCTTGTGAAGTTATCGATGCTTCTTAAGCAGATGGAAACCTCACGGAGTTTCTTCTGGTTGATGAGCTCTTTTAAGTGGTTATTGTAAATCGCTGCACCGGATGCAGTAGTCATGCCGACAAATACATCGCAGGCATCCATGCCAAGTTCCAGGGATTTCGGGAAGATGGTTGCTTTGTCTTTTCCACGAATCGGCATCATGTATACGCCGTACTCAGCGCCACAGTTTAAAGCGGCTGCTGCCATCGCCTGGGTCATTCTCTCATCGGTCTGCGGGTCTACTACGATTAAAACTTCCTCGCCCGGTTTAACAGCCATCAGGTTGCCAAGAAGATACTGTGCACGTTCCATACATTCGATAATTCTGTTATCACTCATAGTTTTAATCTCCTTTTCTTGTTTTGTCTGGTTCCCTTAAATTTTTGCACCTTTGCAAGTGGGAATTATTTCTGTTTTTTTCCTTTTTATCCGGAAAACGTGGACTTTTCAGAACCGGGTGTTCCATATTCCATCTTTGATTCACGTTCTGCACAAATTTGTCGTTTCCCCGCTTTCCGGGTTTCATACATAACTACTGCCCAGATATATTTCACATTTCATACGAATCCGGGATGTTTCTTTCTAAAACTCAAGCTGCCTTTTTGGCTTCTTCCTGATTGAAAATATCGTGATCCAGTTCACCCTCCATCTGAGAAATGCAGACAGACGCTACCAGGTCGCCTACAGAGTTAGTAGATGTGTGAATCTGGTCGATAATACGATAGATTCCAGCTACCAGTGCGTATGCATCCAGCGGAAGTCCCATCTGCGTCATCAGGGTTAAGCTGATAACCAGACCAATCTGCGGAGTTGCTGCACAGCCAACGCTTAAGAATGTTGCCTGTACAACCAGCATGATCTGCTGCTGAATACTTAACTCTACGCCGTACAGCTGTGCGGCAAAGAGAACAACGATACCAAAGTATGCACACGTTCCGTTCATCTGAGCGGTACATCCAAGCGGAAGTACGAAACTCGCAATATCTCTCGGAACGCCCATCTTCTTCGGTGCTACTTCCATCGATACCGGAAGAGCTGCTGAAGAAGTACAGGTACTAAATGCAATCATCCAAGGTTCAAACGCTTTGCGCCAGAACTTCATCGGATTTACCTTTCCAATCACGCTAAGGAAAATGCTGTATCCAACAATACTCATGGTGATGCAGGCAAGATAGTCAGTTAAGATGAATTTCAGAACCGGTCCGAAGATGGCAACGCCATATTTTGCAAGTGCTACCGTCATCAAACTGAATACACCGTAAGGGATGATTCCAAGAATCATGTCGATAACCTTAAACATCGTCCGTGAACAAAGGCTGATGATGTCACATAACTGCTGTGCTTCCTTGCCGATGCTGATGATGGCAAATCCAAGAAACAGGGAAAAGACGATAATCTGCATCATCTCGCCGCTTGTCAGTGCCTGGAATGGGTTGGACGGGATTAAGTCGAGCAGTGTCTGGTAGATACCCGGAAGTTCTTTCACCTCCATTGCTGTCTCTGCCGTTCCCAGCTGCAAGCCGCGTCCCGGTTTGATGATATTGGCAAGTATCAGACCGATGGTTGCCGAAATACCGCCAGTTGCTAAAAACCAGATGATGGTTTTAACGCCGATGCTTCGAAGTTTCTTGATATCACCCAGCGAAAGCGCCGCGTCGATAATACAGAAGAACACCAGCGGAACGACAATCATCTTGATCAACTTGATAAACAAATCTCCGATGAACTGGAAGAACGGAAGGACATATCCGTTAATGATCTCATTCTCCACGCCGCCCATAAAATTTAAGACGTAACCAAATGCGATACCTGCAAACAATGCAATAAATATTTTCACGTACAACGGAGTTTCTTTTTTCTCCGCCCCATTTTTAGTTTTCTCCACCATGTGATACCCCCTTATGTAATGGTTTTTTATTTCTCGTGTTCCTCATGAGGTTTGACTACATAGTATCAAAAAGCCGGATTATTATAAACAAATATATCGAATCGCGAATAAGTTATAATAATTCAGTGATACAGAGTTAGTTCTGACTTACTTTTTAGGTATTATCTCCATAATAAAAACAATTTTATTTTTGCAAATCAGTTCCGAGCTGTTTTCTGTAAAATACCAAAAGCGGGTAAAAGTTTTTTCGCTTTTACCCGCTTCTTGCTTGAACCTTCTTCTTAAAGGTTTCTATTTTATTTCGTCTGCATCATCTACTTTTTAGAAATGGCATTATATGTGAATCATTTTAGCTTTTACTGGTTATCCGAAACATAAACCGCTGCTTCTGTTCCTGCAGTCGAACCAAACACAACCGCCTCGGTCAGCTCATTGCCGGAGAGCACACCTTCACCGTCTACTGCCGCTGACAGGATCGGACCTGCTGCATAAAGACCATTGATCAGCTCGCCGCTATCTTTGTTTAGCTGTTCCGCATTGTTGCTGACAACCAGGGCTGCTGCCTTTCCATCTGCCTCATATACCTGAGATTCCTCAAAAACCGGAATCAGGGAGACATCGGTCGCTACCAGTGCCAGGCAGTCAATCTCCTGATCCTTGCCGTCCACCGTCACAGTGATGCGGTCAAGCGCGCCTTCTTCATTGTAAGCGACGCTCTTTAATTCTGCCTTATATTCAACCGGAATCTTCAGCTCTTCGACTTTTTTAAGCAGCGCTTCCTGTGCAAGCTCGTTCAAATTTCCCTCTTTTGCCGGGAAACTGCGGGCTACCGTGGAACCTGCCTCCTGTGTCAGATCGCCGTACTCCATTCCCAGTGTGTCGGCAAGCCAGTCTTTCGCCTCTTCGCTGTTCTCCGATACATCTGCCGCCATATCCGAATTGTTCGTATTATTTCCTGCCGTCATAATATCCGACAGATAAATCTCAAAATCATCCGTAAGATTCGCCTGGAACTGCTCATCTGTATCGGCTGCATTGACATACGGCGCCATCTCCGCCATATCTGCCGCCAGCTCTTCGCCCGGTGCCAGAATCAGGATCTTCGACGGATCCATGCCCTCGGCTGCCGCCTGAACCGCCGCGATCAATCCGGCGCTGTCTCCGCCTGCGATGACAAGCTGTGCATCCGATGCTTCTGCCTCTCCGGCCGCTTCGGTTGCTTCCTCGCTTGCCGCTGCACTCTCTGTTGTATCTGCCTTACTGCCGCATCCCGCCAGTGCCGCTGTTCCCAGAACCGCTGCCGCCGTCAGAATCCCTGCCTTTTTAACTGTATGGAATGATTTTTTCATAATCGTTCTCTCCTTTCCCTCTCGCCGGAGTTCCTGCAGCCGTCTTCAAACATGCACAGTACCTCTCGGTTGTGGATTTCAGTCTAACATAGAACCTGCGGCGAATCAATTAAGGTTTCTTTAATTCTTACGGCGGAAAAAACGAAATTTTCTGTTACTTACACAAATCCGCAATCACCTGTGCAAAAATCTTCGCACTTGCCACCAGATCACTCACATAGGCAAATTCATCTGCCCCGTGCATCCGGTTGTCCACGCCCGGCATCGACGCGCCAAATGCAACGCCGTTTTTCAGGTCATGCACATATGTGCCGCCGCCGGTGTAGTTGCACTCGCCCTTGTTGCCGGTATAAAGCTCATAAGCATTCAGAAGTGTTCTGACAAACTCGGAATTGCCGTCTACAAAATGCGGCTCTCGCAGCTGCGGGGACTCTAACTTCATGCCGTGGGACGCAAGTTTTGCCTCCACCGGTTTCAACAGGTTGTCATCATTGCCGCCGATCGGGAAACGTCCGTCAAAGTACGCTTCCATCCGTGTCTCCGTCATCGTAAGCATCGTGAATGCCAGAGACAGCGCTCCGGATCCTTCTGCCTGCATCGCCACGCCAAGCGCCTTGCCCTCGGTATCATTCCACGGGAAGCACTCAGTCAGGCTGTGAATCAGCTTCGTCTGTCCGCAGGATGCAAATGGCAGGCGATCCAGAAGCAGAAGCAGGGATGCCAGCGCATTTTTGCCTTCCTCCGGTGTCGAGGCGTGTGCGCCCTCACCGATTGCGGTGATCACGATCGCATCTTCCTCTGCCTGAAGCTCAAACTGTACGCCAGTCTCCTTCGTCACGCCCTCTGCCATCGGACGTACCTCTTCCTCGGTCAGTCCTGTAATTGTCGCATGCGCCTTGCCCGGAACAACATTGATCTTGATGCCAGCCTCGATGGACAGGATCCGCGCATTCTCCGTCGATACCTCAAAAGAAGCTGTCACATGCCCCGGGAAACGTCCTTTTTCGATATTGATAACCGGGAACGAAGCATCCGGGGAAAATGTCATCGGCGCTTCCTTCTCCACTTTATAATAATGTTCAATATCGCTGCTGCCGCACTCCTCATCTGTTCCCAGAATCAGGCGAACATTTTTTGTCACCGGGATTCCCAGTTCTTTGACCGCACGCATCGCATACAGAGCTGCTACCGCCGGTCCCTTGTCATCCGCCGTGCCGCGTCCGTACAACTTTCCGTCTTTTACAATCGGTTCAAACGGCTGTGTCACAGTCCAGCCCTCGCCTGCCGGGACAACATCCAGGTGTGCCAGAATATCTAGCTGGTGCTCACCGTCGTTTAAATCGGCGGTTCCTACATAATTATCGTAATTGTTGATGGAAAATCCATACTCTTCCGCCATTTTGAGTGCCTGTGCCAGTGCGCGGCTCGGACCTTCGCCGAACGGATCGCCCTCCTGGTATGCCGAACGCTCGCTGTTGATGCTGCACAGCGTGCATATGTCATCTAACATCTCCTGCTTGTGCGCCTCGATATACTGCTCGATTTTCTTTTTATACATAAATCTTCCGCCTCGTTCTTTTCCTTTGATTATTATTTGGACAGAATTCCAGCCAGTACCTGGTTCACTACCTTTCCGTCTGCCTTGCCCTTTACCTTCGGCATCAGGGTTTTCATGATTTTGCCCTTGTCAGACGGTGCCGGATTTTCAATGCCCAGCTCTGCCAGAACACTTTTGATCACCTCTGCGATCTGCTCTTCGGTCAGATCCTCCGGTGCAAATTCCTGATAAACTGCCAGACGTGCCTGTGCCTCCTCGCGGATATCCGCACGATCTGCCGGAGCCAGTTCCAGAGTCTCCTTCGTCTGCTTGATCTCTTTCTTTACAACTGCGTCCGCCTCTTCCTCAGTCAGCGGAGAACGCTTGTCGATCTCCGCATTTTTCAGTGCGGATAACAGCATGGATAAGGAATCTTTTCTTGCTTTGTCTTTTGCTTTCATGGCTTCTACCATGGCTGCACGTACTACATCTACTCTGCTCATATGAAATGTCTCCTTTTCTGATTTTTTCTATATTTTCACCATGCCCAGGTGGGACGATGGGGACTCTCTCTTGTTTCACCATGCCCAGGGGTGCGATAGGAACTCTCTCTTGTTTTACCATGCCCAGGGGTGCAAAACCTGCGGTTTCACACCCCTGTCCGGCTGCGCCGTATAGCAGAAATCCCCCTTTCAGCGCCTGAAAAATAAATTTTCCATTCGCTGAAACGGTGCTTTCCGCTGCATGGCTTTAGTTACGCCCAAACTCGCTTAACTTAAGCTTCGGATTCCGCTCTTCCACCATTCCCACACTCCAGCTGTTGACAAACAGAAGCAGTGGATTGTCTTTGAGGTCTTTGATCCGCTTCATATCCGAAGTTCCCTGAATCTTGGCAACGTCGATCTCGTCAGCGTTTTCTACCCAGCGGATGTACTCGTATGGAAGTTTTTCCAGCTTGACTTCTACATTGTACTCATTTTCCAGACGGTAGGTCAGTACCTCGAACTGGAGGACGCCGACTACGCCGACAATGATCTCTTCCATACCTGTGTTGAACTCCTGGAAAATCTGGATCGCACCTTCCTGGGCGATCTGGCTGATGCCCTTGATGAACTGCTTGCGCTTCATCGTGTCCATCTGGCGCACGCGTGCAAAATGTTCCGGTGCGAACGTAGGAATGCCTTCAAATTCTACCTTTTCACCTGTACAGAGTGTATCACCAATCGAGAAAATACCCGGGTCGAATACACCGATGATATCGCCCGCATATGCCTCCTCGACGATCTTTCGATCCTGCGCCATCATCTGCTGTGGCTGGGAGAGACGGATCTTGCGTCCGCCCTGCACATGCGTTACTTCCATGCCTGCCTCAAATTTGCCGGAACAGATACGCATAAATGCGATACGGTCGCGGTGCGCCTTGTTCATATTTGCCTGAATCTTGAAGACAAACGCGCTGAAATTCGGAGAGAACGGATCCACCATGCCGGTTGTCGTATTTCTCGGCAGCGGCGAGGTTGTCATTTTCAGGAAATGCTCCAGGAATGTCTCTACACCAAAGTTTGTCAGCGCCGAACCAAAGAATACCGGGGATAAATTTCCGCGGCTGACACGCTCCATATCCAGCTCATCGCATGCGCCGTCCAGAAGCTCGATATCATCCATCAGCTGCCGATGGTAGTCTGGACCGATGATGGAGTTAACCTCATCGCCCTCTAACGAGAACTCCTGAGATGCGACCTCCTTCTGTCCGCCCATTGCTGCTGTGAAAGTTGTGATCTTCTTTGTGGCACGGTCATACACGCCCTTAAAATTCTTACCGCAGCCGATCGGCCAGTTGACCGGACAGGTACGGATGCCGAGCACGCTCTCGATCTCATCCATCAACTCAAACGGATCGCGCGCCTCGCGGTCCATCTTGTTGATAAAGGTAAAAATCGGGATGTGGCGCATAACGCAAACCTTGAAAAGCTTGATCGTCTGCGCCTCGACACCCTTAGAACCATCGATGACCATGACCGCCGAATCGGCTGCCATCAGAGTACGGTAGGTATCCTCCGAGAAATCCTGATGTCCCGGTGTATCCAGGATATTGATGCAAAATCCCTCATAATTAAACTGTAATACGGAAGAGGTAACCGAAATACCTCTCTCCTTCTCTATCTCCATCCAGTCAGAAACCGCGTGCTTGGCCGCTTTTCTTCCCTTGACCGTACCAGCCAGGTTGATCGCGCCTCCGTAGAGAAGAAACTTCTCCGTCAGGGTTGTCTTACCAGCATCCGGGTGGGAAATAATGGCGAATGTACGCCGTTTTTTGATCTGCTCCGCTATATTTTCCAAAAAAATCTTCCTCCAAACTTACTACCATTCTTCAACTTTGTCTAAACGTATTTATTCTATATTATTTTAAACGAATACGCAAGTCCAAGTTACGGTTCACTCACGCGCGATCGGTAACAGATCTTAAAAACATTTTTCATCTTCTTCTTGATCCTTTTCTTTAAAAAACATATAATCATACTATTAACGTGGATATATAATAAATAGTAACAGTTGAACATATGAAACCGTTGCGATAACTATACAATCAACATTTTATAAGAGATGTTGATTATTGTAGAGATGCAGGAGATATAAAGGAGTTATTTTATGATTCTAGCTATCGACGTTGGAAACACCAACATTATTATCGGCGTGATCGACGCAAAAAAAACGTATTTTGTAGAACGCATCACGACCACCATCGGAAAACCGAATCTGGAATATGCCGTGGCGCTGAAAAGTATTCTTGAAATTTACCATATCGCCCCAGATCAGCTTGATGGTGCGATCGTCTCCTCGGTCGTTCCGCCGCTTAACCGGACGATTCTTGCCGCCATCCGTAAAATAACGGGACTAAACGCAATGCTGGTCGGTTCCGGCATGAAAACCGGCTTAAACATCCTGATGGACAACCCGAAATCCGTCGGCAGCGATATGATCGTAAACGCAGTCGGTGCCCTTGCAGAGCATGAACCGCCAATCATCATCATCGAAATGGGAACCGCTACGACCATGTCTGTCATCGACAAAAACGGACGCTATGTCGGCGGCGCGATCCTGCCGGGACTTCGCGTTTCCCTCGACAGCATGAGCGCCAGCACTGCCCAGCTGCCGCGCATCAGCCTCGATACGCCGCGCCGTGTCATTGGCAAAAATACCATAGACTGCATGAGAAGCGGCGTCATATTTGGCAATGCCGCGATGATCGACGGTATGCTGGATCGCATCGAGGAAGAACTCGGAGAGAAAACTTCCATCATCGCCACCGGCGGCATCTCCAAGATTGTCCTGCCGCTCTGTTCGCATACGATCACGTATGATGGGGCGCTGTTGATGAAGGGATTACTACATTTATATGAAAAAAACAGAAGAACCGAATAATCAAAAAGGCTGTCTCTCGGCAGATGTATCTATATGATACATTCTGATGGGAGACAGCCTTTTTATCACAGTTTATTATGCTGACATCTATTCATTACCGGTCACGGTCACAGCAGCATTTATTTTACAACCTTCAGCTTCATATTCTCTTTCTCAATCCGATCCAGCTTCTCGCCGTCCAGACGGAGTGCAAATCCAAACGGATTTACCACGATTCCATTCACGTAATCCAGATATTTTTTCAGATCGCGGAAGCGGACTTCCATTGCTCCAAACTGATGTTTACGGTCAAATTTGCCAAATTCTACTAAATCCGTAAATGCCGGGTAATAGCGTACACCCTTTCCGGTGGTCAGAACCGGTACTGCCGTCGTCTTCTGCGGGTCAGCAACCGGAACCAGCAGACGCGCACCGTAAAGCTCTTTGCACATCAGATCCTGCATCTGTGGGAATGCCTGGTGCTGTACCAGTGCCTGATAGAACTGATTTGCAGAACGGACCAGGGACGGGTTCATCACGATCTCGGATGTATCCTTTGGTTTCTCGATGATGCTGAACAGCGACATGGACATATGATTTTCCTGTCCCTTGTCGATCACAACTGCCTCAAAACCGCTGCGGTAGAGGTCGTTGAAAAAGGAAATACGCTGTAATGGGCGGATCTCCAGTACCTTCGTCTCTACACCGACCATCTCCAGCCCTTTCACGAACTCATCTGCATACTCGCGGCTGGTGTAAAGGAAAGCAGCCGCCTTGCCGTTCTCTGCACCCAGGAAGAAGTTTTTCGTCGCATGGACAGTCACAACAAACAGTCCCGGCTCTCTCTGAAGCAGCTCCAGAACCTCTCCCATCACTTTTTTATCTGCTTTATCCTGATGTTCTTTCATCAGCTTACGTAATTTCTCCATTTGAATTCCTCCGGCTCTTTTTAATGTACTCTCGGAATCTTTCTGTGCTTGATTTTGTGAGATGATTTTTTGTCAGCTGTGCCCAAATTTCTGAGGCGTACGCGGTGCGTACGTTGATGAAATTCGGGTACGGCTGGCGGAAAATCAGCCACAAAAGCGAGTGCAGAAAAGACTCCGAGAGTACATTTTATCATGCGCGAGGCTCAATCCGCCTGCGCCTGTCTTTTCTACTCTGTCTGCTGTCCATGACTGCCTGAGTGTCGCATCGCCAAGCTGCCTTTATCACTATATCAGATGGAATACTCCGCTCAACCCCAGTCAGATAACAGTCATCTGCTTGATTTTCAGATTCTTTTTGCAGACTATATCTCCTATATTTTAACACAGAGCCGCCAAACAATCAATCAGAAGAATCTCACACAATCCCTATAACACAATCCCTATCAACATTCAGCTCAAATAATGCTTCATGCTTTTTAACGCACTCTTCTCCAGCCGTGACACCTGCGCCTGCGAAATATGGATTTCTTCGGCAACCTCTGTCTGGGTCTTTCCCTCAAAAAAGCGCATATCAATAATGCGGCGTTCCCGGTCCGGCAGGCGCTGCATCGCCTCCCCCAGCGACAGATCCTCGACCCAATGTTCCTCTGAATTTTTCTTGTCACTGAGCTGATCCATCACGTAGAGCGGATCGCCGCCGTCCGTATAGACCGGTTCGTACAGGCTGACCGGGCTCTGGATAGCATCGAGCGCATACGCAATCTCCTCTTTGCTGACTCCCAATTCTTTGGCAATCTCGCAGAGTGTCGGCTCCTTTGACTGCTTTTTCAGCAGATTTTCACGGGTATAGATCGCTTTGTATGCCGTATCGCGGAGCGACCGGCTGACCCGGATTGAATTGTTATCCCTCAAATACCGTTTCACCTCCCCCAGGATCATCGGAACCGCATACGTCGAAAAACGGACATTCTGGGTAATATCAAAATTATCAATCGCCTTGATGAGGCCGATACAGCCAATCTGGAACAGATCGTCCACATTTTCCCGGCTGCCCGAAAAGCGCTGTATTACACTGAGCACCAGCCGCAGATTCCCCTTGATATACTGTTCTCTTGCCTCCCGATCGCCCTTTAGAATCCGGCGAAACAGTTCTTCTTTCTCCTCATTACTTAAAAGAGGCAGCTTGGATGTATTGACCCCGCAGATTTCCACTTTATAGACCGGCATTTCCATTCCCTCCGTATGATGGACGATCAACGCAAACGGTTGAATCGTTTTGATTTTTGTTTTGTCACCTATACATTAGAATGGACAATTCAAAGCTCATTTATACCCGGACAAATGAGAACCGTTTTCACTCATTCCAATTTCTTGCCTTTTCTGCCGTTCCATAGTAAAATATATTTTCAGGGGTTTTACGATCAATATTATTTATAGAAAATAGAATTCAACCACAAGGAGATCCATTCATGAACACACAAAAAAAAGCCCGTTCCCTCTACTGGGATATCGTAAAGGGATGGGGCATTATTGCGATCGTGCTGGGGCATACCGGATATTTCGCCGGTGCGTTCGTCTATCTGTTCCACCTGGCGCTGTTTTTCTTTATCACAGGCTATTTTTATAATGAAACGAAATACGGGGATACGCCGTTTCTCTACTTCGGCTCCCGTCTCGCCGGTGCATGGCCCAGGTATATGTTCTACACGCTGTTTTTTGTCCTGCTCCACAACTTTTTTGTGACGCACAGGCTCTATGCGGGACAGGAACTTTACAACCATACCAGAATGCTTACGGCATGGATGAGCAGTCTTTCCTTCAACTCACCGGAACAGGTTCAGGGTGCCCTCTGGTTTCTGCCGGTCTGGCTGGTGTCCTCCGGACTCTTTGCCGGATGCGTCTGGTTTGGACGCGCAGCTGCCCGCTTTACCCGGAAAGATAATGTCAAGCTTCCTGTATGTGCATTTGCATGCATCCTGATTGGCCTTGCCGGTGTCTTCTTAAATATGAGAAGCTGCCCGCTCCCTTACAATCTGCAGGCGGCGCTGCTCGTTGTTCCGGTCTATCTCATCGCCTGGCTGATGCAGCAGTTTTTCTCCAATTTCCGCCACTATACGGTCTGGTACGGCTGCCTGATAAGCGCCCTGCTTCTGCACCTGACGAACACAAAGCTTCACATTTTCATCGATCTGGCAAGCATGCACATTCCGGGCGTCTTATTTTATCCGATCTCCATCATTGGAATTTACTTCGTTCTTTCGCTCTCCGACCTGTCCGAGCGCATCAGACCGCTGGCAAAGGTCCTTGCCTTTTTAGGACGCCATTCCTTTGACATTATGGCGATTCATTTCACGCTGTTCAAGCTGATCGATTTTGCCTATGCCCGCTTCATTTTGAAGGAAATACCGGAAACGCTCTCCAACTTCCCGGTCTCCTTCCGCTATGAAATGGGTCCGTTTTACATCCTGATCGGTCTGTTTCTTCCAGCACTTATCGGCTGGTGTATAGACCGCATTGCTGCGAAATTTCTTTCTTGAGGCGTTTCATAATCTTCTTTTCCAGCCTCGATATGTATGACTGCGAGATACCCAGAAGGTCGGCAACCTCCTTCTGGGTCATTTCATCTTCCTGCTCTCTCCCCAGACCAAAGCGCAGCTTCACGATTTTCTGTTCCCGCGGATTCAGGCGGTCGATCGCCGCATTCAACAGTTTCCGCTCTGTCTCATCCTCCAGATCCCGGTAAATAATATCCTCATCCGTTCCCAAAATATCCGACAGAAGCAATTCATTTCCATCCCAGTCCACATTCAACGGCTCATCGATCGAAACCTCGAGCTTCGTCTTATTATTTCTCCGGAGATACATCAGAATCTCATTTTCAATACAACGGGATGCATAGGTCGCCAGCTTAATATTTTTATCCACGTCAAACGTGTTGATCGCCTTGATGAGACCGATCGTCCCGATCGAAATCAGATCTTCCACGCCCACGCTGGTGTTGTCAAACTTTCTTGCTATGTAGACCACCAGGCGCAGGTTGTGTTCGATCAGCGCCGAACGCGCCTCTTTATCCTCACTGGTTCCAAATTTTCTTAAAACCTCCGCCTCCCGCACACTGTCAAACGGTGCCGGAAGGATATCGGTTCCCCCGATATAATGAACTTCCCCGTCCCGGTGCATCAGAAATGACCGGAACGACGGCATCATTTTTAAACGAAACTGACCTGGAACTGAAACTTTTATAAACATACGCTTTCCCCCTTATGTTGTTCGCTATGGTTCGATTGTCTGCATGGTTTTCTTCACAACCAATATTTTTCATTGAGCAGCATCTGATACTCGCCCTTCTGCGACAGCGCCTCCTGTGAAATGGCAATCCACGGCTTCTCAATCACCCGCATACCGCCCTGACCGGACACTTCCATCCGCTCCGCCTGATATGCCGGAATCACGCCGCCGCCCTTTCCGACACTCCGAAATGGGATGTATTGGACACCGTCCTCCCAGGAAAAAAATCTCTCTGCCGCACACGCATCCAGCACCTGCACCGGACGCCCCGAAAGCGGCATCGTCAGATGGTTGCCTGTGTCGAGAATCGCCTGCACATGCCGCTCCCTGCCTTTGTTAAAAAGCGTTACCGCGTACTGGTGTTCCAGCTTCATACACCGCTGCATACCAAACCGCCACACCGCAGATGGAATCAGAAAACTGCCCCCCGCGGTAAACAGCCAGAACAGAAGATTCGCCCGTATTCCAAGCGGCTGAACCAGTTCCATGCAGCCAGCCGCCAGCATAGATGCTATGTAAAGCCCGATCGCAGCTTCTGCCGCCTCCGACTTCCTACGGATGGAAAATGCCGTCCATGCCATCAGCACGCTCATCGTGGCGCTTAGGAGCATCCGCCCGGCATATCCCAGCGGAACCGGAGCTAACACCATTCCTAACGCATACACGGCTCCCAGAAGACTCCCTGCCAACCGCCCATACCGGCGTTCCGGCAGACGCAGGCAATTCTTCACCACCGACAGAAGCAGGAAATCCGCTGCCAGATTTTGCAGCAGGATGACATCCGCATACACACGATAGGTCACTGTCTCTTCCCACCTTTCTGTCCGACACGGGATATTATAAGAAAAAAGTTCCGCAAAATTTGTCAAACCGAGGGTGCAAAACGCCTGTTTTGATCGCCAAAAATCGGGGGAAAAACGTAAAATTTGAATAGATTCGACATAAGTCGAAGGTCTGAATCGACGATAAAAAAGAATGTGCCTTTTTGTGTAATAGGGGATTCCAAGGAATTTCCTATTACACAAAAAAACACGCATCAGAAATTTTTACTTCTAATGCGTGTCTCTTCCAAAAACAACTGCTTCTGTATATATTTTGTATTTTTGCTAAAGCAAGAGCAGTTCATCTCTCACTCTTATATTATTTCTTATTTCTCAGAAAATCCGGAATATTGATCTGTGTTTCCTGGCGCATCGGGCGGAACGGCTGTGCCGGTGCCGACTGCGGTGCTTCCTTCGGAGCGACTGGCTGTGCCGGTGCTGCTGCAGATGGTGCACGGAAGGTCGGTGCCTTGTAGGTCGGCTGCGCTGCCGCTGCAGTCTGTGCTGCCGGCTGAGCGTATGTATTGCCAGTCGTCTTTGCCTTGAACGGAGTCTTGAACTCAGTCATCGCTTTTGCGACCGGTGTGTTCACACCGTGGGAATCCAGTCCAGTCGCAATAACAGTGATCGTCGCCTCATCCTGTGCATTCTCATCGTACATCGCACCGAAGATGATATTGGCATCGTCGCCTGCAAGCTCCTGTACATAGCTGGCTGCGTCATTTGCCTCGATCAGGCTGATATCGCCGGAAATATTGATGATAACGTGGCTTGCACCCTCGATGGTTGTCTCAAGCAGCGGGCTGGATACAGCCTGCTTAACAGCCTCAAGTGCTTTGTCATCACCCTTCGCATGACCGATACCGATATGAGCGATACCCTTGTCCACCATAACGGTCTGAACATCTGCAAAGTCAAGATTGATAAGACCCGGAACATTGATCAGGTCGGTAATACCCTGTACTGCCTGCTGAAGAACCTCATCTGCTTTCTTCAGTGCATCCGGCATCGTGGTACGGCGGTCTACGATCTCAAGAAGTTTATCATTCGGGATAACGATCAGAGTATCGACAGCTGCTTTCAGTTTTTCGATACCATTGAGCGCATTGCTCATACGGGTCTTTGCCTCGAAACGGAACGGCTTTGTGACAACGCCGACCGTCAGGATGCCCATATCTTTTGCGATACGTGCAATAACCGGAGCTGCACCTGTACCGGTACCGCCGCCCATACCTGCGGTAACGAATACCATATCTGCACCCTTGAGAGCCTGTGCCAGCTCTTCCTGGCTTTCCTCAGCTGCTTTCTCACCGATCTCCGGCTTTGCGCCTGCACCAAGTCCCTTGGTCAGCTTCTCACCAATCTGCATAGCTGTGGACGCCTTGCAGAACTGCAGTGCCTGCTTATCTGTATTGATACCGATAAATTCTACACCGGCAATATCTTCATCGATCATACGGTTGACAGCGTTGTTACCGGCTCCGCCGACACCTACTACTATAATTCTGGCAGAGTTCTCTGCTTCATTTATCTTTATCTCTAACAAGATACTTCCTCCTTCATTTTCCCATCTGTTCCGGTTTTATCATCTTTATACTAAAATTAGGGTCTTTTAAATCTAGCCTACCTAATACTATATTTGATTTTCAGCAAAAAATCAATCGTTTCTTTTATAAATTTTCAATAAACCAGTCACAATGTTACTGTTCACACATACGTGCCAGTAACGGATTATGCCGATTCTTCCTAGTTTTTATCAAACCGGTACATCGGATTTGCATTCGATTCATCGTAGCTGTCCAGATAGAGGGTTCCGGACAGATCCGGATAATCCCGCAGAATATCCGTCAGCTCCGAAAGTTTCCCGTTCATCTCACTGTTGCTTCCCAGCTCAACCTTCAAGCTCCTGATTTGAAGCGTCGCTTCCTTTTCCTTATTAAAACGGATCTCGTCCACCGCAACCTCGTTGACCGACAGTACCTGCGTCAGGTTCAGAATCTCGTTGAAAACGCTGATATCCTCGACCGGCAGCGGCTGATGCAGCACGATATGTCCAAAGGAAAGTCCGGCAATCTTCGGCACACCCGGCAATGTCTCGCTTGTGCTCTCCACAATGATGCCGTCCTTGTCAAAATACATCCGGCTGTTCATGTAGGAAACGTAACCAACCACACTCTTCTCGTAGACGATCACCTCCACGTCCGACGGGCTGCGGAACACCAGCTTGTAATCCTGCACGAACGGAATTGACTTGTGCGGCCGGAAGCGGTACTGCATATAGCAGAACACCGGATTCCGGCTCAGCCGCGAATCGAAAATAGACGCCTCTATCTGCTCTGCCGTATATTGCCGGTTTCCACTGACATGGATTGTATTAATCTGAAGCAGCGACAGACCGACAAAAAACGCGGCTGCCACAAGAAGTGCTGCCGCCGTGATCCAGATATGTTTTTTTCCACGGCGGCGCCATACCTTTTCCTCTGTCTTTTTTTCAATCTGTATCTTCTCTATCTCCATCATCCTCCCGGCGCCGGATCTCTGCTCCTAATGCCCGCAAGTCCCGGCAAATATCTTCATATCCCCGCTCAATATGTTCACATTCTGATACTCTGGTCCATCCGTCCGCCCCCAGGGCTGCCACCGTCAGGGCTGCGCCGCCCCGCAGATCGCGGGCACGCACCAAAGCTCCCCGCAAGGTTTCCACTCCGTCAATCCGGGCAATGTTCCCGCTACATTCGATGTTCGCCCCCATTTTTTGAAGCTCCGCCGCTGTGCCAAACCGGTTTTCAAATACCGTCTCCCGCAGCATACTGGTTCCATCTGCCCGTGACAGCGCCGCCATCAAAAACGGCTGCAGATCGGTCGGAAACGCCGGATACGGTCCGGTTTTCACCGATACCGCCCGCAGGCGCTGTCCGCTGTGTACATATATAAGTTCCGGTTCCTGATAAAGCGAAACGCCCATATGCTCCAGCACCCCGGTCAATGCACGCAGCTCCTGTGTCTGCACGCCGTCCACGATCACCTCACCGCTGCAGGACGCAGCGGCAAGAAGATAGGTCCCGGCTACGATCCGGTCGCCGCCGATCACAAACCGGCTGTCATGAAGCGGCAATCCGCCTTCTATGATCAGCGCATCCGTCCCGATCCCCCGGATCGATGCCCCCATACCATTTAGGAAATGGCACAGCTGTCCAATCTCCGGTTCCCGCGCGCATCCCCGCAGAACCGTCCGCCCCACCGCTGCCACAGCGGCAAACAGGGCATTTTCCACCGCGCCGACACTCGGGAACGGAAAAATAATCTCTGCCCCGCGAAGTCCCGTTGTCTGTGCATGCAGGAAGCCGTCCGACTCCGGTTCCTGTATTTCCGCGCCCAGCGCACGGAGTGCCCGCAAATGCCAGTCGATTGGACGTTTTCCGATCATACATCCGCCGGGGCTGTAGACACCCGCCTCGCAAAAGCGTCCCAGGAGCGCTCCCAAAAGCATAATGGACGAGCGCATTTTCCCCATCGCTTTCTGCTCGATCCGCCAGCCATTCATCTTCGAAGTATCGATTTCCAGACGGTTTCCGTGCAACGCACACCGGCATCCCAGAGAATCAAGAATCCCCATCATACAGAACACATCCTGTATTCTGGGGACATTTTCAAGCACGGTAATTCCGCGGTTTAACACTGACGCCGCCATCATCGGCAAAACTGCATTTTTCGACCCCTGCACCGTGAGTCCGCCCTGAATCCGGCACGGTCCGTGAATCTCGATGAAAGCCAAACAATCCCCTCCCACCGGCATCTATGTATTATTATATGCCAACGAGAGAAAATGGTTCTCATTTTCTATATTTCCCGAAGTAAATATGTAACTCCGCCAAATATTCCTACTGCTCCAGCTTAATCTGGTTCGAGACGCTTAACACCATCCCCATCTCCAGCATCAGGAACATGACGGACGTACCTCCGTAACTGATAAACGGCAGCGTAACACCCGTGTTCGGGATCGTATTCGTAACAACCGCGATATTTAAGATAACCTGAATCGCGATGTGTGCCATCACGCCGATCACGATCATCGCACCCATCAGATCCGGTGCATTTCCAGCAATTACCATGAAGCGGTAAATCATAAACATGAAAATCAGAATGACCGAAATCGCGCCAAACAGACCTAATTCCTCACAGATAATCGAAAAAATCATATCATTCTGCGCCTCCGGCACGAAACCGAGCTTCTGGAGACTCTCGCCCAGTCCCTTTCCAAACAGACCGCCGGAACCGATCGCGTACAGACCCTGGAGCACCTGATAACCGCCGGAACGTGCATACTGCACCGGGTTGACCCAGACATTGATTCGTCCCAGCTGATAATCCTTCAGGATATGGAGCTTTACCAGCAAATGCCCTATATAGGGGGCGACCGCCAGAAGTCCAACGCCGCCTCCGATGCAGAGAAAAAACGGCCATTTGATCTTGCACGCCACAAACAGCATCACAAACACGATGCCGCAGATGATGATACCAGAACTTAAGTTGTTCGCCGTAACTAAAAGTGCCAGCGGCGCCGACAGCGCCACGATAAATCCGACTGCCCGCAGCTGGTTGATCCGCACGCCCAGATTGGCAATCAGAACCGCCAGAAGCAGAATCAGGGAAATCTTGACAATCTCGGTCGGCTGGAACTGGAGCGGTCCCAGGCGCAGCCAGCGCTTCTTACCATGCGATGCCACGCCCAGAGGTGTAAAACGCGTCAGAAGCAGCGTCACATATGAAACGATATATCCCAGCATCGCAAACCGCGCAAACCAGTGATAATCTATCTTGGAGACGATATACATCGCAACAAAGCTGACACCCGCGATGCCCGCCTGACGAAGCATAAAATATCCCGGATTGCCGTAATCAAGCTGCGCCTTATAGGAGCTCGCGCTGTAAATCATGATCAGTCCGAATACCGTCAGGAAAATGATGGTAAACAGCAGACTGTAATCATAAAACCGATGTGGTTTTTTCTTTTTAATTTTTCCCGGTTCCGGCATACTTCCACTCCCCTGCTTTTTGTTGTTACAGTTTCGAAATTCTGCCTGTAAACGGCAGTTTTTCCTTCAAATCAGGGCTGCCGCAGACAAATGCCGGCTGCGACAGCCCCCTTAAATACATTAAGCCTTTATTCGTTACTGTTCACGCATACGTGCCCAGTAACCTTTATTCTTCCAATACCGAATTGCTGCGTGCTTTGCACTCCGCAATTCTCAAAAGTCACAATTCCTCCTGCAAGCAATCTTGCGTCGGATTTCCGACCTTTGAACCTTGGTATTACAAATTTCTCACAAACTCTTTGAATTTGCGTCCGCGCTCTTCAAAGTTCTTGAACTGCCCCCAGCTTGCACATGCCGGTGAAAGCAGGACGTTATCGCCCGGATTTGCGTAGGATGCACATACCTGTACAGCCTCCTGCAGATCTTCCGCGTACATGATATCATTGAAGCCGTGGCGTTTTGCACACTCGGCAATCTTGTCGCGGGTCTGGCCGATCAGCACCAGATAGCGTACCTTTCCGCCAAAGCTCTCGATCCACTCGTCAAACTCGGAATGCTTATCATATCCGCCTGCAATTAATAAGGTCGGTCCCGGCATCGCCTTGATCGCCTGCATCGCTGCATCCGGGTTGGTTCCCTTGGAATCGTTGTAGTATTTGACGCCGAAACGCTCGGTTACGAACTCAATGCGGTGTTCAACTGCCTTGAATTCCTTGATCACCTTCTGGATCTTCTCCAGCGGAACGCCCATGTTCATACTGATAGCAACCGCTGCCATAACATTTTCATGGTTATGACGGCCAAGTAACTTCAGATCGTGGATATTGACAATCACGGTCTCTTTCTCGCCGTCGTTGTATACAATCTCATCCTCTTTCAGGTAGAAACCTTGTTTCAGGGTACGCAGACTGGAAAAATATACCACCTTGATGTCTTTTAAAGTCTCACCAAATTCACGCAGTACCGGATCCTCATAGTTCAGGACGCAGACATCGCCCTCTTTCTGGTTCTTGGTAATGCTCTCTTTCGTCTCGATGTAGCATTCCATCGTCTTATGACGATCCAGATGATCCGGGGTAATATTTAAAATAGCGCTTACATTCGGGTGGAAATCGGTCATGGTCTCCAGCATGAAGCTCGATACCTCTGCGACGGTTACGGTCTCATCCGTTGTCTCCAATGCATGGAATGCAAACGGCTCACCGATATTTCCAACTACAAATACGCTGTCATAGAATGACTTCATGATCTCGCCGGTCAGGGAAGTCGTCGTTGTCTTTCCGTTCGTGCCGGTAATGGCTGCCATACGTCCTTTGGCACAGTGATATGCAAGCTGCATCTCGCCCCAGATCGGAATACCGGTTTCACGAATCATCTCTACAAACGGTGCATCGGTCGGGATGCCCGGGCTTAAAATTGCCAGCTCCACGCCTAACAAATCCGTCTTTTTCAGCTCTCCGAGGACGAACGTGATCGTCGCGCCTTCGTCAAATTTCTTTTTCAGCTCCTCTGGATCCAGTTTTTCATTGCCATCGTAAAGCACTACCTCTCCGCCTTTTGAGAGAAGGAGCTTTGCAGCTGCAATACCGCTGATACCTGTTCCTGCTACTAATACTTTCTGACTCATAATCTTCCTCCTATAATCCTAAGTATGCTATAAGGCAAAGGATTGCCGTAATAATCGAAAATACGCCTACGACCCTGGTCTCAGACCATCCGCAGAGCTCGAAATGATGATGGATCGGCGCCATCTTGAAAAAGCGCTTTCCGCCCGTCTTCTTAAAATAGGTTACCTGAATAATAACAGATAATACTTCCACCAGATAAATCAGACCCACGATCGCGATAAAGATCGGCATCTGCATCATAAAGGCACTGGAAGCGACAAAACCGCCGAGTGCCAGTGAACCGGTATCGCCCATAAACACACGCGCCGGATAGACATTGAACAGAAGAAAGCCCAGAAGACTTCCAACTACTGCGCCGGTAATCGGGCTAATGCCGCTGTTCTCCCCGATCGCCACGATCGTAAAGAACGTTGCTACCAGAATCGTCACACTGGTGCACAGGCCGTCCAGACCATCTGTGAAGTTCACGCCATTGTCAGTTCCCAGAATGATGAAGAACAGTGCCGGTACAAACAGCCAGACCGGAAGCTGTAAATACTTGCCGGTAAATGGAATCAGCATCCCTGTTCCGATGTCCGGTGAGGTTACAATATAATAGGCAAAAATACCTGTGATCACAAACTGTCCGATCAGCTTCTGGATCGGATTTAAGCCCTCCGAACGTTTCATCACGATCTTGATGTAATCGTCCAGAAATCCAACCACGCCGAATCCAACGGTCATAAACAGCACCGGAATGATCTTCGGATAATCCCGGATATAGAGCAGAGACGTAATGATGATGCTGGAAAGAATTACCAGACCGCCCATCGTCGGGGTTCCCTGCTTTTTCAGATGCGTCTGCGGTCCGTCATCGCGCACCTGCTGTCCGAATTTCAACCTGTGGAGAAACGGTATCACGATCGGGCACAGCACTGCGCTGACCACAAATGCGATGATAACCGCCAGTATTGTTTCATTTACCATGTCACACCTCTAACTTATCTTCCTATGTATACAGAGATAGTTCCTCAAATTATACACTTCAATAGTATACGTCTTTTTAGGGGAATAATCAACCTCTTTTCTCCACCCCCAGATACGGCAAAATGACCTCAAACAGATCGCGGATCACCGGGGCGGCAATCGTCCCGCCATAGTAGATTCCTTCCGGTTCATCGATGGTGATGAGCGCGATCACCTGCGGATCGTCCGCCGGTGCAAACCCTAAAAATGAGGAAATATATTTTTTCCGGCTCCTTGGAAGTTTCTCCGAGGTTGCCGTCTTTCCGCCGATCCGGTAGCCCTCGATCCGGGCGTTTTTTCCACTCCCCTCCGCCACCACCTGTTCCAGAATATAACGCAGCGTCTCACTCGTCTGCTCCGATAAGATTCTCTCCCCTTTTGGATAGCAAACACGTGGACTGCCTGACCATCTGCCCGCACGGCGCGGATACCGATGTGCGGTGTGATGCGCGTGCCTCCGTTGATCAGGGAGGACGCCGTTGTAATGAGCTGGATCGGCGTGATCTGAAACGACTGCCCAAAAGAGACGGTCGCCAGCTCCACCGGTCCGATCTGATCCGGCTGGTGCATGATCGTCCCCGCCTCACCCGGCAGATCAATCCCAGTCTTTCCCAGCAGACCAAACTGCTTAAAATACTGATAGTACCGCTCCGGTCCCAGCCGCTGCCCGACATCGATCAGAACAGGATTGCAGGAATTCATCATTCCCTGTAAAAACGTCTCCCCGCCGTGTCCGCCCACCTTGTGACACCGAATCTTCCGATCTTCCACGATCCGAAATCCCGGGCAGGAAAACTGGTCAGTCAGGTTGACCACGCCCGCCTCCAGTCCCGCAGCGGCAGTCACAATTTTGAATGTAGATCCCGGTTCGTATGTATCATTTAAACAGGGATTGCGCCACATCTGATTGAGGAGAGCTTGTTTATTTTGCGCTGATGCTGCGTGTGACTGCACTTCATTCTTCCAGGATATGTCTTCTTCTGTTTCTGAATCTTCGTTTTTTTTATCTGTCACCAGCTCAAACGGCTCATTCAATGAAAACTCCGGTGCATTTACCATTGCATAGATTTCCCCGTTCTTCGGGTTCATCACGATGATCGAGACGCGGTTCGCATTCTTTTTCTGCATCGTCTGGTACGCCGCCTGTTCCGCGTACATCTGGATATTGACATCCAGACTCGCCTGCAGATCCCGCCCTGCCTCCGGCTCGATGCGATCCTCCGCCTCATTTTCCAGCTCGATCCCCGCCGCGTCCGTGAGCGTCAGGATCTTGCCATCCGTGCCCTTTAAATACTTCTCATACTGTACTTCCAGACCGATGATCCCCTGATTATCTCCCCCGGTGAATCCCAGCACTTTCGATGCCAGACGTCCATATGGATAATATCGTTTATAGTCCTCATCCACCTTGACCCCCTCCAGGCGCCTTGCCCGGATCGCATCGCCCCGCGTTTTCTCTACATTGGACTGGATCACCTCCCTGGAAGATCGCTTTTCCGTCTTTTTCCGCACCTCCGCCTCCGGAAGTCCCAGTTCTTCGCTTAAAACCCGGATAACTGTCTCCGGATCTTTTACCTGATTATGAATCACTGAGATAGTACACACAGTCCGGTTATCAGCAATCACCGTTCCGTTCCGGTCAAGGATCCGCCCGCGCGGCGCTTTGATACTGCGCTCCCGCTGATGCAGCTCCTCCGCCATCTGGCTGTAATAATCCGCTTTATACAGCATGAGGAAGAACAGTCTCCCCGCCAATCCTGCCATGCACAGGCAGATGGCGGCGCACAAAAAGACAGTTCTTCCTCTGTGATGCGTCCGGTTCCGATTCATACTGCTTCCTGTCTGATCTCATTGCTACAGTATATCATAAGAACCGTTTCTTTATTCTGTATTTTCGTTACTGTTCACACACGTGTGCCCAGCAACGGGATTTTGCCGATGCTACGCATTCCAAATCGGCAAAATCTGCTGCCAGAACTGTATCGTACGGATTTTTCAGTTCAGAAAATTCCTACCTGTGAACAGTTACGTATTTTCCACACAAGATAGATAGCTCTTGCCGACAGGCACAATTCTTAATCTCCCGCTGCCTGCGCTTCCTGGGAAGCTGCCGTTTCTCCGGCATTATCCGCTGTTCCGGTGTCTCTGCCCGTTCCAGCCGTTTCACCGTTTCCAACCGCCGCCGATTCATCCTGCACATTTCCCATCGTATCCGGATAGCTGTACTCGTCTCCGGAATCGATAAATTCCTCATCGTAGTTCGCCCAGCCGCCCTCCGGAGCCGGAGTCGTCTCTGCCGGTGTTTCAGCTGCATTCGGATCCTCGGTTGCTGTGCCGCTTATAATGCCTTCTTCCTGGCTGGAAAGATTGGTCTCGAGATCCTGTGCCGCGTCTCCTGCCGGGAATACATTCTTATATGGAAGGACTTCCGCCATGATCTTGCTGAAAATCTCGCTGGCAAAAGTCGAATGTGCCTGCTGCTCGCCCGGCAGATGCGGGGTATCTACTACCACATAGCAGAGTACCTGCGGATTGTATGCCGGTGCATATCCGATAAAGGAAACCAGATAATTCTTCTCCGCACGCGGCTGCTTCTGCGCCGTACCTGTCTTACCAGCCACTTCGTAACCGGCAACTGCCGCCGCGCCCGCGGTACCGCCGTCACCTGATACTGTCTGGTAAAGCGCATTGTTAATGAAGTTCGAGGTCGATTCCGAAACCGTCTCTCGCACCAGATTTGGGGAAACGGATTTGACAACGGATCCTTCGTCGTTCAGAATTTCTTTTACCACATGCGGCTCATAATAGGAACCGCCGTTGATTAAGGACGCATATCCGGCTGCCATCTGCACCATCGTACAGTTATAGTTCTGTCCAAATGCGTTGGTCGCCAGAGAAGCCGGATCCATATTGGATGCCTGATAAATCAGACCTGACGCCTCGCCCGGAAGGTCGATGCCCGTTTTCCCGCCAAATCCGAAAATCTTCTGATACTGGACAAACTTCTCTTTTCCTTCCAGTGATACAATACGCATCATAACGACGTTGCAGGATTTCATCAATCCCTGTGTGATCGTCAGCGGTCCGTGGCCGGCTCGGGCAACACACCGGATATCCCAGTCTCCGAAATGCAGTTTTCCGCCGCACTCAAAGACCTCGTTTCCGGAAATCGCGCCTTCCTCGATCGCCCCGGCTACCGTAAATGCTTTCTGTGGAGAACCCGGCTCATAAGAGTCGCTCACGCAGAAGTTTCTCCACATTTTATACCACGCCTCGGACTTCGTCTTTTCATCCATCGCCTGGATTTCCTCATCCGTATAGTAGGTGCTTAAATTGTACGGATCATTCAGATTGTAACGGGTCGTCGTATCCATCGCCAGGATCTCACCGCTGTTCGGATCCATGACGATCGCCGCCGCCAGATTACTTCCAATGCCCGCCTGCCACTCATCCAGATATTTCTGGACAATCTTCTGGATGTTGACGTCGATCGTCAACTCCAGCGTCTTTCCGTTCTGCGCCGGTTTTACCGTTCGCTCGACGTTCGAATCGCCGTTTAAATAACCATACTCACGACCGCTCACACCGTTCAGGATATCATTATAATACTGTTCAACACCGCCGGATGCATTGCCATCCTTGAGGGCAAAACCAACCACATTGCATGCCAGCTCATTGTACGGATACGTTCTCTTATATTCTTCCTCGAACCATACGCCCGTGATACGCTGGTTGCCGCCTTCCTCCGTCGGCAGCGCCCGGTATTCCTTGTTCTTGTCCTTCTCATAAGTCTCAAACTTCTCTTTGTCTTCCGCTGGAAGCTGTTTCGCATAGATCACATACTGGCTGTCTTTTTTCTCCTCGATCATCGCCTGCAGCTCGTCCCGCTTGTAACCGAAGCACTCCACCAGCGCGTCCAGCGTGGCATCGAGATACTGGTAGTTTTCCTCCGTATCCAGAATCTGCTTCGGATCGATGACCAGATTGTAAACTTTCTCGCTAATCGCCAGATACGTCCCGTTCCGGTCGATAATATTGCCGCGCTTGTAGGGAATCGTGCGGCTCTCATAGTCCTGATGGCTCAGGACTATCTGATTGTACGACTCGCCCTTACTTTTTACCAGATTATAAAGCACCAGCACCAATGCAAACAAAGCCAGCATAATTACCAGGACGGTAATTGCCAGCTTTTCCTGCATATATTTCCGAAAGGTCTGTCTGCCGTTAGTGTTTTGGGATGTCCTCATACTGTCTTACATACTCGCTTTCCGTCTTGTCATATAAAAGAATCTGATCCTTATTTGCATATACCATGCCGAGCTCTTCGGTCGCCACTTTATATACATGATCCAGATCCACATACGTGTCAATCCGGGTCTGAAGTGCATCATTCTCGGACTTCAGGTTCTCCAGTTTCAGCTCCAGATCCTCAATGTGGTTGATACGGGTCGTGATCGACGCCTGCTTATGCAGATAATTCATACATAAAACCAGCGTGATCAGCGCAGCGATGGTCAGCGCCAGCACATACGGTCCGTTCATGTAAAGCGCCTTTTCCTGGTTGCGGCGCACGGCGTGTTTATGCCGGTACTCCTCTCTCTCATCTCTTTCTGGTCTTATCTCCACGGTTCTCTGAACTTTTCGCACGGTATTACCGTCCACATACGTGGAGGCCGATACATGTTGTCTCCTTCTGACAGACATAACGTTCCCTCCCTGCTCTTTCGCTTTTTCTCTCTTTTATCTCCCCCGCACCTGAAACGATCTCTGTTCTGCGGTGCAGTTATGCTTTTGTTTATGATTTTTCAAATACCCGGAGCTTTGCGCTCTTGGAACGCGGGTTTTCTTCCATCTCCTGATCGGTCGGAAGAATCGGTTTTCTTGTAATCACCCGGCCGCGGCTTTTGCGTCCACAGACACAGACCGGAAAATCCGGCGGGCAGATGCATGGATTTTCATTCGTCCGGAAACGGTTCTTTACGATTCTATCTTCCAGGGAATGGAACGTAATGATCGAAAGCCGTCCGCCCGGTGCCAGGCGCTCAATCATCGTATCGATCGAATCTTCCAGCACATCCAGTTCCCGGTTTAACTCGATCCGGATCGCCTGAAACGTACGCTTTGCCGGATGACCGCCGGTCGCCCGGACCTTTGCCGGAATCGATGCCCGGATGATCTCCGTCAGCTCGCCTGTCGTCTCAATCTCTTTTTTCTGTCGTGCCTGTACGATGTGTTTTGCAATATTCTTCGCAAACCGATCCTCACCGTAGTCCCGGATGATCCGGTACAGTTCCATCTCACTGTAGGTATTGACGATGTCCTTCGCGGTCTGCTCATTTCTCTGATCCATCCGCATATCCAGCGGCGCATCGTCCTCGCGATAGGTAAATCCCCGTTCCGCTGTGTCAAGCTGGAAAGAAGAAACACCCAGATCCAGATAAATTCCATCCACCTGCGGAATCTCCAGCTCATCTAACACCTGTGCAATCCGCTCATAATTGCTCCGCACAACGGTTATCTTATCTCCAAAGGGAGCCAGACGTTCTGACGCAGCCGCAATCGCGTCCGCATCCTGATCAATCCCGATCAGGCGTCCGCCGTCTCCCAGCCGTGCCGCTACCTCGCTCGCGTGACCGCCGCCTCCCAGTGTCCCATCCACATAGATACCCTGGGGCTTTACACAGAGACTGTCAACCGTCTCATTTAATAATACTGATTTGTGATTAAATATCATATGCCAAGGCCTTCCATATTTTCTGCAATCTCTTCCATGTCATCATAGACATTCTTCTCCGCCCAGGTCGCCTTGTTCCAGATCTCGATCCGGCTTCCGACGCCGACCAGGACAACCTCCTTCTCGAGTCCTGCAAAATCCCGCAGAACTGAAGGAAGCAGGATTCGTCCCTGACGATCCACCTCACACGCCGAGGCACCTGCCAGAAAGAAACGGGAGAATTTTCTGGCATTCTGATTGGTAAGTGGGAGTGCCTGTAACTTCTCTTCGAACTTTTTCCACTCGGTGTTATCGTACACAAAAAGACAGCCATCCAACCCCTTTGTCACCACAAATTCGTCTCCAAGCTGTTCCCTGAACTTCGACGGGACGATCAAACGTCCCTTCGCATCGATTGTATGATTGTATTCTCCCATGAACATATCAATCACCCGTCATCCGATGTGTACCACTTTTGTGTCCCGAAAATCCATTTCGTTCCACTTTTCACCACTTTCTACCACTTGTTATGTTTATTTTAGTACATGCCCATCAAAATGGCAAGGTCTAAATCGAAAAAAATCAGAAAACTCAGGCACCGGTTCTTTTTCCGAACACACGTACCTGAGTTTTCTGTACTTATCTATATTTGTTTCTATTTCCACTCTTATTTTATAGCGCCGTCTCCAGCCCTCTTTCAGTTTCCGTCTCCAGCCCGATATACTGATTTAAGAGTTTGTCAAGCTCCACACTGTAGTGATAAATTGTGTCATATGCTGCCTTTGTGTCAATATTTTGATTCAGCTGCTGTCTTGCCCGTTCAATCTTTTGAACTAATTCTTCTCTCATATCCGCCATCCTATGCATTCTCCTTTTCTATTCTCTAGTGCCATTCCTCCTTACTTCACTGTCATTTTACGTCTTCCACCAGCAAAAAGCAAACTATTTCGACCGATTAAATTCGACAAAAAACGACGTTTGTTACTGTTCACACACGTGTGCCCAGCAACGGGATTTTGCCGATGCTACGCATTCCAAATCGGCAAAATCTGCTGCCGGAACTGTATCGTACGGAATTTTCAGTTCAGAAAAATCCTACCTGTGAACAGCAACCGGCGTTTGCATATAACAATAGGGCAGAATCCCGAAGAATCCCACCCTACTATATAAATACATTATTCAGAATAAATCTGCTCTATCCTATTTCACGCCAAAGATAGCCATGAATGTACCTGCTGCTACGGCAGTACCGATAACACCAGCTACGTTCGGTCCCATTGCGTGCATCAGAAGGAAGTTGCTCGGATCTGCCTCAGAACCAACCTTCTGGGATACACGTGCTGCCATCGGAACTGCAGATACACCTGCGGAACCGATCAGCGGGTTTACCTTACCATGAGTTACCTTGCACATAATCTTACCGAAGATAACACCTGCTGCAGTACCCAGAGCGAATGCAATCAGACCCAGAACTACGATCTTGATGGTATCCAGGTTTAAGAAAGCCTCTGCACTGGTAGTAGCACCTACGGAAGTACCCAGGAAGATAACGACGATGTACATCAGGGCGTTGGAAGCAGTCTCTGTCAGCTGCTTAACAACACCAGACTCACGGAACAGGTTACCAAGCATAAGCATACCAACCAGCGGAGCAGTTGTCGGCAGAATCATGCAGACAACAATTGTAACAACAACCGGGAACAGAATCTTCTCCAGTTTGGATACCGGACGAAGCTGCTCCATACGGATCTCTCTCTCCTCTTTGGTGGTAAGGAGTTTCATGATCGGCGGCTGGATAATCGGAACCAGAGCCATGTAGGAGTAAGCTGCTACGGCAATCGGTCCCATCAGACCTGTCTGACCAAGTTTACCAGCCAGGAAGATAGAGGTCGGGCCGTCTGCACCACCGATGATGGAGATAGCAGCCGCAGCCTTATCGTTGAATCCCATGAAGATAGCCATGAAGTAAGCGCCGTAGATACCGAACTGAGCAGCTGCACCGAGCAGGAAGCTCTTCGGGTTAGCGATCAGCGGACCGAAGTCTGTCATCGCACCGACACCCATGAAGATGAGGGATGGTAAGATACTCCACTCATCCAGTAAATAAAAGTAATGTAAAAGTCCACCAACTCCGTTCGATGAGTCTTCAATCGATCTCATAATATCCGGATAGATATTTACAAGCAGCATACCAAAGGAAATCGGAAGAAGCAGTAACGGCTCGAATCCTTTTCCGATTGCCAGATACAGGAAAATCAGCGCTACGAAAATCATAACGATGTTTCCAAATGTCAGGTTTAAGAATGCTGTCTGCTGAAGAAGATTGGACAATGTAGTTGTTATATATTCCATATTAATTCCTCCAAACGGAATAACATATCCCGTATTTTTTCAGCCAGTTTTATAAAAATTAGATTAGTTTAATGTAGCAAGAACTGCGCCCGGTTCTACCATATCGCCTACTGCAACATTAACACTGGCAACGGTACCGTCCTGAGGAGCTACGATCTCGTTCTCCATCTTCATAGCTTCCAGAAGCAGGATAACCTGACCACGTTTTACAGCTGTGCCAGCTGCTGCCTTAATACCAAGGATCTTACCTGGCATCGGGGATGTGATGGTTACGCCGCCTGCTGCCGGTGCTGCTGCTGGAGCCGGTGCTGCTGCCGGTGCTGGAGCTGCTGCTGGAGCCGGTGCTGCTGCGCCTGCAAATCCCTCTTCTACGGTTACCTGATATGCTGTACCATTTACGGTGATAGTATAATTCTTCATTTTAAATTCCTCCAGATTTTATCGATGATTATTTACGTGTAATGGAGCGGATATTTACGCTGTCTGCCGGTACGCCGGTTGCTGCTGCGATCGCTGCAGTGATAACTGCTACCAGTTCTCCATCGTTTGCCGCATTGCCTGCTGCTGGTGCTGCGGTACGTGCCGGCGCTGCTGCCGGTGCTGCAGTCTGTACAGGTGCCGGTGCTGCTGCCGGTGCCTCTGCTCCTGCTTTTTTAGCCTTTACATTTGCCTCAATCTCGTTAACCTTCTTGAAGCTGCTGATAATTAAGCTGATGAAAATCAGTACCAGGAATACGGTACCCATACCCATCAGGGTATTTAATGCTGCCTTCTCCATCTTCTCACCGAAGCTGTAGTTTACAACAAAGGATAACTCGGTCGGTACCAGAGAAGTACCGCCGTAGCTGCTTACGCTCTCCTCAGCGGTCAGGGAGAAAGTCAAGTCTCTCTTCTCAAAGGAAGCCTGAACAACTGCTGTGTAGCTGTCATCATCGGCGCGCTCTACGGTCACGCTCTGAACCTCACCCATCTTGCCTAAATCGTCCTTAGAACTAGTCCAGGAAGAAATTGCAGACTCAATGACTGTGTTTTTCTGCTTCTCAGCCTGTTTCAGCTGTGCTGCCAGATCTTCGTCACTGTAGCTGGCGAACTGCTCCAGATAGCTCTTAGCGCCATCGCTCATGGTCTGCTCGATCTCCGGAGAAATCGGCTCTACCGCTTCTTCAGAAGCGCTACCACAGGCGGACAGAGCGAAAAAGCAGACTGCCATGCAAAGTACAAGCAGCATTCTTTTCATATTCTGTTTCATAAATGTGTCACCTCGTAATTAGATCGTTCCATGCTTTGACGGACGTCCCTCTTTCTTCGTGAATCATATCCTGACAGCATCCATGTTTCTTTCATGGCGCCATCCGTGATACTTCCCACCTATCTGTGTTTGCAGGTGTTTTTGCAAAATTTCCAGAGCTTGTCATCACTCCGGGAATTCTCCATCTGACACGCTGCGGCAGCAGAGGATTGTACACTCTCCTCTGCATACATAAATGGCATGCACTTCCGTCTATGCGAATCCGACTTTAATGGCCATGCATACATAAACATCTGTACCACTGACTTGTTATTCGATTCTCACATAAGCGCTGTCCGGTGCCTGACTGATGACAAACACTGCCCTCATCCCTGTTTCCGGAAATGATTCCGGCAGCCAGCCGCACTGACATCCCTTTTTTAGCACTACAACTCCGCCGACGGTTCTGATTATATAATCATTATACAATATGTAAAAACACGCTGCTTCCATGCAGTACTAAATCCGGAATCTGCATTCTCCGACCTTTCCCTGCCTGCGTCTTAGCGCAGCTACCTGCCTGCGAACCACTGCTTTCACAGTTTCCTGCTGACAAACGCCCCCGCTTTCGCACTACTTCTGTGCCCGCCATCCCGATTCTGCGCTTTTGCCGATATAACGCATACCGAGGCTCTTCCTAATTTGCAGCCAGAAGAGCCTCGCATCTTTCGTCAAATCCGCACCGGAACAGCCGCAGCTTATCTTGCACATACAGTTGATATAGCAGTTTGAAACGTCATGTTATGCCAGATTACTTATGCTGGTTTCCTCCATCCCATAAGCAAGTCCATTTTTTTGCCTGTTTAACATTGTATAATGAGGTCGGCAAAAAAGCAAGTTATTTCCGTTCGAATTTGTTTACTTTTTCATTTTTTTAACTGAATCAGCTCCAATATCTGGGTACTGGTTCAAATCATATTTATATTATACCCCTGCCGGACCGGACGGCTGCACCGGTGACTGGCTTCCGGTTATCGGAGTCTGTCCATCCGTCGAACCGCCATTTCCCGCCGCATTCTCCTCCGGCAGAACTACCGTGCAGCTTCCGTCTGCCGCTGCCTGCCAGGTATTTCCATCCATCTCGAACGTAATACCTGCGTACATCGCGCCGCTGGCATCCAGGTAATATTTCTTACCGCCAAGATCCAGCCAGCCGGTCTGCATCACGCCGGACTCGTTCATGTAATACCACTTTCCGCCGACTGCCTGCCAGCCCGTCGTCATGGCGCCGGAGCCGTCAAAGTAATACCAGCTTCCGCCCAGGTTCTGCCAGCCCGCCTGCATCGCGCCGGATGCGTTCAGATAATATTTCTTGCCGCCCGTCTCCAGCCAGCCGGTCTGCATCAGACCATTGTCCGCCATGAAATACCAGCTCCCATCAACCGCACGCCAGCCCGTCGCCTGCTCGCCCGATGCATCAAAATAACGCCAGCCGCCATCCAGTGTCTTCCAGCCGGTAATCATATGACCATCCGCCTCCAGATAATACTTTTTGCCTGAAAGCTCCAGCCATCCTGTAGACGGATTGCCCGCCGCATTCATATAGTACCAATTCTGACCATCGTTAATCCACGCCGATTTCTGCATCACATGGTTCTGATAATAGTAACGGTTCCCCGCGATCGTCCGCCAGGTATTGCCCGGAATGATCTGCATATAATCTTTATACAGATAATCAATATCCACATTGCCGTTCACGCCCTTGACCGAACCGGTGTTGGACGCCTGCCACATCGAGGTCTTTGAATATGTATACTTCTGCTGGTATTTTGCCACCCATATATCATACGAAATCTTCGACATATCAATCTTATTGGCAATCCAGTATTCATTTGCATAGACCATCGGATAATATCCTGCATCCTGAATCCGCTTACAGAACGCGTTGATCACATCGCTGACCTGAGACTGCGTCAGAGTTCCCAGCGTATTAGCATCCTCGGCATCAAAGACAACCGGGAAGGAGATAGGATAATCCTTGATAAGATTCAGGACAAAATCCGCCTCCTGCTGCGCCATTTCGACCGAAGTCGCATACGAATAAATGTACGCGCCCAGCCGCAGCCCTGCCTGGCTCGCATTTGCCGCGTTCATAGCGAAAAACGGATCCACATTACCGCGGAACCGGGTTGCCAGCATCGCAAACTGTACATTATCCGATGCCACCTGGCTCCAATTTACATTCTGCTGCCAGTAAGACACATCCACGCCGCGCGCAATCGCACCGATCCCCTCATTCTCCGTCACCCGGTACACGCCAAGCCCCGATGTGACCGCGCTCACACCCCCATTGGAAACAGAAGTCGAACCGCCAGAGCTGCCTGTACTTCCCGAATTGGAGCTGCCCGAACCGCCGCCCGGCCCCGCATTCGAGGATGACGATGTAAGAGAAGAATCTCCCGCCGGTCCTGCCAGCGCTGTCATCGGCTGAAAACACAGCGCTGCTGCCAGCATGCCAGCCGCTGCCCGTGAAAGCACACGCGCGCCCCCCATCCTTTTTTTGTTCACTCTATTCCGATTCATGCCAAAAAACCTCCTTGATTATCCTTTTATTCCTGTTGTCTGTTCACCATTTTATATACATTTCCCCGCCTGATCCGGCGGGGGCATATGCGAAACAGATATGGTTCATCCACACACTGTGTAACCAACAGCAGGACTTTCCCTATTATAATCTAGTTTAACAGATACTCCCCATCCACTTCAATAGAGAAACTTTAAATAAAATCTGTCAAATTTATTACAGAATGCTTCCCTTTCTGCTAAAAGAATGAAGCCGTCCATGCCAAAAACAGGATTTTCAAGCAGAAAAACACAATAATGCCGGAACAAAGCTTTCCCCCGTTCCGGCATTTCATTTTTGCATATTCAGTTTTCCGCAAAATTCCACTTTTCTTTATTCCTGCAAAGGAACTTTCGTTCTCCTGAAAGATTTTTTCCTATTTCCGATTCCGGTTCATCAGGCGGATAATGTACAGAAACAGGTTGATAAAATCGAGATACAGCTGCAACGCCGAGAATACCGATGCTTTCTGAAGCAGCTCCGGATCCGCAGAGAAAATCTGGTAATTATCCCGGATCTTGGTTGTATCATAAGCGGTAAAGCCTAAGAATACCACGATACCGGCATAGCAGAGCACTGTCTCAAAGCTGCCTAGATTTAAAAACATTGAAAGCAGACCAAAGAGAATCAGAAACAGCAATCCGCCAACGAGCAGTGGACGGATTCCGCTCAAGTCCAGCTTGAAGATCAGGCTGACGCCCGCCATCATTCCGAAGAACAGCGCGGTCGCCGCAAATACAAACACCATCTCCACAACACCGAAGATCAGGAAATACATCGAGAAAACAACGCCGTTTAAAGCTGCATAGAATAGAAACAGCCCTCTCGCCGCTCCCACCGATAACTTGTGAATCCGGGCACTCAGCCAGATCACCGTCAAAAGCTCCAGTCCCGTCAATGCGAGGGTCGCATACGGAACCTGAAATACATACAAAATCGCTCCCGTCACGTATCCGGCTAATGCGATGCCAAATGTCACAAGAAGCCCTGCAAACATCCATAAATATGTCTTCGCCACATACTGTCCCAGTGTCTCATGGCGTTCCCCCGCCATCTGCCAGGACTCATTCATTGGTTCATAGCCCATAATTCTGCCTCTCTTTCTGACCAGCGGCAAGTGCCTCTGCCCTCTGTTTCGAATCTCCGTTTTATCTGCCGCTTGCGCGGCATCCATCCAGGAAGAAACACTGTCACCTATCTTTTGTAACATAAGAATATCACACTTTCTGAAAAAAATCCAGTACCACCCCGTTTTGTCAATCATTTTCGAAACCATGCATAACTATTTACAGGTTATGAAGCTCCCGCCTCTTTTTCTTCCACGGAAGCGGCACATTCCATTTTTTCAGCGCACTGAAAAAATAATAATAAATATTAAAGAGAACCGTTGTGATCGTCCAGGTCAGCGGATAGCTGAATACCACTGTCAGGATATCCGGGCGGATCGGAACAGCGATCAGGATCCAGACAACCCGCAGGACGCACACGCCCAGCGCCGTCATAATCATCGGAATCCAGCAGTCTCCCACACCGCGCAGTGCGCCGGAATAAATCTCAATACAGAGGTATGTCACAAATGCCGGCACCAGGAAGTGAAGAATCTTCATGCCGATCGCAATTACCGCCGCATCCGTTGTGAACAACAGATAAATATAGCCGCCCGTCAGATACAGGATCGTGCTCAGCCCCACCGTGATAATACAGGAAATTCCCAGGCAGACGTACACGCTGCGTTTCACACGGTCCAGCCGCCCCGCGCCGTAATTTTGTCCGACAAAGGTCGTGATGGAGATCCCCAGCGCATTAATGATCATCCAGTAAGTGCTGTCGATCTTTCCATATGCAGCCCACGCCGCCACCGTGTCTGTTCCCAGTGCATTGACGCTGCTCTGGATCACGAGGTTGGAAAAGGAATACATAACCGACTGGAGTCCAGCCGGAAACCCAATCCGGATGATCCGCACCAGAATCACCGGTGTGATCCGCGTTTTCCGGATCTCAAACCGGTACGAGCCATCCGCACGCATCAGCGTTCCCAATACCAGACACGCGCTGACCACCTGGGAAAGGATCGTCGCCACCGCCGCACCACGCACGCCCATCCGAAGTCCTACTACAAACAACAGATCGAGCGCAATGTTTGTAAAACAGCTGATCACAAGGAAATAGAACGGTCTTTTGGAATCACCGATCGCCCGCAGGATTCCGGCACCCATATTATATAAGAGGTTCGCCGTGATTCCGACAAAATAAATGTGCAGATACCCGCTTGCATTGTCCATGATATCCTCCGGCGTCCCCATCAGGCGAAGCGCCGTGTCAGAAAAAAGGAGTCCGCCAACCGTCATGAGGATACCGCACAGCAGCGAAAAGGCAATCGCCGTGTGGACTGCCTCGCTGACCCGCTGACCGCGTCCCGCCCCGTAAAACTGGGCGATGATAACTGTCGCACCCGAAGAAAGTCCCACAAAAAAGCCAACCAGCAGGTTCGTAAGCATCGATGTGCTTCCGCCGACCGCCGCCAGCGCTTCCTTTCCGACAAAACGGCCTACTACCACCGCATCTGCCGTATTATAGAGCTGCTGAAAAAAAGTTCCAAATAAAATCGGGAAGAAAAATAGCAGAAGCTGTTTCCAGATCACTCCCTCTGTGATCGCATTTGCCCGGCCAGTCCCCCCGGTTTGTCTGACTCCCTCTTCCCGTCTGGTATCTTTCATCCAATCCACCCCCTCTTATGTTCTTTGTCTCTGTTTCCTGTATGCATCCTGCTCACAGATATTTCACCTATATGAATTCATATGTCTTTTCGTTATTCTTCTCCCGCAAATCCCATTTCCAACTCAATTCAGCTCCGCAATCCGCGAGATCCCCACATAGATATGAGAAATCTTGTACCAGGTAGCAAAATCGACCACGCCCGTCTGCGGAAGTCCAAACACCGACTGGAACGCCCGTACGGACGCCTCCGTTCCGGATCCGTAGATCCCGTCCGGCGTAACCCGCGGGATCGCTGTATACACAGTCGCCACCGCGTCAAGCTGCTGCTGCAGCTGCCGCACCTTATCGCCGCTGGACCCCACCTTAAGCGGTTCCCCCGGATAGGAGATCGGGATTCCTGATATCTGTTCCGCAGTGTTGATGTAAATACTATTTCCATAGAAGCGCCGCAATATCTCGATCGCGCTGTATCCCTGTTCTCCCAGACTGCAGGATCCCCACTGGGTCATCCAGCCCGGGCAGGACACCCGCCGCCCGTCGCAGTACTGTGTCAGAATCGGCTGCCGCACACCGGGGCGGGACAGATAGTTGTCAAAAATGTCGTCCACCACCTCTGAGATCGGCTCGAAAATATCACGCCCGTAAATCCACTTGTGATCGAATGCCGTCGAGGAAGTGATTGTAAAATCGTAGCCCTGGTTCCGATACCACTCCGTATACACCCGGTTCAGTGTAAATGACATGATCGCAAGCACATTGGCGACGATCGTGCTGCGCGGCCAGGTCGCGTAGATCTCGCTCGACGCCACGTTTTTGATATAATCCCGGTATGACACATAGTAATCTTTTGCGGAGGCATTGGTCGGTACGCCGTCATGCACGACGATCGTCTGCGGTACCACCACGCGGCTCAGCACGATCTCGCCGCTCTCCTGCACCGGTTTTACCTCATCTTCGGCAATCTTGGGCGGATAGGAACCATATAAGGTATGGTCCGGAATCTGGATATTCTCCTCCGCTCCGGTCTGAGCCGGAAGCGGAATCATCCGGATCGGCTGGACTGCCAGCACGCCCGCCAGCACCTCTGTTCCCTTTACCCTTACCGGCTCATAGCCCGCTGCCCGCACTTCCACCGTATAATTCGCATACGGCTTTTCCCGGTTCTGTTCTTCCAGTGAAAGCAACGCAGGAGGCGCCGCTACCGCAATCTCCTCCGTCTGCCCGGATAAATTGGTTCTAAGCACTTCCTGCGTCTGTCCTGAATTGCCATAGCTGACCGAAACCTCTGCTCCCTCAATCGGGAAATTGTTTTCACGGTTTACCACATCGATCCTCAGATAGCCGTCCTGCATTCCAGTTGTCTCACAGATTCGAACACGGTCGAACAAATGATAGCGCATACACGCAGCCTCGCATTTATTTTACATGGTCATTTACAGTTTATATCCGGCATCTTTTATCTATGCCGGTTTTTAACCGCTTTTTAATGTTTTACTGCCGTATCTTCCTTGTTCTCCTCCTCTAAATCGCTCGCGTCGCCTCTGTCAGCCATGCTTTCTCTTCCTCCGTCATATACGGAGACAGCTTCTTAAACACGCCCTTGTGGTACGCGTTCAAAAGCTCGCGGTCACGCCCTTCCATCAGCGATACATCGATCGTGTCCAGATCAATCGGAACCCAGGTCAGATTTTCAAATTTCATGAACTGACCAAATTCATTCTTCACATCTTTCACACAGAGCATCAGATTCTCCGTCCGGATGCCAAATTTTCCTTCCAGATAAAGACCCGGCTCATCAGAGGTAACCATGCCTTCCTCCAGAACCGCATTTTCAGCGGGCGATGTGAGCAGCCTCCATCGGATGGAATTCGGGCGCTCATGCACACAGCCCAGATAGCCGACACCATGCCCTGTTCCATGGTTGAAATCCAGGCCGTTTCTCCACAGGAGTTCGCGCGCAATATAGTCCAGGTTGATACCGCGGCAGCCATACATAAACTTCGCATCCAGCAGACGCAGCATCGAGCACGCCACCAGCGTACAGCAGCGTTTTTCTTCCTGCGTGATCGGTCCGACCGCGATGGTACGCGTCACATCCGTCGTTCCCTCATAATACTGTCCGCCGGAATCGACCAGATACAGCCCCTTATTCGGCACACTGCTCTTCTCTGTCTCAGACGCCGTATAGTGGCACATCGCCGCGTTCGGTCCCCACGCAGAGATCGTCGTAAAGCTCATATCCAGGCAGTTTTTTTGTTCCAAGCGCAGCTATCCAGATATTCCCCGGCGGTCCACTCATCCAGTCCTTTTTCACCTGCATGTTCCTTCATCCAGCGCAGGAAACGGGTCAATACCAGACCATCCTGCACATGCACGCGGCGCATATTTTCCTGTTCCACTGGATTTTTGACTGCTTTTGCCGCTGCCGTCGGGTTCATCGCCTCGATCACTTTCACACTCGCATCCAGGCACCGGAACAGACGGTAATTGATCTTCGACTTTTCCAATAATACACGCTCATAGCGGAATGCGGATGCAATCTGGTATACCGCCTCATATGGCATGATCCGAACGCCCAGTCCATGCAGATAGGCACGTACTTCCTCGTTCAGCGTCTTCTCATGAATAAAGAAGAATAATTCCTGTTTTGTCACAATCAAGTAGGACAATACAACCGGCGTATGTACAATGTCATCGCCCCGGATATTTAAAAGCCACGCAATATCATCAAGACTCGTCAGCAGATGCACCGTCGCCTGACACTTTTTCATCTCCCCGCGCAGATCTGCAATCTTCTCCGCCGCCGGTTTTCCCGCATACTTCTCTTCCAGAATCCAGACCGGGTTCATCGGAAGCGCCGGGCGGTCATCCCAGATACTCCCAATCAGATCCTCTCCCTCCGAAATGCGTACCTTTTTCCCAGACAGTGCTTTCGCGATGTGCTCGCCCTCTGCCGTATCGACCACTCTGCCGTCAAAGCCCAGAACACCCTGTTCCGGCATATGTTTTTTCAAAAATTCCAGCGTTGTCGGCACGCCCTCCTGACCGGAGCGATAAAGTTTCACCCCGCTGCCGGAAAGCTCTGCTGCCGCCTGCACAAAATATCTGCCATCCGTCCAGAGCCCTGCGTCCTCCATCGTGATGATCGCTGTTCCCGCCGAGCCGGTAAAGCCTGTCATATATTTCCGGCATTTGAAATACTCGCTCACATATTCCGAGCCATGGAAATCCGATGTCGGAATCAGATATGCGTCCATTCCACGCTCCGCCATCTTCTCGCGAAGCTGTTCAATTCTCTCCCGAACCTCACGTCCCATTTTTCTGCCTCCTATTGTTTCTCTATTATCCATTTTTCAACGCATCTTCGATCGCCTCCGTGATCGCCTCACTGTACGTCGGATGCGCGCGCATCGCCGTCGAGAGCTGATATGCCGTAAGACCGTTGGCGATCGCCGTTGCCATCTCTCCAATCATGTCCGTCGCACGCGCACACATGATCTGCGCCCCGATCAGCGTGTTGGTATACGCCTCAAAAATCAGGCGCACAAAACCGCGGCTGTTTCTCGCCAGAAGCGCTTTTCCATTTTCCGTCATATATGCCACACCGCACTTGATCTTCATATTATAAAGGCGGGCATCATTTTCCGTAAATCCAACCGCCGCAATCTCCGGCTCCGTATAAATACAGGTCGGCACAACCGGAAGCACGACATACATACCGTTCGGCACGACCGAAAGCTGCATCCGGTGTCCGCGTCCCGCCAGGTTTTCGACCAGATAAGCCGCATGGGACGCTGCCACATGGGCAAGACGTTTCCGCGCCACGGTATCGCCGATCGCATAGACATTTTCCTGCGTCGTGCGGTAGGTTCCCTTGATGAGCGGACGCCCATTTTCCAGCTGTACCTGACAATCGTCCGCCAGAACCTCGACATATTCGGGCGTCTGCCGACTGCCACCAGCACGCGGTCCGCCGGGCTTTCCTTCCAGCCGCGCTCACAACGGTAATTGACCGACACCGTGTCATTGCCGCGATCCTTGATCTCCATGACCTGTACATTGCAGTGGACTTCAATACCCTTAGAACGCAGATTTGCTTCCATCTGCTCGGAAATCATCGGATCCATCGACTCCAGCAGACGATTTGCCTGCTCCAAAAGCGTCACGCGGGAACCGAGCGCCGCGAAGATCGTCGCGATCTCCACACCGATGACACCGCCGCCGATGACCGTCAGACAGTCAAAATTCCAGTCATCCATCCGCAGAATATCACGGCTTGTCATAACCTGCGGCAGATCAATTCCCGGGATATCCGGAATCACAGGGCTGGAACCGGTTGCCAGAATCACATTTTTTCCTTTCAGCGTCAATGCGCCTTTGGAGGTCGTCACACGCACCACATTATCCGCATGCAGGCGCGCATCGCCGTGAATCATCTCCACCTCCGCTTTTTCTAACATTCCCTGAATCATTGAGCGGAATGATTCCACGGACTCATTTTTATAAATCTGCATCTGCCGCCAGTCAAAGCTGACCTTCTCCGCCACGATGCCAAACCGGAATGCTTTCAGCATATCCCGGTAGACTGCCGTCGCCTGCAGAAGCGCCTTGGCAGGAATACAGCCGGTATTGACGCATGAGCCGCCCAGCGCTTTTTTCTCGATCAGGACTGCATCCATCCCCATCGCTGCCGCACGCAGCGCTGCCGTATATCCCGCCGGTCCCGCACCGATAATAATTAAATCATAGATATGATCCGCCATATAAATATCCTATCCTCTCATTCTATGGGCTTCCCATTACATAAAAAGAATGTGCCTTTTTGTGTAATAGGGAATTCTAATGAATTTCTTATTACACAAAAAACTGCCGCAGAAAATCACTTTCCCGGGCAGCTTTTCATCAATTTTATTTTTACAGCAGATGAATGTTGTGAGCCTCTGCCTCTGCGCGCACACCGTCCGGCCAGATCGACGCCTGCACCTCTCCGATATGTGCTTTCCGCAGAAAGAACATACAGATACGGGACTGACCGATACCGCCGCCGACTGTATACGGAAGCTCTCCCTCCAGAACTGCTTTCTGGAATGGCAGCTCCGCGCGTTCCTCACATCCCGCCTTTACCAGCTGCTCTTTCAGGGAATCCTCATCAACACGGATACCCATGGAAGAAAGCTCCAGTCCGATATCCAGAACTGGATAATATACCAGAATATCGCCGTTTAATTTCCAGTCATCATAGTCCGGAGCACGACCATCGTGCTTCTCACCGGATTTCATCTTGTCACCAATCTGCTCAATAAATACCGCACCATGCAGCTTCGCAATCTTATACTCGCGCTCCTTCGGTGTGCAATCCGGATACATATCTTCCAGTTCCTGGGTCGTCACAAATGTGATATTTTCCGGAAGATAACGTCCAATGTACTCATATTCATATGCCATATAGTCCTCGGTCACTTTCAGTGCCTTGTAAACCGAACGGACAATGGATTCCAGTGTCTCACGGGTACGATCTTTTTTACTGATGATCTTCTCCCAGTCCCACTGATCCACATAAATGGAATGGATGTTGTCTGTATCCTCATCACGACGAATCGCGCTCATGTCGGTGTAAAGGCCTTCACCTTCCTGAAATCCGTACTCTTTTAATGCCTGACGTTTCCATTTGGCGAGAGAATGTACAATCTCAGCCTTCCGATCTTTCTGCTCCAGAATCCCAAAGGATACCGGGCGCTCTACGCCGTTTAAGTTATCGTTCAGACCAGATTCCGGCAGTACAAAAAGCGGTGCGGACACACGGGTCAGATTGAGCTGTTTTGCCAGTTCTCTCTGAAAAAAGTCCTTGATTTCCTTGATAGCAACCTGTGTTTCTCTCAAATCCAATACCGGTTTATAACCAGCCGGAGTAATTAAATGTTCCATCTGTTACATCCTCTCTTTTTCCCGGTGCGTGTCCGGTTCCCTGCCGCACTGCCGATTTCTGCAGCCGCAGTTCATCCTTTTAGTCAAAGCTTGCAGGCACGCGCCTTTTAAGTCATTTCTTGTTATTGTACTGCATGGAATTTCTACTCAAAGAAACTCACCTGTGGACAATAACCGTTTGGTAGCTATTATATCATTTATATAGGAAAATGGGAACAGGTAAAATAGGAAAATAACTTCTTTAAAATAAATGAAGGTGTTCGCACGCTTTATAAATTCCATCTTCCCCGATCGGTGCCGTCACGTAATCGGCTACTTTTTTAAGCGCATCCACTGCATTTCCCATCGCCACGCCGATGCCGGCTTCCTGCACAACCTCAATATCATTCATGCTGTCGCCAAATGCCACTGTATCGGAGAGATCTTCTTTTTCTCCAAAATACACCGCCAGCCTGCGGAGTCCGTCCGCCTTGGAATTGCCTTTCTCGACCACATCCGCGCCATGTCCGCTCGCAAACATCGGCAATTTCAGGGTCGGAAATTCCCGTTCCATCTCCTTCACCTGTTCACGGCTGCCGACAAACGCCAGTGTCCGGACCGGCATCGTGAGCATCTTCCACGGATTCTGGAACTGCCGCCCGCAGCTTCCCCAGAAGCGGATATCATTAGCCGCAATGATCTCCGGATGGATATAGTAATCTTCATCCCCCACCGTCATGCCGATTCCGAATCCCTTTTCATCGCAGAAACTCAGCACCCGGCGCAGGAGTTCCGGATCAAAGATGTGCTCAAACAGCAGCTTATCTCCCACTGTGATCTTCGTCCCGTTCATATGTACAATCGCATCCGGACGGACGATGTCCCGGTACGATGTACTGTAATAATTATCCATATCGCGCCCCGTTGCCAGCACAATCTTGTACTTCGGGCGTAGCTTTTCAATCGCCTCCAGCGCACTCGGTGTGATCTGATCCGTCCGGTGGTCTAAGAGGGTCATGTCAAGGTCAAAACTTATCATGATGTTCTCCTTGGGGTTGGTTACTACAAAAGGTCACAGCCGAAGACTCTGCTATGACCTTTTCTTTTAATTATCCACGTTTTCATCATACCATTTTTCAAATTTGGAGTCAATATTTGGAAAATATTCATTCTATTGATCCATTCCATTGATTCATAAAATTCCACTCAACCATCAAAATTACATCAAAAAACAAACATCCGGCAGCGAAAATTTAGAAGTCATAGTTGATTTTTGATGTAATTTTGATATAATGATATGCATATGATGTTGGGGGCAAAAGCTTTTGACCCCTCTGATACCGAATTGCTCTGCACTGCGTGCTCCCGCAATTCTCAAAAACATTCGCAATTCGCTCATTTTTCTTTGAAAAATGGCTACTTACTCATGTTTTTGGCGGGTCCCAAGGTCAAAAATTCTCCTGCAAGCAAGCTTGCGTCGAACTTCTGACCTTTTGACCCTGGTATCATGCATATAATATTTCAACAAATGGCGGTATATGTCAGCTGAACATTTGGCAAAGTGCAGCTATGATTTATTTTCGGGGTATGGCGTAGCTTGGTAGCGCGCTCGGCTGGGGGCCGAGAGGTCGCAGGTTCAAATCCTGTTGCCCCGATTTTTAGCGTATTCTTAGAGTTCTTAATAACTGAAGGGAAGAAAGCCGGGCAGCTCTCACCGCCCGGCTTTCTTTCCCTCAGTTCACACCTCGTGCAAATTGAATCGCCCTCTCTAGTTTCCGCAGCCACAGCCGCCATTATTGCCGCAGCCGCAGCCAGACTGGCTGTCTCTTCCGGCATCATAGCCATCCCGATAGCCGATTGCATAACCATCGTTGAAACCTCTCCGATAGGAATTTCTTCCGTTATTTCCACAGCTATTCCAGCCCCATCCATTATTTCCACAGCCGCCGCATCCTCCGCAGTGTCCACAACCATTACCCCAAGACCAACACATATGATAATCTCCTTTTCATTTTTCATTGATACTATATCATATGCCTGTCAACGCAAAGTGTGTCCCACTTCCCCGGAAGCCACACTGTCAGCCGTTTCAAGCATCTGTCCCAAAACAAGCCACCAGCCATTTTCTCTGCATCATGGCAGCAAAAATGGGCGCATGCCAGACACATCACGCCCACTTTTATCTACTTACACCCGGAAGTTCCGGCTCTTAAACACATACACATGTGCGAACAGTGTCACCAGCACAACTGCCGCCAGCACCAGATCGCCCGTACCGCCGCCCAGATGAAACGCCATGCCAAACAGCGACAGCGTATCAATCGCAAACAGCCATTTTTCAACCGCATACACCTTTTTCAGGTATATTTCTTCGGATCGATCGAATCCGATATAAAAATCAGGAAATCTTTGCCGCAGAACAAATCAATTGTCTCTGCCAGTCCCAGACACCCCGTTAAAAAGAACAGTATATCCATCCGCATTCTCCTTCCCTAGAACCGCTTCCAGGTTTCCCTTGAAAACAGCAGAAGTACCGGGAAAATCTCCAGACGTCCTGCCAGCATATCAAAAATCAGAACCACTTTTGAGAAATTACTGAAAAATCCAAAGTTTCCGGTCGGTCCGACCAGCGCCAGACCCGGTCCGATATTATTAAACGTAGCCGTAACCGCCGTAAAATTCGTCACCAGATCGTATTCATCCAGAGAAATCAGCAGAACAGATACCGTAAAAATGAGCACATACGCAACCATAAACACATTCGTCGAGCGCACAACCTCATGCTCCACGATCTTTCCATCCATTTTGATCTTCTCCACTGCACTCGGGTGCAGGTACTGTTTCAGCTCCTTTTTTACCGATTTAAGCAGAATCAAAACACGCGACACCTTGATACCGCCTCCGGTACTGCCCGCGCAGGCGCCGATAAACATCAAAAGTACCATAATCGTTCTTGAAAGCTGCGGCCATTTATCAAAATCCACCGTGGCATAACCGGTCGTCGTGATAATCGAACCGACCTGGAATGCCGCATCCTGGAATGCCTGCAGTGCATTGCCGCAGAGTGCTACCGTATTGACTGTAATGATGCCAATCGCCGATGCAATGATTAGAAAATATGCCCGGACCTCCTGCATTTTAAAGGCCTGTCCCATCTTCCGCATCAGCAGAAAGAAGTAAAAGTTAAAGTTCACTCCGAACAGAATCATAAACACCGTCACGACATTTTTCTGAAATGCCGTGTAGCTCGCCAGACTATCATTCCGGATTGCAAAACCACCCGTACCTGCTGTTCCGACCGTGATCGTGATCGCGTCGAAAATCGGCATTTTCCCAAGAATCAGAATCACAGCCTCAAGAATCGTCATTCCCAGATAAATCTGGTATAACAGCTTCGCCGTCATCTGAACCTTCGGAACGAGACGACTCACGATGGGTCCTGGGCTCTCCGCTTTCATCAAATTCATATGGGAACCGCCCACCATCGGCAGGACACTCAGAAGAAATACCAGAACGCCCATACCGCCGATCCAGTGCGTAAAACTTCGCCAGAATAATAAGCATTTCGGCAGCTGCTCCACATTGCTCAGAATACTTGCACCGGTCGTCGTAAAGCCCGATACCGTCTCAAACAAGGCATCGATCGGATTTGGAATATAGCCGCTTAATACAAACGGCACTGCTCCCATCACACTGAGTAAAACCCAGCTTAGAGAAACCGCCACAAAGCTCTCCGCCACATAAAAGATCTGATTTTTCGGTTTCCGGCGTACCAGAAGCATACCAACCATCAGGCATACTGCCATCGTTGCCAGAAAACACCATACCTCTGACTCACGGTAAATCAGTGCCACTACCGTCGGAAGCACCATAAAAGCCGCCTCAAAATTCAGGATCCAGCCTATGATATAAAATACAATCGAATAATTCATCTATGCCGCCTACTTTCTCAGGATGTCGCGGATATCCCGCAGACCTTTCTGACTCGTCAGGACGATCACTGTATCGCCCTGCTGGATGCAGTCCTGTCCACGCGCGATCTTGATATTACCGCCGCGGTTGATGCATCCGATCAGCAGGTTGTTCTTGAGATTCAGATTCATCAGCGGAATGCCCGTCACTTCCGACTCCTCGCGGATCACAAACTCCAGCGCTTCCGCCCGGCTGTCGAGAATATGGTACAACGTCTCCACATTGCTACCGATGGTATTCTGCATCGCGCGCACATACTGTAAAATGTAGTCCGCCGTAATGTATTTCGGATAAATCAGACTTCCCAGATCCAGCTTGCTGATCAGCTCGTCAAAGGCGATCCGGTTAACCTTCGTCACCAGCTTCGCGCTGGAATTTTCCTTCGCATACAGCGCAAGGAATACATTTTCCTCATCCATATTCGTCAGAGTGACAAATGCCTCCGCCGTCATCAGCCCCTCTTCCAGAAGAAGCTGCCGGTCCGTTCCGTCGCCGTTGAGGATCAACGCATCGTCCAGAAGTTCTGTCAGAACCTCGCAGCGCGCTTTATCCTTCTCCACAATTTTAACCCGGATCTTCATCGCCGCCAAAAGTTTTGCCAGATAATAAGCAATCGTACCGCCTCCGACAATCAACGTATTTCTGACCTGGTTTGTCTGAATGCCGATCTTGCGGAAAAATTCTGCCGAATTTGCCGGGGAGGCGATAATCGACACCATATCCCCGTTTTTGATCACAAATTTACCATCCGGGATCGCCACCTCATCGCCGCGCTCAACACCGCCGATCAGGACATCGCAGCGGAATTGGCTGTCAATATCCATGACCGAAAGCCCGTCCAGCTTAAACTCCGGTTTTACCTTAAATTTCAGAAGCTCTACCTTTCCCTTGGCAAATGGATCGATCTTGATCGCTGACGGGAAGCGCAGAATTCTCGAAATCTCCGTCGCCGCCGCATATTCCGGGTTAATAATCATGGAAATTCCCAGCTGCTGCTTGATAAAGGTAAGCTCGTTGCTGTAAATCGGATTCCGCACACGCGCAATCGTGTGGCAATGCCCCACTTTTCTCGCAATCAGGCAGCAGAGAAGGTTCATCTCATCCGACCCTGTCACGGCAATCAGCATGTCCGCCGTCTGCACACCTGCCTCGATCTGCATGGAAATGCTGGCACCATTTCCCACCAGCTTGATCGCATCGATATCATCTGACACCCGCTGCATCCGCTCCGCAGACGTATCGATCATCACCACATTGTGATCTTCCCGGACAAGCTGCTCCGCCAGCGTCGTACCAACCTTGCCGCATCCGATAATGATTATATCCATAGTTTCCTCCGTTATTTTCTGTTTATCCGCCATACCGATACAGATTTATATACAAAATAAAAAATGTGCCTTAACACTTTCCTATGACGGAAAAAGGGTGCCTGAAAACCGCGCCCTAATCCATACGGAATTATTATAACACCTTCTGCGAGTTTTTGAAATATAAATTGTGTTAAGAGGGGATTTTGTGGGCGTTTTGAATATATTTGTCTCTTTCGGTCCCAAAAGTGCCTACCCGTGTACAGTAACTTTCCTCCCTTTTTGGCAAGATAAATTTCTTGACTTTTTCAGAAAAAACAGTATACTTAATATATATTTGCAGATATGGTTCATCGGTAGAACGCTAGCTTCCCAAGCTGGAAAGGCGGGTTCGATTCCCGTTATCTGCTTTTTTTGACGGATGCGGAAACCCTTGTAAATGCTGGATTTTTCCTTTATTTACAAGGGTTTCCGGTGTTTTTGGAGCATCTACCACGAAAGCATATTTCAGTATAAAGAACCCCTTTTTCTGGGGAAATATCACACGAAAAAGGGCTGTTTTTCCTTTATTTTCAAGGAATGACAGCCCCTTATTATGCGCTTATATTGTGTTTTTCATCATATTTTATCGTATATGTCCGTCCTCTGCTATCCGATCTGCGGTAATCATCCAGCCATCCGAATCAAACGCATACGCCTGCCCGTCAATCTGGCAGACTGCATCGTGCCGGTAGGTGTACCCACTCAGCAGATACCACCAGCGCCCGTCCTGGCACACCCAGCCAGTAAGATACTTGCCAGACACCCAGCCGTCCGCAGTCTGGATCCACGGTGCTCCGCTGACAAAACACTTCCGGATCGGCTGCACCTGCTGATCCTTACTGTATCGCTTGCCAGAGTCAGCACCTGCCGGAGCTGTCCGGATGATGAGTGAGGACGCAGTGATGCTCAAGCCGTGTGCGCCGCTCTTGATGTCCTTGAGATCCGCCGCTCCGGCATCGCTGTCGGCTTTGACTGTCGCTACATCCATTTTAGGCCAGGTCTTTTTAAACGCCTCAAAGGTGCCGTAACGCTGTTTAAGAATATTGGTGCCGCTGCCCCAGTCCGGCAGATAAAGATGTGGCTTGTCTACGATGCTACGCCAGTCTCCGCCCCAGGCAAGTCCTAAAGCTTTTGCCAGCTCTGCGGCCTTTTTAAACATACCTGTGCTGTCATTGTAGGCATCGTCTGACACGCTGCCATCGCCGTCCACATCCATCTTAAGATAAAAATCAAAAGCAACCCCCACTGATGCTGACTGCTATAGCTACTGCCTTTGGCATTGGTTACAATGTTGCCAGGCTTGGTACGTCCTTGCGCGTACAGAGCGTCCTGCTCCGCCACCGTCCGCAGTGTCTCTCCGATGGCTACTGTGATACCCTCGGTCGCACAGGCTTTGATCCAGGCGGACGCAATGCGCTGGAGACGCGGATGGCATAATGTGATATCTCTCATAGATTTGTCCTCTTTTCTTTATGATATGAAAAAATATGAAATTTTGTTTTCCGGGGTATCTTGCAAAGAATTTTCGCATATGCTATAATGCCGATAGGCTAAGAGATAGTAGTTGTCCATCACAGGCAACGACAAAACCCCCAAGGATCGCGACTCCTTGGGGGTTTTTATTCCTACTATCGGCTTTCGTCGATTTTCCCCTATTGTTGCGATGTCGCAACGGCAGCCACGCCCCGAACTGCCGCGGGAGATAGTCGGATCGCCTCCTTCTACTCTTCTTTTCCTGACTGCTTAAAAATCTGGTTTACATACGTAGACAATCCCGCCACAAGGACGCCCTGTGTAAGTGCCGTGAAAACTGCCAGCGCGATATCCTGACCACTGCCGCAGGCACAGGTGGCGAACACATAGATGGCACAAATCGCAACGCCAATCAGCCCATTAATGAGTGGGATGTATTTGTCTTTCACTGTCTCACTCTGCTTCAGCCACATCCCAATAAAGTACAGCACTACTGCTACCACAAGTAATTCCGGCTTTACATAATCTTTAATCTGCATACCTTATCCCTCCATCTGCTTTTCCAAATCTGCGATCCGATGGTTTGCCACCCGGATCTGTTTCTGCATCACTGCCTCGGTCTCCTCTAATTTATATGTACGCTCAATTACTGTATGAAAGCAATTATGAATGATAAAGTCATGGAACGACTGATTGATACGCTGATGGAGTTGCAGAAGAAAGAAAGCACCGATCTGCCTCTTTTGAAAAAGTAGCTTGCAGAAACGGAAAAAGGTATTAACAATATGCTCAACTCCATTCAAGCAGGGATTTTTACTCCGTCCACCAAGCAAAGACTGGACGAGTTGGAGGAAACCAAAAGGCAGCTTGAAGTCAGCATTTTGCAGGAGGAAATGCACAAGCCCCTGCTTACAAGAGAACAGATAGCATTTTTCATTTACCGCTTCCGTAAATTTGATGTGACAAAGCGGGAACAGCGGCAAAGACTGATTGACAGTTTTGTAAATGCGGTGTATCTTTATGAGGACAAGATAATTCCTTACTTTTAACTGTAAGAACAGTTCTAAGACCATCACACTGGCGGAGGTTGAGGGTTCGGATTTATCCGCACTCGGTGCTGGTTTGAAAACCTCCGTAAAGAATGAATTTGACATTGTTTACGGAGGTTTTTGTTTTATCCCTTCGCTTTCACTTTATCAAACTCTGGGTTAAACGTATAGAAATTACGACTGCTCAGGTGATCCTGTACATTTCTTAAAGCTTCGCCAAACCGCTGAAAATGTACAATCTCCCGCTCGCGCAGAAAACGGATCGGATCGCATACTTCCGGATCTTTGACCACGCGGAGAATATTGTCGTAGGTTGTGCGGGCTTTCTGCTCTGCTGCCATATCCTCATATAAATCCGTGATCGCATCGCCCTTCGACTGGAACTCGCACGCATTGAACGGGATTCCGCCTGCTGCCTGCGGCCAGATTGCCGTGGTGTGGTCGATATAGTATGGTCCGAACCCGGATGACTCGATCTGTGCCGGAGTAAGGTTGCGCGTGAGCTGCTGGACAATGGCGGCAATCATCTCCATATGGGCGAGTTCCTCGGTTCCGATGTCGGTCAGAAGTCCTTTCTGCATCTTATAAGGCATCGTATACCGCTGGGACAGGTAGCGCATAGAGGCTCCGATTTCGCCGTCAGGACCGCCATACTGGCTCATTACATATTGCGCGATCTTCGGATTCGGCGTCTTGATATTGACTGGATATTGTAATCTTTTTTCATATCTCCACATACGCTACACCTCCCCTTCCCACGGCCAGCGCTCTGTAAGCCAGGACCATGTGCATGCATCGTCCGCATCCTCGATCGTGAGCGGTCCAAACGATGCCTCATACGCTTTAACAGCTTCTTTCCGAAGTGCCACCACATACCGGTAATAATTCAGCGCATTCCTGTCATCCGGGTGGGTGTCCAGATAGAGAATCACATCATCCATTGCAAAGCTGGCATCATCAATCCGTTTCATCAATTTTCTGGCAGTCTCATTCATCAGCAGGCACCTCCCATCATAAACGGCAGATCCAGATCCGGAAAAATAGTTCCCCGCCTGAATGCGGTTTCCAGCGCATACGGCTGCTGCCAGGACTGAATCGGTACATATCCCATGCCGACCGGATAATTTCCGCCTCCCAGAAATGTCTGCGGCGGCCTGTTCCCTCCTGTCTGCGGATACGGGCGGGCAGGTCGGATTTCTGGACCCTGCGGGCAAAATGCCCCATTTTCCGAAACAAGATGCACCGAACCAGCACAAGGTATTTCCGGCGGACAGGTTGGCGGTGCGGTATTTATGCAACGATTGCCAGAAATGCCTGCCACCGGGCATGACATAAGAGGCATTCCCGAACGGCAGGCATTTTTCCGGCTGGAGTTATCCTGATAACCATTCATATTTCATTCTCCTACAAAAGCAGTTATACTTTATCTTATGCAGGAAATATATAAATGCGATCGCCGCTGAAAAACAGAGCGATCATTATGTACTATTTTTTACAAAGGTAACTGATAACATCTTTTCTGGTAATAATACCGATAAAATTTTTCTGATCATCCAGCACCGGCACGAAATTCTGGTTCATGATCTTTCCCAGAAGATCTTCCATATCCGCATTGACAAGTACCGGCTGATTATCCGAACGGCGTGGAATCTCAGTGATCCGCACTTTTTCTAGTCCTTTCTGCACCAGATCTGTCTTATTTTTGAGTCCCCACAGCAAGTCGCCCTCGGTTAATGTTCCTGCGTAACGCCCTGCCTTCGTGATGATCGGCACCGCAGAATACTTGTACTTTTCCATCGTATCCATTGCCTGCCCAACCGTGTCCTCCTCATTCACATAAATGACTTCGCTTTTCGGTGTCAGAAAAAATAATATATTCATGGTTTACCTGTTCTCCTTTCATCTTTCCCCATACGTCCCCCATACGTATCTGTAGATTTTGTATATTTTCGTTCAAATCTGCCTTCGTTCTTCTTGATTATACCAAATCCGTCCAAAAAAGATATAAAGAAATCCTTATTTTTCCATCAAATTTTTCTGTAATCGGTACTGTTCATACCCGTGACCAGTAACTATATTCCGCTCCTAATAACCCATCTCCTCATCCACAAACACAACCTCTACTTCCATCCCATTGCTCGGACGCTCCAGGATCACGATCGAATGGCAAATCCGTGCCGGGCTGTTGCAGTCTACGCAGACGCCCGTTTTCGCACACGGGGTCTGGACCTGCAGACGGGCTGCGTTCTTCGGTGCTGCGATCTGTTTTGCACGTTCCATCGCAGATGTCAAATCCGGACAGACTTTATTGTTTCCAATGACAAAATATACTTTTTCCGGTCCGAATAAGGTCTGCGACACGCGGTTTCCGGTTCCATCGATATTGACCAGTTCTCCGGTTTTGGAAACACCATTAGCGCTGGTTATGTACACCTCGGCACTTCTCGCTTCCACAAGCATCTCGCGCCCTGCCTTTTTCCAGTGCCAGATCACCTCATTTTTCTCGGAAAGTGCCTCATAAAGTCCCATCTCCTGTGCCGTCACACTTCCGCCTATCGCAACTTTTTTCCCGGAAATCTGATCTTTCAGATAGTCCGACGCAGCCTTCTTTGTATCAAAGAAACTCGTTTTAAATCCGTGACGTTCAAAATTATTCTTCAGCAGTTCCTGTTCCATCTTTGTCCTCCTTATTAAATCGTTCAATTTATAGTAACTTTTATTTATAACCTACATTGACAGCCTTTGATCTTTGAAAATATTCGTACTTTACCTATAGTATATCAAATATTGGCAGAAAAACAAGGCAGAGCAAATTAGCTGCCCGCCTTGCTTCAAGTCAAGTTACTGTTCACGCATGCGTGCCCAGTAACGGAATTTGCCGTGGCTTCGCATTCAAATACGGCAAATTCCTGCTACCACCACGTTTTCTTACGGCACTTTCGGTTCCAAAAGTGCCTACCCGTAAACAGTATCAAGTCAACAAAATTCCCTGTCTTCATGTTTTCATACAGCAGCTTTCTGTTTCAAAACCACCTGTCACAAAACACAAACTTATCCCTTCATTTCCAATTTCTGCCACAGCCAGAACCAGACTGCAAGGCGTATCATAAACAGCATTTCAGCCTGTCATTCCAGATAGTCCAGCGCATCCACCGGTTCTCCGTCGTGCATCAGCTCGAAATATACGTTATTTCCCTCAATCGAATAGTATTTGGTCGGCTCTGCCACATATCCGAGTATCGTATCTTTTGCCACATACTGCTTCTGCGCCACCTGAACGTCTTTGAGCTGTCCACAGACCGCCGTGTAGCCGCTTCCCAGATCCAGCACAACATAATTGCCGATCTCCTCATTAGAACCGACTTCGGTTACCTGCGCCTCGGCGGGTGCGGCGACCGGCTCACTCACATCGCCCTGGATAATGAGCGCCGGATTGCATTTGTATTGATCGAGCGTCGGAAAATAGATGGTCGAATCCATGCTGTAATCGAGAATCACATTGCCCTGGACCGGCCAGCTTAAGCGATCGGTTCCATTGTAGGAAAGTGCGCGTGCGGCAGCTGCTCCGGCTCCCAGACTGCTCTCTTTTTCCTCCTCCATCGGCTTCTGATCGGCTTCATCCCGGTTATTGACCGAATACGAAGCGTCCGAACTTCCTGCCACCTGTGCGCGTGTTTCCGCCTGTCCGTCGTTTTCTTCTAAACGGTTCTGCGGCATCTCTTCCGCCAGGATTCCCTCCGTCTGCGGCACATCCAGATACGGATTTCTTCCATCCTGTGCATTATCTTTTCGAATTTTTACGGTTCCTGCTGCGGCTACGATTGTCAGCAGACCAAGCACTGTCATTACCAGAACAAGTTTGTCCCTGAATAACTGTCTTACTTTATTTTTCACGTTTATCACCTCGGTATTAGTCTTGCCGAAGTGAATCGTTTTATTCAGAAACGATTTGAATATTTTTAAAATAATGCTTTAAAATTTCTTCCGCGCTGCTCCCATTCTCCGCCATGAGTCCCGCCCCGTACTGCGACAACCCGTAACCATGCCCGCGCCCATAAGTAACACAGCGGATTTCATCCCCGTCTTCCTCGAGGGAAAAAGCTGGCGACGGCACGCCTAACGCATAGCGCACCGCGTCCCCGCTGTACGTCTCCGCCCCAATCTGCACGGTTTCCACATAACCGGCGCTGTCCCGTTTCACGATCTGAATTTCCTCCAGAATCCGCTCTTCTTCCAAATTTTCCAGATCCGGGTGTTCTCCCAATGCATTCAGTCCTTCTTCCAGACGTTTTTTCAGTTCTTCCCGTGTCATGCCCTGCCGCGTCAGGTAGCCGCCAGCGCCCTCATCCTCCTTTGCCGCAACCGACGCCAGATACGGATGCGCCTCATCCCCTTCGCGCGTCCGCCCCGCGCTCACTGCATGAAACAGCGGCTCAATATAATTCCCATCCCAGATCGCCGTCTGTCCTGCGCTCTCCCGCACCGCCCCACAGATCGTCTGGTAATATTCCGGCATTCCAGCCGCCTCAAACCGGCTCTCGATCTGCTCCGGCTCCAGATAATCCATATCTAACGCCGATTCCTCGATCGAATCTGCCCCGTCCATCTCCCGGTACAGCGCCGTCCGCGCCAGAATTGCCTGCGCCTTGACTGCCTCCTTCGGATAGCCGTCCGGAATCTGCACTGCAGTCAGACCGATCAGATATTCTTCCAGTGGGACAGCATACCCGGTTCCGTTGTTGCGGACGCCATCCTCCCGATCCAGAAGGATCTGCCGACCATCCGTCTGACTTCCCCCTCCAGATGTTCTATCTGAATTTCCTCCGATTTTTCCTCCATCCGCCCCCTGCACACGCCCGGAAACTGCCAGTGTTGTGATATATGGGATCAAAAAAGCCGCCAGTACGGCGGCAGTTCTCTTCTTCATTTCGGTTCTCCTGTTTTGACTGTTCCAGTACGGTTTCACGCATTTTCTGTTTTGCCATACCAGTAAACTTATGGTTTCAATGCCTTACAAACCAGCTTCTTTTCTCTGCCTTCCTTATCTTATGACAGGCACTCAAAAAATATCACAAGTCTACGCTCCGGCTTTTCCTCCGCCGCCCTTTGCAGTCTCTTCCAGTTTCCCCTCTATCATTCTTTTACTCCCCCAGCGTCACACCATCCAGCAGCCAGCGGAACCATCCCTTTTTCTTCATCACCACAGTTCCATGAAAGTCCATCGTCTTCTCCGGTGCCAGCACCTCATCGCCTTTTTCCAGGCAGAAACGCACCGAAACCGTGTAGTCATACGTCCGCGCCTTCTTCTCCCGCCCCGTCTCGCTCAGCTGACAGTTCGTCACATACACGCGTTCCACCGGTGCGGAAAACTGCGATAATAAAAGAACATACGGAAGCCCCGTCTGCTCCAGCGCCTCGCATCCAGCCTCGGTTGCCGTCTTTCCATACTCTTTCGCGTAGATCGCCGTCAGACCGTCCTGATACACCTCATCCAGATCAAACGCCCGGTTCGCCGTATAAAGCGAATAGATTTCCTTTTTCGCCTGCTGATAGGCGCTGTTTTTATAAGAAGCAAACAAAAACAGCGAAATGATAAAAAAGAGGGAAGCACCCACAAGAGGAACCGAAAATCCTTGTGTCCCCGGTCTTTTTCTGTATCCTCTCATAGTGTGTCCTCCCTCTTTTTACTCCTTTTACAGTGCCTTTACATCATCATCGTCCACATGGATCTTCTCCAGATGCCAGATGTCGCGCACATACTCCTCGATGGTACGGTCAGAGGAGAATTTACCAGCGCTTGCTGTGTTGAGCATGGCTGCTCTCGCCCACCAGTTCTCGTCACGGTAAGCTGCCTCGACGCGTTTCTGTGCTTCCGCATAGGAACGGAAATCTTTCAGGATGAAGTAGGTATCTGCCTTGGCACTGTTCTTTGTATTTAACAGAGAATTGTAAATATCGCGGAACAGCTCCGGATCCTGCGGTGAATAGTAGCCGTTGATGAGCTGCATCAGCACGCGACGGATATCCTGGTCGGTGTTGAAGATCTCCTCCGGATTGTAACCGCCGTTGTTCTCATAATTGATAACCTCGTCAGCGCTCAGACCGAAGATAAATGCGTTCTCCTTGCCTACCTCCTCGACGATCTCCACGTTCGCACCATCCATCGTGCCCAGCGTCAGCGCACCGTTCAGCATGAACTTCATGTTGCCGGTACCGGACGCCTCCTTGCTGGCGGTGGAAATCTGCTCGCTGACATCCGCTGCCGCAAAAATCAATTCTGCGTTGGAAACGCGGTAATCTTCGATAAACACAACTTTCAGCTTACCATTGATGGATTTATCATTGTTGATAACATCTGCTACGGAGTTAATCAGTTTGATCGTCTTCTTGGCAATCTGGTAACCTGCCGCTGCTTTCGCACCAAAGATAAAGGTTCTCGGAACCATATCCATGTTTGGATTGTCTTTGAGCTGGTTATACAGGTACATTACATGAAGGATATTTAAAAGCTGTCTCTTGTACTCATGGAGACGTTTTACCTGTACATCGAAAATGGAACGCGGATCAATGTCGATGCCGTTGTGCTCCTTGATGTATTTTGCCAGGCGCAGTTTATTCTGATACTTGATGTTCATAAATTCCTGCTGGAATTTCGGATCATCGACGTATACTTTTAATTTTGCCAGGTGCGGAAGATCGGTAATCCACTCGTCGCCAATCTGCTCCGTGATCCAGTCTGCCAGAAGCGGATTGCCATGCAGCAGGAAACGACGCTGGGTGATACCGTTTGTCTTATTGTTAAATTTCTCCGGCATCATCTCGTAGAAATCTTTCAGCTCCTGATTTTTCAGAATCTCGGTGTGAAGTTTTGCCACACCGTTGACGGAATATCCGGCTACGATCGCCAGATGCGCCATCTTAACCTGACCGTCAAAGATGATCGCCATCTTTTTAACTTTCTCATAGTTATTCGGGTACTTATTCTGTACCTCGATCAGAAAACGGCGGTTGATCTCTTCCACAATCTGGTATACACGCGGAAGCAGGCGGGAGAACAGCTCGATCGGCCATTTTTCCAGCGCCTCTGCCATGATAGTGTGGTTGGTGTATGCACAACATTTTGTTGTGATACCCCACGCCTCATCCCAGTTTAAGCCTTCCTGATCCAGGAGCAGGCGCATCAGCTCAGCAACTGCCACGGTCGGATGCGTATCGTTCATCTGGAATACGATCTTCTCCGGCAGTTTGTGAATATCATCGTTGGTCTCTTTGAATTTCTTCAGAGCAACCTGTAAGCTGGCAGAAATGAAGAAATACTGCTGTTTAAGACGCAGCTCTTTACCCGCATAGTGGTTGTCGTTCGGATAAAGGACCTCAACCAGGTTCTTCGCCAGATTCTCCTGCTCGACCGCCTTCTGGTAATCACCCTTGTCAAATGCAGAAAGGCTGAACGTGTCGATCGGCTGTGCATCCCAGATACGCAGGGTGTTGACTACGTTGTTGCCGTAGCCGACAATCGGCATATCATACGGAACTGCCAGAACAGACTGATAACCTTCCTGTACAAAATGGTTGCGCTCACCGTCCCACTCGGTCTTGACATAACCGCCAAATTTAACCTCGGTCGCATACTCCGGGCGGCGAAGCTCGAACGGATAACCGTTTTTCAGCCACTCATCCGGCACCTCCACCTGGTAGCCGTCCTTGATTTTCTGCTTAAACATACCGTAGTGGTAACGGATGCCGCAGCCGTAAGCCGGATAACCAAGAGTTGCCAGGGAATCCAGAAAACATGCTGCCAGACGCCCCAGACCGCCGTTTCCAAGTGCGGATCCGGCTCCTGATCCTCAATCGCATTGAGGTCAAAACCAAGCTCTTCCAGTGCTTCCTTCACTGCTTTTTTCGCACCCAAGTTGATGATATTGTTACCAAGCGCACGTCCCATCAGAAACTCCATAGAAAGGTAATATACCTTCTTTGCGCCTGTCTCGTCAAACTGCTTCTGGGTTGCAATCCAGTCGTCGATAATCACATCCTTGATCGCATAGGACACAGCCTGGAATATCTGCTGCGGTGTCGCCTCGTCGATCGTTCTGCGGTACTGGTTCTTTACATTTTCGATAATACTCTTTTTAAACTCTTCTTTGCTGATCTCGCGCATCCTGTCCTCCTAATATTCGTAGTATCACGGTTTCCCGCCAGGCACATCAGTCAGTCGTTTTCTCAACACCAAACATACCTTTTTCGCCATTGATATCCCACTCTTTTGTGTATCCGCTCATGGTGCCAATCAGGATATTATCAGCCAGAACCTCTTTCTTGATTTCCTCTGTATGCTTCTTTAAAATTTCTGCAAGTTTATCATTTCCGTCCTGGAAGACGTTGATATGGTTCATTACCTCAAAACCGGCTTCCTTACGCATCGTCTGAATCTTACTGATGATCTCGCGGACAAAGCCCTCTTCGATGAGTTCCGGTGTCAGATTGGTGTCCAGAACAACGGTAACGAAATTGTCACCCTCAGATACAAAGCCCGGTACCTGTGCCATGTCAATCAGAAGATCTTCTTTTGCCAGCTCTACCTTTGTACCGTCCTGCGTCTCAAAGCTTAAAAGGTCGGTTTCATTTAAGGTATCCATCGCCTGATTTCCGTCCAGACCTGCAAGAATCTCTTTGATCTCGTTTACATACTTGCCATACTTGCGTCCAACGGTACGAAGCTGCGGCTTGAAGCTGTAGGAGGTAAATGCGCGGACATCATCCGTGAACTCTACCTTCTTCACATTCAGCTCATCCTGGATGATTTCCTGATAGAACTCCGGCAGAGCGGTCTCTGCCTTCACGAACATACGTCCGATCGGCTGACGGTTCTTGATGTTAGCAGTATTTCTTGCTGCACGGCCCAGAACGACAACCTTCAGGACTTCTTCCATTTTCGCTTCCAGATCCTTGTCGATGTGCGCCTCATTTGCAACCGGGAAGTCGCACAGATGGATGCTCTCCGGTGCCTCTTTATCCAGACTGCGAACCAGATTCTGGTAAATGTCTTCGGTCATGAACGGAATCATCGGAGCCGCTACCTTCGCTACAGTTACCAGTGCGGTGTAGAGTGTCATGTACGCATTGATCTTATCCTGCTCCATGCCCTTCGCCCAGAAACGCTCACGGCTTCTTCTGACATACCAGTTACTCATATCATCGACGAAATCCTGGAGCGCTCTTGCAGCCTCCGGAATTCGGTAGTTGCCCAGATCGTCGTCTACCTCTTTGATGAGGCTGTTTAACTTAGACAGCAGCCATTTGTCCATAACCGGAAGTTTATCGTATTCCAGCGTATATTTGGTTGCGTCAAAATTATCAATATTCGCATAGAGTACAAAGAATGCATAGGTATTCCAGAGAGTACCCATGAAACGTCTCTGTCCCTCGATAACGGCTTTTCCGTGGAAACGGTTCGGCAGCCACGGTGCACTGTTAATGTAGAAATACCAGCGGATCGCATCAGCGCCGTAAGTCTGCAGTGCATCGAACGGGTCAACCGCGTTGCCCTTGGACTTACTCATCTTCTGTCCGTTCTCATCCTGGACATGCCCCAGAACGATAACATTCTTGTACGGCGCCTTGTTAAAGATCAGGGTCGAGATAGCTAACAGGGAGTAGAACCATCCACGCGTCTGATCAACCGCCTCGGAGATGAAATCTGCCGGGAACTGCTGCTCAAACAGTTCTTTATTTTCAAATGGATAATGATGCTGTGCAAATGGCATGGAACCGGAATCAAACCAGCAGTCGATAACCTCCGGTACACGGTGCATCTGTTTGCCGCACTTCGGCAGGTGATCGTCACATCATCGATGAATGGGCGGTGAAGCTCAACCTCTCCATTTGCCTCCTGATCCATCTCTTTTGCATATTTTTTCACAACGTCCGTGTAGTTCGGGCTCATAGATTTTAATTCTGCCTGGCTTCCGATCGCGTGCTGGCAGCCGCACTCGCACTCCCAGATATTTAATGGAGTACCCCAGTAACGGTTACGGCTCACGCCCCAGTCCTGGACATTCTCCAGCCAGTCGCCGAAACGCCCTTTACCGATGCTCTCCGGAATCCAGTTGATCGTGTTGTTGTTGCGGATCAGGTCATCCTTGACTGCGGTCATCTTGATGAACCAGGATTCACGTGCATAGTAGATAAGTGGTGTATCGCAGCGCCAGCAGTGCGGGTAGCTATGCTCAAATACCGGTGCAGAGAACAGAAGTCCGCTTTCTCTTAATGCTTTCAGAACCTCCGGATCGGCTTTCTTGCAGAACATACCAGCCCACGGAGTCTCCTTCGTCATCTCGCCCTTGCCGTCTACCAACTGTACGAACGGAAGGTCATATTTTCTGCCGACCTTGGAGTCATCCTCACCAAATGCCGGCGCAATGTGTACGACACCGGTACCATCGGTCAGTGTTACATAATTATCGCAGACAATGTAGAATGCTTTCTTATGCTGTTTTTCACAGGTTGCTACGGCATAGTCAAATAATGGCTCATACTCTTTATATTCCAGATCTTTTCCGACAAAGGTTTCCAGAACATCGTAAGTGCCCTCGCCCAGAACGGTATCACACAGCGCCTGCGCCATATAATAAACCGTGCCATCCTCTTTCATTTTTACCTTTACATATGTCTCGTCCGGATTTACACAGAGCGCCACGTTGGACGGAAGTGTCCACGGGGTGGTCGTCCATGCAAGAATGTATGCATCTTCGCCCTTTACCGGGAATTTAGCAATCGCAGAACGCTCTTTGACGTCCTTATATCCCTGTGCCACCTCATGGCTGGACAGCGGGGTGCCGCAGCGCGGGCAGTACGGTACGATCTTGAAGCCCTTATAAAGAAGTCCCTTGTTCCAGATTTCTTTTAATGCCCACCACTCAGACTCAATGAAGCTGTTGTGGTAGGTAACATACGGATGCTCCATGTCTGCCCAGAAACCAACGGTGTTGGAGAATCTTTCCCACATTCCTTTGTATTTCCAGACACTCTCTTTACAGTGCTCGATGAACGGTTCCAGACCATACTGCTCAATCTGCTCCTTGCCGTCCAGTCCCAGCATCTTCTCTACTTCCAGCTCAACCGGAAGACCGTGGGTATCCCATCCAGCCTTTCTCGGAACCATGTAGCCCTTCATCGCGCGGTATCTCGGAATCATATCCTTGATAACACGGGTCAGCACGTGTCCGATGTGCGGCTTGCCGTTTGCGGTAGGCGGTCCGTCATAGAATGTATAGGTCGGTCCCTGCTTACGGCTGTCGATACTCTTCTTAAAAATCTGCTCATCTTCCCAGAACTTCTCAATGTTCTTTTCACGTTCCACGAAATTCATGTTTGCCGGAACTTTGTTGTACATGATAAATTCCTCCTAAAAATATGAAATAAAAATGGACCCATCCTGTAACAGGACAAGGGCCCACTTGCTTTTAACCACCTATTACTGCATACCTTTATATGCGCTCCCTATAACGGAGGAAACCGTCGGTACTTACTGAATTTTCCTTCCGGGCGCTGTCAGAAACGGCGCTCAGACTTCCAAAAATGGTTCAGCCCGAAGCTCCGGAGTGATCTTCGCATCCGCCTTACTCACAGCAGGCTCTCACCGTCCCTGCCTCGCTCCCGCTTTCCGTGCGGCGCTACTGTCTCCATCATTGCTTTTCCTATCATAATTAGTAATCAAATCACTAACATGGACATTGTATCTTTTTTCCAGATGGTTGTCAAGGAATGTTTCGGATATGATTCACATGTTATAAAATTATCATTATTTTGCCATTCCCCTGATTTTATGGTATAGTATATAAAATATGTCTGTATTTACTTTAAAAAACAGACACAGACATTCATTGCAAATATAAACAATGAAGTATACTATATATAAAAAGAAGGGCGTGCCCGCAGCCGTCTTTCGCAACAAAGGAGAATATTATGGAGCCAAGAAACCTTACCCTATTGACCGACCTGTATGAACTGACGATGATGCAGGGCTATTTCCGGGAGAAAGATGCCAACGAAACCGTCATTTTTGATGCGTTCTACCGCACAAACCCAGATGGAAATGCGTTTTCCATCTGCGCCGGCTTAGAGCAGGTCATTGACTATGTGAAAAATCTTCACTTCGATGATGCCGACATCGAATACTTACGCGGACTCGGCATTTTTGATGAAGATTTCCTCGAATATCTTCACAATTTCAAATTTTCGGGTGACATTTACGCAATCCCGGAAGGCACCGTTGTCTTCCCGCGTGAGCCTCTCGTCAAGGTCATCGCGCCGATCATGGAAGCACAGCTGGTTGAGACTGCATCTTAAACATCATCAACCACCAGAGCCTGATCGCGACCAAAACCTCCCGTATCGTCTTCGCCGCACGCGGGGACGGAATCATGGAGTTCGGGCTTCGCCGCGCGCAGGGTGCTGACGCCGGTACCTATGGCGCCCGCGCTGCCATGATCGCCGGCTGTATCGGCACTTCCAATGTACTGGCCGGAAAACTGTTTGACGTTCCGGTCAAGGGAACCCACGCACACAGCTGGATCATGAGTTTTCCAGATGAGCTGACTGCATTCCGCGCTTATGCAAAGCTCTATCCGAGTGCCTGCATCCTGTTAGCCGATACCTATGATACCCTGGGTTCCGGTGTTCCGAACGCGATCCGCGTCTTCCAGGAGATGCGCGACGCCGGTATCCCGCTGACTTTCTACGGCATCCGCCTCGACAGCGGCGACCTTGCATATATTTCCAAGAAAGCCCGCAAGATGCTGGATGACGCCGGATTCCCGGATGCAGTCATCTCCGCCTCCAACGATCTGGATGAATACCTGATCGACAGCCTGAAGATTCAGGGCGCTGCCATCACGTCCTGGGGTGTCGGCACAAACCTCATTACCTCCAAGGACTGTCCTTCCTTCGGCGGCGTTTATAAGCTGGCTGCCATCATGGACCGTCACACAGGCAAATTTATCCCGAAGATCAAGCTTTCGGAAAATACAGAAAAGGTTACCAATCCGGGCAACAAGACCATCCAGCGAATCTATGACAAGGAGACTGGCAAGATTATCGCAGATCTGATCTGTCTCGTGGATGAAGAGTTCGATGAGAAGAATTCCCTTCTGCTCTTCGATCCGATCGAGACATGGAAAAAGACACACCTCGCGCCGGGCACCTACACTATGCGCGAACTTCTCGTTCCAATCTTCAAAAACGGCGAATGCGTTTACGAGTCTCCAAAGGTTATGGACATCCGCGAATACTGCAAGAAAGAACAGGAGACGCTGTGGGATGAGTCCCGCCGTCTGGTAAACCCGCATGAGATTCATGTGGATCTCTCCAACGAGCTGTGGCATATGAAGGCACAGCTGTTAGACAGCTATCATTATACAAGCAACTAGTAGATAAAATACGAGTAAATACCATGTTCAGGCAAGTTTATTGCTGCCGGACATGGTATTTTTTTCTTTAACGCTTCCATAAAATTTGCAAAATAAAAACGAATGTGTCTCCAAGGAAATTCCTATTACACAAAAACTGCCGCCAAATACATCCGGCTGCCAGCCCTCTTCTTTGAAAAGTCCAGCCCGCCATTGTATTCCAGCGACAGTTTTTATATGAATCGTATCTTTATTTTTTTAAATCTATATCAAATATGATATTAATTACTCATCCCAGTTATGGTAAGTAGCCTGTACGTCATCATCCTCATCCAGAAGATCCAGGATTCTCTGCATCTTTTTGATGGATTCCTCATCGGTAAGCTCTACCCAGTTCTGCGGAATCATGGTAACGTCTGCTTCCATCATCGGAACGCCAGCCTTCTCCAGCGCCTCGCGGACTGCAGAGAAATCTTCCGGTGCGGTGATCACTTCGTAGCTGTCCTCCTCCTCGGAGAAATCCTCAGCTCCTGCATCCAGTGCAAGCATCATCAGCTCATCCGGATCCATCTCGCACTCTTCTTTGTCGATGATGATCTGACCTTTTTTATCAAACATGAAAGACACGCTGCCCGGAGTACCTACGTTTCCGCCGCCCTTGGTAAATGCGCTGCGGACATTCGCTGCGGTACGGTTCTTGTTGTCGGTCAGGGTATCTACGATGATAGCGACGCCATTCGGACCATATCCCTCATATGTAAGATTCTCGTAATTGACAGAGTTTGCATCTCCGGCTGCTTTCTTGATACCACGATCGATGGTATCGTTCGGCATATTGTTCGCTTTTGCTTTTGCAATCACATCACGCAGACGGCTGTTGTTTGCCGGATCCGAACCACCTTCCTTAACAGCTACGGCAATCTCACGACCGATAACGGTAAAGATTTTTCCCTTTGCTGCGTCGTTTCTCTCTTTTTTGTGCTTAATATTGGCGAACTTTGAATGTCCTGACATAAAATAACACTCCTCTTTCTATCTTCTTTGTTGTATCTTTTCGCTCATCAGCTTTTATATCACGCCGATTTCGGCACTAAAAAGCTGCATCTTAACTATTTTAACACCATTCTGTATGCTTGACAAGGGGTTCGCGGCTGATTTTATGTATCCAGTTCCAGACTGACCTTCAGCGCACGGTCCACTTCCTGTAAAAGCGCCCCGTCGATATGACAGATTTTCTCTTTCAGCCGCTGCTTATCGATCGTGCGGAGTTGTTCCAGTAAAATAACCGAATCCCTCACCATCGCACAGCGGCGCGTGTTTAATTCCACATGCGTCGGCAGCTTGGCTTTGTTCATCTTTGATGTGATCGCCGCGCAGATCACGGTCGGGCTGTGCTTGTTGCCGATATCATTCTGGATGACCAGCACCGGGCGGACGCCGCCCTGCTCTGAGCCGATGACCGGTCTTAAATCTGCGTAATAAATATCTCCTCGTCTGATAACCACTCGATTCACACTCCGTCCAAACTATTTTAAGATATAAATAACTGCTTTGTACTTTCACAGCTCCACAGTCCGTTTATACCGTTAGTATGGACAGATTTACACCGCCTATACGCGGGTCGTCCCACAAATGCATCCGGCAGTCCAGGTTCCCGCTTTGCCGAAGCTATCTACTTTATCTTATGAATCCTTTTTCTAAATGGTTCAAACACCGGCTTTACTCCATAAAATCCTCATACCGATCATCATTATAATCCTTTTTCCCGACGATCTTTCCACCTCTCACGTACACGCGCGGCACACGTTTTCCAAGCACGCATGGGATCTCATAGTGGAAACCGCCACTCCATTCCGCCAGCTCTTCCATCGTGATCTCGTCGTCCCCGTCGCGTCCGACCAGCGTTACCCGCGTGTCCTCAGCAGCCTCCGGGATATCGGTCACATCGATCATGCACTGATCCATGCAGACGCGTCCCAGAATCGGTGCGCGGTGTCCATGAATCAGGACATAACCCTTTCCAGAGAGATTTCTCGGATAGCCATCGCCGTATCCGGCGCCAATCGTCGCGATCCGCATCGGACGGTCCGTCACAAAGGTTCCGCCGTAGCTGATCGGCGTGCCCGGCTCCACTTCCTTAACATAGGTAATAAAGCTGCGGATCTCCATCGCCGGGTAAATCTTCATGTTCCGCTCTACCTCATCCGACGGATACAGACCGTATACCGTGATACCGGCTCTCGCCGCATCCAGTCCCATCCGCGGCAGTTCCATGATCGCCGCGCTGTTCGCACAGTGGCACATCGGAATATGAACACCTGCAGCTTCCAGACCTTCATGGAATTTCTGGTACCGCTCATACTGTAAATGGGTAAATGCCTTATCCGCCTCGTCAGCACGCGCAAAATGTGTAAACATTCCCTCGATCTCAATGCCCGGAAGCTTTGCAATCCGCTTTATCTCTTCCAGGCTATTTTCATCCGGGTGAAATCCGATTCGTCCCATGCCGGTATCGAGCGCAATATGCATTTTCGCCGTCTTTCCCATCGAAACCGCAAGTTTTGAGAGCAGCTCTGCCTTGTCTTCCTCAAAGATCGCTGGACGGATATCGCCCTCAATCAATTCCGCAAAATGGCGCGGGTGCGTGCTACCAAGCACCAGAATCGGTTTGTCAATGCCGTGGCGGCGCAGGTTCTGTCCTTCCTCCAAGGTTGCCACCGCATAGCCCCAGACAAACGACGCGATCGTCTTCGCCACCGGGACAGCCCCGTGACCGTAACCATCCGTCTTAACCACGCCGATCATCTTCGTTTTTGCCGGAAGATTTTCGCGCATCGCCTCCATATTTTTCACAATCGCATCCAGGTCAATCCGCGCATAAATCCGGGTATATGGTTCTTCTGCCATTGTATATGCTTTTTCCATCTTTTTGTCTTCCTTTTTATTTTCAATCTATCTTTTCAAGCAGACAGTCCGCGATATCTCTTGCCAGCACGGAATGCTCTCCCTTTTTACAGGCAGCTGCGCCCCAGCTCTTCCGTGCAGGAACACGCCGAGCGCCGCCGCTTCATCCTCTGAAAATCCCAGCGCCAGAAGCCCGGCAATCACACCGGTCAGCACATCGCCGGAACCGCCCTTTGCCATCGCGGCGCAGCCGCTGTCGCCGATATACACATTGCCATCGCGCCCCGCCGTCACCGTCACGGCATCCTTGAGCACGCAGGTCACGCCTTTTTCTTCGCCATACCGCACCGCTGACTCGACCAGATCCCGTTTCAGATCCTCAATCGAGCGTCCCGTCAGACGCGCCATCTCCCCCAGATGTGGAGTAACGATCACATTTTCCGTAAAATACCCGGACAAATGCGGATGCTGTGCGACAGCATTTAATCCATCCGCATCCACAATGATCGGCACATAGGCGGAAAGCAGCACGTTCTGCACCAGACTTGCGACATGGGCTTCCTTTCCCAGTCCCGGTCCCAGCACGATCGCGCTCGCCCAGCCGCACTCCTGTTCCACCAGGCTCTTAAAACCTGCCGGATCCGTCTGTGCCTGTTCCGGATCATACGGCGTCAGGATCGCCTCCGGAAGGAGATTTTGCAGAATCGGCACATTTGCCCGGACGGTCAGGATCTTCACAAGTCCTGCGCCCATCCGGTACGCAGCCAGGGCGCTCAAATACGCTGCGCCGCACATTCCCTCCGAACCGGCTGCGATCAGGATTTTTCCATACGTTCCCTTGTTGGCGTCTGCCCGCCGTTTCGGGATCTGGCTCCGATCCTCCGGATCATAGGCATAATAGGTATGCCCTTCATATTTTGTATACGCCGGAAACCCGATGTCGGCAATCACAATCTCGCCGCACAGCTTCCGTCCCGGATAGAACACCATTCCCAGCTTCTCATAGCCGAAAGTAACGGTCAGATCCGCCTCAGCTGCCTCGCCAAGCGCCGCCCCTGTCTCTGAGCTGACGCCGGACGGAATATCAACCGCAACTACCGCCTTTGGCTCCTGCTCACGCATAAAACGGATCGCCTCGGCAAATTCACCGCCGACCTCTCTGGAAAGACCCACGCCAAAGATCGCATCCACCATGATCTCCACATGCCCCGGCACATAATTTTCAAACGCCTCCACCGGGATCCCCAGATTCCGGTCAATCGCCACCTGACAGGTCATCTCCCCCGTCCAGTGTGCCTTGTCACCGACCGTGAGCACCGTCGGAAGCGCGCCGCGCAGAAAGAGAATCCTAGCCAGCGCCGCGCCGTCCGCACCGTTATTGCCCGTTCCGCAAAATACCAGAAGCCTCTGCCCTGAAAGCTTCCCATACCGTTTTTCCATCTCGTCTGCAACCGCCAGCGCCGCTCGCTCCATCAGTACCAGAGAGGGAATACCCACTTTCCGGATTGCATATCCATCTATCTCTTTCATCTGTTTTCCTGTCACCAGACGTCTCATTTCCATTCCCCCTCTCCGACTGCGTAAGCAGATGCCAGACTGCCTGTATTCGTGATCGACACGTGAATCCGGGTGATTTTCAGGCTGTCCGCAAGTTTCTTCGCTCCCCCGTGAAGCTGCACCCACGGTTTTCCAAACTCGTCCCGGAGCACTTCTACATCCAGCAGTCCAAAGCCCCTAAAGCCTGTTCCAAACACCTTCGAGACTGCCTCTTTTACCGCAAAATCGCCGGCGAGCCGGGACGCATTTCCCCCAGCCTGCCGACGCTCTTCTTCTGTATATACACGCACCAAAAAAGCCTCTTTTTCACAGGCTTTTTTGATTCGCTCTATCTCTATCAGATCCGTACCAATTCCGACGATCATTTTATTTCTCCAGCACCAGCTGCCTCTTCCTGCTTTCTCTGCGCTTCTTCTCTCGCTTTCTGATCCTGCATACTGCATACGCGGTAAGAAAGGCGCATCAGGCTCTCCGACAGATGGACATTTTCCACCACAACGTCATCTGGAACCTGTAAATCTGTATGGGCAAAATTCCAGATCGCCTTGATTCCGGCTTTGACAAGCCGATCCGCAATCTCCGGTGCTTTCGACTTCGGAATCGTCAGCGCTGCGATCTGCACTTCATTGTCCTTGATAAACTGCTCCAAATCTTCAATACCACGGATCTCCACTCCTCGGACTACCAGACCGACCAGACGCGGATTCACATCAAACATGCCTTTGATTAAAAAACCACGCCGCTCAAAATTTGTATAATTCGCGATCGCCTGACCCAGATTTCCCGCACCGATAATAATCAGGTTATGCTGACGGTCAATTCCCAGAATCCGGGCAATCTCCGAATATAAATACTTTACATTATAACCATATCCCTGCTGACCAAATCCGCCGAAATTGTTCAGATCCTGACGAATCTGGGACGCTGTCACCTTCATGCGGATACTCAAATCATTCGATGAGATTCTCTCTACTCCCTCCTCGAGCAATTCGCCCAAGTAACGATAGTATCTGGGTAGCCTAGAAATGACCGCTTTAGATATCTCTTTCTGTTCCACGGCTTTCTTCCACCTTTCTTTCCTATAACGTTGTCCATATGGTTTACGCAAACCTTCGGACAATCTGATAAATTTATTATAGTCATATGATAAATAATTGTCAATTTTTTTTATTTTATATGAGGGATTTTACATTGTATTTTGCAAAATTTTCTGACCAGAAACAGCCATTAACCGTTCTCATTCTTGCATTGCTTCTTTATTTATATTATAATTTAAGATTGACGGTATATTTTTTAACCGAAATACATGGATACAACCACAGGAGGAATCTATGATTTTATCTTGCAGCAATATTTCAAAAGCATTCGGTACGGAGGAAATCCTCAAACACGTATCGTTTCATGTAGAAGATCACGAAAAAGCCGCCATCGTCGGCATCAACGGAGCCGGTAAATCGACTCTTTTAAAAATAATTGTCGGAGAACTCGCAGCAGACGAGGCTCCGTGACCATCGCCAAGGGCAAAACCCTCGGTTACCTGGCACAGCACCAGGATCTGCATAGCCAGACCACCATTTATGACTCTCTTCTGGAGGTCAAACGTCCGATTCTGGAAATGGAACAGCAGATCCGCACGCTGGAACTCCAGATGAAGCACGCCGAGGGCGAAAAGCTCGAAACGATGCTCAACACTTACAGCCGCTTAAACCATGAATTTGAACTTTTAAACGGCTACGCATGGCAGAGCGAGATCACCGGTGTCTTAAAGGGACTCGGCTTTGTCGAGGAAGAATTTTCCAAACCGGTTTCCGAACTTTCAGGCGGTCAGAAAACGCGCGTCTCCCTCGGTAAGCTCCTGCTCTCCAAACCGGATATCATCCTTTTGGACGAGCCGACCAACCACCTCGACATGGAATCCATCGCGTGGCTGGAAACCTATCTGATGAACTACGCCGGGACGGTCATCATCGTCGCCCACGACCGCTATTTTCTGGACCGCGTCGTGACCAAGATCGTCGAGCTGGACGGCGGCATCGCCACCTCTTTCCAGGGCAATTACACCGCCTACAGCGAGAAAAAAGCGATCATCCGCGCCGGTGTGCTCAAGGCTTACCTAAACCAACAGCAGGAGATCCGCCATCAGGAGGAGGTTATCACCAAACTCAAATCCTTTAACCGTGAGAAATCCATCAAGCGTGCCGAGAGCCGTGAAAAAATGCTTTCCAAGATGGATCTTCTGGAAAAACCGACCGAAATCAACGACGCGATGCATATTACGCTGGAACCGTGCGTTACCAGCGGAAATGACGTTCTCTCCGTCCGTGAGCTTGCCAAGAGTTTCGACGGCATGACACTCTTCACGGATCTGAACTTTGAGGTAAAACGCGGCGAGCGCATCGCCATCATCGGCAACAACGGAACCGGCAAGACCACAATTCTCAAGATGATCAACGGTCTTCTGACCCCGGACAACGGCGAGATCCGGTTAGGTTCCAAGGTGCATATCGGTTACTACGATCAGGAACACCAGGTTCTGCACATGGACAAGACGCTCTTTGACGAGCTACAGGACACCTACCCGGATATGAACAACACGCAGATCCGAAATGTGCTGGCGGCATTTCTCTTCACCGGCGACGATGTCTTTAAGCGCATCCGCGATCTGAGCGGCGGCGAACGCGGACGTGTTTCCCTGGCGAAGCTGATGCTCTCGGAGGCGAACTTCCTGATCCTCGATGAGCCGACCAACCATCTGGATATCGCCTCGAAGGAGATTCTGGAAAACGCGCTGGTTCATTATACCGGAACCGTTCTCTACGTCTCCCATGACCGATATTTCATCAACAAAACTGCGACCCGGATTCTCGATCTGACGATGGGAACACTGATTAATTATATTGGAAACTACGATTATTATCTGGAAAAGAAGGAGACGCAGGAGAAAGCCTATCTGGCTTCCGCCGCACAGGCAGCCAACCGCTCTGCAAAATCTTCCGGAGCCGGAAACACAGGGACTTCCAGCCATCTGACCGCTGCGGCAGGCGCAAATCCGACTGCTCTTTCCGGAAATGGCACTGGTACCTCTGCTGCTTCGTCCGCTTCTGCCGTGACCGCTGCAGTTCAAGCGGCAGCCAGCGCTTCCTCCGGCAAATTGGACTGGAAACAGCAGAAGGAAGAACAGACGCGGCTTCGTAAGAAACAGAATGAATTGAAACGCGTCGAGGAAGAAATCCACACTCTTGAAACCCGCGATCAGGAGATCGATGCGCTTCTCTGCGATGAGACTGTCTTTTCCGATGTTCCGCGTTTGATGAAACTGAATAAAGAGAAGGAAGAACTGAATGCAAAGTTAGAGGGATTGTATGAGAAGTGGGAGGAATTGGCAGAGTAGTGGTTACTGTTCACGCATACGTGCCCAGTAACGGAATTTGCCGCGGCTTTGCATTTACATACGGCAAATTCCTGCTGCCACCACGTTTTCTTACGGCACTTCCGATGCCGGACCACTCTTAGCCTTTAAAGATTCATCCCCAGCCGGTCCGGCTCCATTTCCGGCAAATTCCGGATCAGAGTTCATCTCGACCCCTTCGGCTTCGTCTGGTTTTTGTCCTTCCTGCCAGAATCCTAACTTTACGACATATTTGTATAATTCCGGACTGTTTTTTCGGATGTCAGCTCGGACATCTTCGTCACAGCAGGCGGCGAAAAAGCTGCCGAACTGCATCTCCGACTTATCGTCAAAGTAGGATGGAAGCGGCTGCACCAGTCCACTGCCAGCCAGATATCGCTCGAAATCCGTCAGGGCACGTGAGGTTTCTTCGTCGCTTAGTTCCGACGCAGCGAACTCGCCGAATGCCATCGCAAGCCCCTGCGGTTTAGAAAATTTGATTTTCTTGTAATGCACATCTGTATCATAATTGACAAAATAGATACCCTGCTCTGTTTTCGGCGCTGAGAAGTATGCCTTGTCTGTGTAGTACATCAGCTCCCAGCCTGATTCTGCAAATCGTTTGATCCACTCTCTTGGCACGCCTGCCAGTTCTTTCGTAATCTGTTCTTTTTCACTGTCCGACGGACGCCGTTTTCCCATCAAACGCACATCATGCGTCCGGTCGCGCAGTCCATTTGCATCGTAGTAGTTGAGTTCCACGTACTGATCCGCCGCCATCTGACCATTGTCAAAGAAATAATATTTATGCCCGTTTACCATCCGGTTTCCGCCGCTGAACATAACACATTTGGAATCAAACCAATACCAGGCATTTCCTGCCTGATACCAGCCGGTCGTCAGTGCCCCATCCTCGTTTGCATGATACCACTGATCCGTCTCTTCCTCATAAATCCAGCCAGTCATCATCGCGCCGCTCTCGGCGAAATAATAACGGTTTGTGCCGATTTTCCGGAGTCCCCGCTGCATATAGCTGCTTTTTCCCAGATAATACCAGTGACCATTCGATTTCAGCCAGGACGCTTTCAAAAAGCTGCCATCCGTCAGGCGGTACTGCCAGTCCTCGCCGTCTCCGACCCACTCGCCCTCATACAGATACATTTCTTTATTTTCAAAACCAGCCGCGCCACTTTCTGTCGCCGATGCCTCTGTCTCTGTTATATCATTGGCATTATTTTCGGTGCCGAACCTGTAAACTTGATTTTCTTCCTTGCCCTGCGCCGGGGTGTCCGCAGACGCATCGTTACCTGCCGCCAGCGCTGTCCCACAAACAAACAGGGATACTAAAAAGGATGCTGCCCACATAAATTTTTTCTTCCAATTCATCGTGTGCCTCCCCTTTCTTGTTCATAATTAAGCAAAAAACTGTGAACAGTTGCCACATCTCTTCTTATTTTACCGCACCGCAAATGAAAAGTATAGAAAAAAATTCTTACATCCTTTATAATAATAAAATAAAAGACAGTTCATCAAAGACAGCAATATCCAATCTGCCTTTGAAACAATATAAAAATGATTACAAATTCCAATCACTCTTTTTTATAGAGTTATAAAATTAGAAAGGATACCATATATGAAATCAAAACGCATTTTGGCGCTGACGGGTGCTGTTATCCTAATCACCCTCTACGTCTCTTCCATCATCTTCGCCCTGATGGACAGTCCACTGGCAGAAAATCTGCTGCTGGCATCGCTGTTCTGCACGATCGTTATACCGGCGGTGCTCTATGGGTATGCGGTGGCACTGCGATATTTTAAAAAGAAAAAATAACGTTCAAAAAGCAAACGACTGTCTATTTCTAACACAATACGCAGTCGTTCGCTTCTTTCATTCTTCTATACTGACTGCCTCCGCAGTCTCCTGTCATTTTTTCATCATCCCGCCACTGTAACCGCATTCTCCCGGACATCATTAATCGCTTTCATAAGCGCTGTTCTCGTTCTCACATCAAACAACTTTAAAAAACTAATTGGCTTATCAAACGGAGGCTTCTGCAAAACAGCCACATTCTCCATATACCCATTCTGCTCCATATGATTAATAATCTTATGAACAAAATTGATCTGCCGTTGGGTGAACCTCACATGGCTAAAGTCACATGCTTCTCGGCCGTTTTAAACGGCAAGACTAAATATCGGCGGATACGCCAGTAACTTAGAATTCGTGCGGATACGCACTTTTTCCACGCCGGATACGGCTGGTTTCCACATTACAGGTAGTCCGCTGTATATCTGCCTGTATTTATGCCGCTTTTAAGTTATTTACTTCTACATAAAGCTTTCTCAAATCTGCATAAACGCAGGAGGTTCTACGCTTCACTGCAGGTACTTTTGCCTCCAGTGAAGACCTTTCCGTTTCCGGCAAGGGTTTTAAAAGTTCCCGTATAAAATATCTCGCCCCGATATTATAAGTTGCTGACAAATCACAGTTATACTGCTTTCCTGTCTGGAAGATACATAGGCTATGGTTCTCCGGATTTCTTACTACCGCTCCACTTCCGTCACAGGCCAGCCTGCTGGTGTTCCGGGCACTAACTCTGGACACACGAATCCTGTTCCGATGTGCCTGATGTTCACATAGCTTCTGAATATCCCGCTTTCTCCATAAATGAAGTTTTTGCTTCTTTTTTCCGGATATTTTTCCCTGCATTTCCAGATACTCAAAAACAATTACATCTGCCTGATATTCTACGGCATATTTCGTGATCTCCGTAGCTATTTTGCGGGACAGTTCCATATTCAGCCTTTTTGCATAACCCCATCGGCTTTGAACCTGTCTGGAGGAATGTTCTCTCTGAAAACGGCGGATTCTGCCAAGTACATGATACAAATGGTCTTTATCACTGGGGAAATTTATAAATTTACGTCCCAGGATAGTGCCATCTGCCCGCATGATGCTGCAGACTGCATCCGTATTGATTCCCAAATCAACACTGCATATCACCTGCTCTTTTACAGCTGTTTTCGATAAGGTTACTTCCTCTGTGTATGAAAACCGAAGGAAATATTTATGATGTTTCCTTTCCAAAGTTGGGGCAGATGCCTCTTTCCCGCTCCACTTTTTTCGAAGATATTCCATATCGGTATGAAGTAATTTCACCTGAAACCACTTCCACTCACGCCCATCAAATAGCTTTAAATAAGCCGTATCTTCTCCCGGTTCTGCTTCCCTATACATGACATCCCGATAGAATACCGGCATCGCATGATTCTCACAGACCAGCTTCGGTTTCCCCCTCAGTTCTCCCTTTTCCCACAAACTAAGGCGTGATTGATAGGAGGACACGGCTCCAAGTGCGTGTTGAATCGCCGCTCTTCTCAGATAAGATGGCATCTTAGGAAAATGACGGTCAAACGGAAATCTGGCATGATTCTTTTTTGTCTCATGTACCAGATGTTCCGCCTCATTAAAGCGTTTTTGTAGATTTTTGATTTCTGAAAGTTCTTCCCAGATCTCTGCATACACCGGAATCAGATAGGAAACTGCTTTCCGAAAAATATCCAGCGTAGAGCGGAGCGGTATATTCTTTTTTTTAATTTCTACTCCATAGCTGGATACAATCTGCATAAAGGTCCCTGCTTTCTGTTTTCGATATTTCGCACACTGTGCAAAATGATACTGTAAAAAATACGCATTTCTTCTTCCTGCGAAAGTAATTTTTCTTTCGTAGGTAATACACTATATTTACATTTATATTATACCATGCATCTCTTTGCAAGGCAAACACTTGTTCTGTATCTATTAAAATAATTGGCACACCTAACTCATCACTACTACAATATACTTATGGGTAATCCCCTTACATCCAGTAAGGATTTATCCATCTCATTACTTAAACTGTTAGAATGTAGGATGCAATGGTATA
>NZ_QUFZ01000011.1:0-94614 GCF_003478725.1 Clostridium sp. AF22-10
CGGCGCTGCGGGGCCGACTGGCGCAACCGGTCCTACCGGCGCTGCGGGTCCTACCGGCGCTACAGGAGCTACCGCGCACAGGGTCCTACCGGCGCAACGGGTCCTACCGGTCCCGCCGCCATCGTCACCGCCGCTGCTCCCGTCGCAGATGCAACAAGTGCTGAAGATGTCGTTGAACGCTTCAATGAACTTCTTGCCAACCTGCGTGCCGCCGGACTTCTGGCAACCGACAATGCGTAAAAGGCTGAAATTCTGTGAAAAAGAATGTACCTTGACACATTCGGGCGTCTCGCGCGGTCGCTTGCGACATGTTTCTGCTTCGCGCGAGTACGCATCCTCGCGGAGCGTTTGTTGTTTCATAGAACGCAATTTCCTATGAAACAACAGAAAAACCCCGGAAACCTTACGGTTCCGGGGTATCTCTTACGTCTGGACACAATGCGCTTCCTGGAAGCGACTTTATATTATATATATACGGTACATCTTCTTGCCTGCTGCGCATACAAGAAGCACCTTTGTTTAATTCATTGATTACTCAATGATAGTAGCAACTCTACCAGATCCTACTGTACGGCCGCCCTCACGGATAGCGAAACGAAGACCCTGCTCCATAGCTACCGGATGAATCAGCTCTACAGTCATCTCTACGTTGTCGCCCGGCATACACATCTCGGTACCAGCCGGTAACTCACAAACGCCTGTTACGTCAGTGGTTCTGAAGTAGAACTGCGGACGATAGTTGTTGAAGAACGGAGTATGACGACCACCCTCGTCTTTTGTCAGAACGTAAACCTGAGCAGTAAATTTCTTATGGCATTTTACAGAGCCCGGTTTAACCAGACACTGACCACGCTGGATGTCAGTTCTCTGAACACCACGAAGCAGAGCACCGATGTTATCACCAGCCTCAGCCTGATCAAGCAGCTTACGGAACATCTCGATACCAGTTACAACAGTCTTACGAGTCTCCTCGTGAATACCAACGATCTCAACCTCATCGTTCAGTTTCAGAGTACCACGCTCAACACGGCCGGTAGCAACAGTACCACGACCTGTGATGGTGAATACGTCCTCGATTGGCATCAGGAACGGCTTATCAGTAGCACGTACCGGATCCGGAATGTAGGAATCTACAGCGTCCATGAGCTCCATGATCTTGTCGCCCCACTCGCCGTTCGGATCTTCAAGAGCCTTCAGAGCAGAACCCTGGATGATCGGTGTGTCATCGCCCGGGAACTCGTACTCGTTCAGCAGGTCTCTGATCTCCATCTCAACCAGCTCAAGCAGCTCCGGATCGTCTACCATATCGCACTTGTTCATGAATACTACGATGTACGGTACGCCTACCTGACGGGAAAGCAGGATGTGCTCTCTTGTCTGAGCCATAACACCATCGGTAGCAGCTACAACCAGAATAGCGCCATCCATCTGAGCAGCACCAGTGATCATGTTCTTAACGTAGTCAGCATGTCCTGGGCAGTCAACGTGTGCGTAATGTCTCTTCTCTGTCTGATACTCAACGTGTGCAGTAGAGATAGTAATACCACGCTCTCTCTCTTCCGGAGCTTTATCGATATCCTCGAAGTTCTCAGCTGTGTTACCAGCTACTCTTGCAGCCAGAACTTTTGTGATAGCTGCTGTCAGGGTTGTTTTACCATGGTCTACGTGTCCGATAGTACCAATGTTACAATGCGGTTTAGTTCTTTCAAACTTTGCTTTTGCCATTTTAAGACGTCCTCCTTAATTTACACCCAATACGGGTATCTCAATTTATGTTAGGCTGACTCTAATTATATTCGATTAGAGCCGTTTTTTCAAGCCTAATATTGCTTTTCCGGGCAGTTATCTGCCCGGAAAAGGCAATATAGTTACATTTTTAATTATTTCTCAGCTTTTCCAGCAAGAACTTTCTCCTGAACGCTCTTCGGAACCTGCTCATATTTCTCAAAGAACATGGAGTAGTTACCACGTCCCTGAGTTCTGGAACGAAGGTCGGTAGAATAACCGAACATCTCTGCCAGCGGAACATAAGCCTTAACCAGCTTGCCGCCGCCGATGTCTTCCATACCCTCGATACGACCACGACGAGAGTTGATATCACCGATGATATCACCCATATACTCTTCCGGCATGGTTACCTCAACCTTCATGATCGGCTCAAGCAGTACCGGGTTACCTTTACGCATAGCATCCTTGAATGCCATGGAACCTGCGATATGGAAAGCCATCTCAGAAGAGTCGACCTCATGGTAGGAACCATCGTATACGTCAGCGTGAACGCCGAGTACCGGGAATCCGCCAAGGATACCTGCCTTAGCAGCCTCTTCAATACCTTCGCCTACAGCCGGGATGTACTCTTTCGGGATAGCACCGCCGACAACGCTGGACTCAAACTTGAAGGTCTCTTCGCCGTTCGGATCCATCGGAGTGAAGTGTACCTTACAGTGACCGTACTGACCACGACCACCAGACTGTTTTGCATACTTGCTGTCTACATCTACAGCCTTTGTGAAGGTCTCTTTGTAAGCTACCTGCGGAGCACCTACGTTAGCTTCAACGTGGAACTCACGAAGCAGACGGTCTACGATAATCTCCAGATGGAGCTCGCCCATACCAGCGATGATTGTCTGACCAGTCTCTTTGTTTGTATAAGCACGGAAGGTCGGATCCTCCTCTGCCAGTTTTGCAAGAGCCTCGCCCATCTTGTCCTGACCAGCTTTGGTCTTCGGCTCGATAGCGATGTCGATAACCGGCTCCGGGAACTCCATGGACTCCAGGATTACCGGATGCTGCTCATCACAGATAGTATCACCTGTGGTGGAGAACTTAAATCCGATCGCTGCTGCGATATCACCGGAGTAAACCTTTTCCAGCTCGTGACGCTTGTTGGCATGCATCTGAAGGATACGTCCAACACGCTCTTTTTTGTCCTTTGTTGCATTCAGTACGTATGAACCGGAGTTCATAACACCTGAGTACACACGGAAGTAAGCCAGCTTACCTACGAACGGGTCGGTCATGATCTTGAATACAAGAGCAGAGAACGGCTCTTCGTCGGAAGAATGTCTTACAGTCTCGTTGCCATCCAGGTCAACACCCTTGATCGGCGGGATGTCAAGCGGAGACGGCATGAACTCAATGATAGCATCCAGGAGCTTCTGAATACCCTTATTTCTGTATGCGGTACCACAGCATACCGGGATAGCCTGACACTCACAGGTTGCTTTTCTTAATACTTTCTTTAATTCATCTACAGACGGCTCTTCACCCTCAAGGTATGCCATCATCAGATCATCATCCAGCTCGCAGATCTTCTCTACCAGCTCGGTGTGGTAAAGCTCAGCGTCATCCTTCATATCCTCCGGGATATCAAGGATGCTGATGTCCTCACCCTTATCATCATTGTAGATGTATGCTTTCATCTCGAACAGGTCGATAATTCCCTTGAAATCATCTTCCTTGCCGATCGGAAGCTGTAAACAGATAGCATTCTTACCAAGTCTGGTCTTGATCTGCTCTACACAGCCATAGAAGTTTGCACCCAGGATATCCATCTTGTTGATGAATGCCATACGCGGTACATTGTAGGTATCAGCCTGACGCCATACGTTCTCAGACTGCGGCTCTACACCACCCTTAGCACAGAATACACCTACAGCACCGTCCAGTACACGCAGGGAACGCTCAACCTCAACCGTGAAGTCAACGTGTCCTGGAGTATCGATGATGTTGATACGATGCTCCAGAGCGCCTGGTTTCGGTTTGCAGTTTTCCTGCAGAGTCCAGTGACAGGTTGTCGCTGCAGAAGTGATGGTAATACCTCTCTCCTGCTCCTGAGCCATCCAGTCCATGGTAGCAGTACCTTCATGAGTATCACCGATCTTATAGTTAACACCAGTATAATACAGAATACGCTCAGTAGTGGTAGTCTTACCAGCATCGATATGAGCCATAATACCAATATTTCTGGTTCTCTCTAACGGATATTCTCTTCCAGCCAAAGCTTTTTCCTCCTATTAGAATCTGTAATGAGCAAATGCCTTGTTAGCCTCTGCCATCTTATGCATATCTTCTTTCTTCTTCACAGATGCACCAGTGTTGTTAGCTGCATCCAGAATCTCTTTTGCCAGTCTCTCTTCCTGAGTCTTCTCGCCTCTCTTACGGGAGTACAGAGTGATCCAGCGAAGTGCAAGAGCCTGTCTTCTTTCCGGCTTAACCTCGATCGGTACCTGATAGGTAGCACCACCGATACGTTTTGCCTTAACTTCCAGAACCGGCATGATGTTGTTCATTGCCTCTTCGAAAACCTCTACAGCTTCCTTACCGGATTCTGCAGCGACACGATCAAACGCGCCGTATACGATCTTCTGAGCAACGCCCTTTTTGCCGTCCAGCATGATGTTGTTGATTAATTTAGTAACAACCTTGTTGTTGTACAGCGGATCCGCTAATACGTCTCTTTTCTGAGTATGTCCTTTACGTGGCACGTTACTTCCCTCCTTAATATCTGCTCCGGCGGGGAGCCGCGGGAGCCATTCATTAGATCTTAGGTACTCGCATTGAACACTTAGCGAGGTTCCTCACGAGCTTAGTGTGAAAGCGCACCTGCGAAACGAGCGCGTCTTTCAGCGCGACATTGAGCATGGTGCTTCCTCTCTTCCTACTCGGCAGGTTCTCTCTAAGTTCAACCTGCGTCTCGTGCGCGGTTCTATGATTCCCTGCAACCTACAGGATCAATATCAAAGTCCGGCACATTCATTCTAAATCTAATAGAACTTCTACCTAATTAAAATTATTTCTTGTCTTTCGGTCTCTTAGCGCCGTATTTGGAACGCGCCTGTTTTCTGTTGGCTACGCCTGCAGTATCAAGAGTACCTCTGATGATGTGGTATCTGGTACCTGGTAAGTCTTTTACACGACCACCACGAATCAGAACAACGCTGTGCTCCTGTAAGTTGTGTCCCTCACCCGGGATGTAGCTTGTTACTTCGATACCGTTGGAAAGACGAACTCTGGCGATTTTTCTAAGAGCAGAGTTAGGCTTTTTAGGTGTTGCAGTCTTAACGGCTGTACACACGCCTCTCTTCTGCGGTGCAGAAACGTTGATAGCTTTCTTCTGTAAAGAGTTGTATCCCTTCTGCAGAGCCGGAGCTGTTGATTTCTTTTCAGATGTCTGTCTTCCCTTTCTTACTAACTGGTTAAATGTAGGCATCCTTTTCACCTCCTGTGATATTGTCTGTGGTTGCTTTTTTAAGCTTGTATTTCCGCGCAGAAATTCCTTGAATTTTGCACGCTTACTTATTATAGCTAGTTTGAGTTGCACTGTCAAGGTATAAAATGCAAATTTTTCCCGTAAAATAAAGGGTTTGTTACTGTTCACGCATACGTGCCCAGTAACGGAATTTGCCGTGGCTTCGCATTTAAATACGGCAAATTCCTGCTGCCACCACGTTTTCTTACGGCATTTTCGGTTCCAAAAGTGCCTACCTGTGAGCAGTAACAAGGGTTTTGTGCTGTAGCCAGGTACAGTGCAAAACCCTCTATTGTCTCATCTGACTCTTTTTTTTCTGGAAAATATCTTAAATATCCCGGAACTTCATTTCCGCTACTCCTGCGGTCCCATGTACTCCGAATCACCAAAACCAAGAATCAGCATAAAAAGCGGATTCAGGAAAAATAAACCAATCGTAAATCCTATCCCGTGACCATAGGCACACGCCAGCTTATAGAGTGCCACCACATTCATGAGTGCTGTTCCCAGAAGCGCAAGCGAACCGATAACTCCCACGATTCCGCCGAAGGAATTTAAAATACCTCCGCCGACCGCCAGTCCCAGTGCCACCCAGAAATACTGCACATCCCATGTCAGCCGGTACTGTACATAGCCATTGTAAATTGGAATGATGGATTTCCATCCTTCTTCCCCGGCTTTTGTAAAAATCTTCCAGTATGCAATTACCTGCAGAATATAAAAGATAAACGCAAATAATGCATATGCCATAATAAACGCCACCAATCCCATATGCTTTCCTCCTTTCAGTTTTTACTGTCCGAAGAACGTATTCACGCCAGCCAGCAGTCCGTTCGCCAGCGTCTCAAGCGTCGCACCCGAATGATCGGACGCCTTATCTCCCAGCTCAATATCCACACTCGGAATCGTTGAATAGGAAGTCTGGGTCAAATCCATCTCCATGCTGCCTTTGGAATAAATCTTCACACCCGCGCTCTTTAAGCCGCTGATCAGCGACTCGCCCAGTTGCTTGTGCTGCTTCCAATGAGAGGCAACCGGCTCCATCGCACGGTAGGTTGCATTGCTTGGAACGCTCATGAAAAAGGCACCCTTGTTGCTGCTGGTTGAATCCCAGTGCAAGGCTATATGACAGTCCGCGTTGTTATTCGCAATGACCGTACGGGCTATATTATCCAGCTGTACATCATCTGATTCACGGATCATCAGTACATCATAGCCTGCATTCAGAAGTTTTGTCTTAAGCACCTTTGCCATAGCAAGTGTTACCTTGCTCTCTGCTGTTCCATCTGCAAAGGTCATACCGCTGGAAACTGCCACTGCTGAGGTAGCACCGGCTCCGGTTGTGCCGCCGGTTACTTTCGCACTTCCATCCGGATGACACTGGGTCTTGACGCTTCCGCCACCGTTTGTTCCATGTCCGGCATTGACGCAGACCACTTTATTTTTCTTGTTGGAAGCAGTCGAGCGGTACAGGGTCGCAGTTCCGCTGTTGATCTTTGAATAATTTGCGTATTTATAATTAGAAGAAAGTGCGATCTCCGTGCCGCCGGATGTCTGCGCTCCCGCTGCTGTCTGGCTGGTTGTCTGGACAGCACCTGCGGATGCCGGTTTTTTGCTTGTCACATAGGCGGATGAAACGTAATACTTCTTTCCATTCAAAAGAATCATCGTCCACTGCCCGCTGGTTCCCACGCGCTCCAGCTTCTGACCGTAGGACAGATTGCCCGCGATATTATTGTCCTTGATCTGCGCCGATGTCCGGTAGCGCAGGGAAGACGTATTGACATACACCGAGTCACCTGCCAGCGCGATCTGCGACATACCGGCTGTCACCAGCAGAGCCGCCGCCAGTCCCAGTGTATGTTTTTTGAGCCGATTGTGTCTCTTCATCTATATAATCTCCTTCCAATGTCTCTATTTTTTAAATAATTGTTTCTGTTTTGAAAGTCTAAAATCGTTAAATTTGTTTTTTAAATTCATACAATTCAATCACATTACTTTGGATTTTAAACATTTCCTTTATAAGTATAACGGATTTTCCCCTTCGATTCAACCAATCCCGCGCTTCTATTTCTTACGGTTTTCTGTCTATGATATGGCAGGAATGAATGTGCCTTGGCACATTCGGGCGTCTCGCTCGGTCGCTTGCGACAACCTACAGCTTCGCGCGAGTGCGCATCATTGGCACAAAAAAAGACCGCCGCATCTCTGCGGCGATCTCCAAAAAACGATTCCGTTTTTCATTTTTAATTATTCTTCACTCAGCTCATCCTCGTTGAGTACAATCTTGTCTGCCTCGTCCAGTTCAGCCGGCTCGTTGAAGTCGTCCTCTGCCAGATCGATATCATCCTCTTCCTCAACATCAGTGTTCAGCTTGATGGAGCGGTAACGCTTCATACCGGTACCAGCCGGAATCAGCTTACCAATCAGAACGTTCTCCTTCAGACCAATCAGCTTATCTACCTTTCCGTTGATGGCAGCCTCGGTCAGAACCTTGGTTGTCTCCTGGAAGGATGCAGCGGATAAGAAGGAGTCGGTTGCCAGAGATGCCTTGGTGATACCCAGCATAACCTGACGTCCGATCGCCGGCTCTTTGCCCTCGGCTTCCAGCGCCTCGTTCATCTCGTTGAAATCGAGTACATCCATGGATACGCCCGGCAGTACGTCGGAATCTCCACTTTCCTCAATCTTAATCTTCTTTAACATCTGGTGTACGATCATCTCGATATGCTTATCGTTGATTTCTACACCCTGTAAGCGGTATACACGCTGTACTTCCTGGATCATGTAATCCTGTACGGCGCGGACGCCCTTGATCTTCAGAATATCGTGCGGGTTCACGCTACCTTCGGTCAGCTCGTCACCAGCCTCCAGAACCGCGCCGTCCTGAATCTTGATACGGGAGCCGTAAGGAATCAGGTATGTCTTGGAATTGCCCGTCTCATTATCCGTGATAATGATCTCACGTTTCTTCTTGGTATCTTTGATGGTTGCCACACCGCCGAACTCAGCGATGATAGCAAGTCCCTTCGGCTTACGTGCCTCGAAAAGCTCCTCGACACGCGGAAGACCCTGTGTGATATCGCCACCGGCAACGCCGCCCGAGTGGAACGTACGCATGGTCAGCTGTGTACCAGGCTCACCGATGGACTGTGCCGCGATGATGCCGACTGCCTCACCGACCTGAACCGGCTGACCGGTTGCCATGTTGGCACCGTAGCACTTCGCACACACACCGATATGGGATTTACAGGTCAGGACGGTACGGATCTTGATGGAATCTCTGCCCTGTTTCTTCAATGCTGCCATAACAGCCGCTGCACGCTTCGGCGTACACATATGATTCTTCTCAATCACCACTTCACCTGTATCCGGGTCTGTGATTGTCTCAGCGATGAAACGTCCTGTGATACGCTCCTGCAATGTCTCGATGGTCTCCTGACCATCCATGAATGCCTTGATCTCCATATACGGAATCTCCGGCTTATCCCAGCAGCAGTCCTCCTCGCGGACGATCAGATCCTGGGATACGTCTACCAGACGTCTGGTCAGGTAACCAGAGTCGGCAGTACGCAGAGCCGTATCGGACATACCTTTTCGAGCTCCGTGTGCGGAGATGAAGTACTCCAGTACGTCCAGACCCTCACGGAAGTTGGACTTGATAGGAAGTTCAATCGTATGACCGGTCGTATCTGCCATCAGTCCTCGCATACCAGCAAGCTGTTTAATCTGCTTATCCGATCCTCGCGCACCGGAGTCAGCCATCATGAAGATGTTGTTATATTTGTCAAGTCCTGTCAGCAGGTCGTGAGTCAGCTGATCATCGGTTGCCTTCCAGGTCTCGATAACTTCTTTGTAACGCTCTTCCTCTGTGATAAGACCACGGCGGAAGTTCTTTGCGATATGGTCAACCGTTGCCTGCGCGTCAGCAATCAGCTTCGGCTTGCTTGCCGGTACGGTCATATCGGAAATCGATACGGTCATGGCTGCACGTGTAGAGAACTTGTAGCCAATCGCCTTGATATCATCCAGGGTGATCGCTGTCTGGGTTGCACCATGGACATTGATAACCTTCTCCAGAATCTGCTTTAACTGCTTCTTGCCTACGTGGAAATCAACTTCCAGTTTCAGCTCGTTCTCTTTCTGGGAACGGTCTACGAAGCCCAGATCCTGCGGAATGATCTCGTTGAAGATGAAACGTCCAACGGTAGACTCGATGATACCAGTCTTCGTTGTGCCATCCGGCATCGTGCGGGTTACTCTTACTTTGACACGGGAATGCAGGGTAACAACCTTGTTCTCGTATGCAAGAATCGCCTCGTTGATGCTCTTGAATGCCATACCCTCGCCCTTGGCGCCCGGACGTTCCTGGGTCAGATAGTAAATACCAAGTACCATATCCTGGGAAGGAACGGCTACCGGACCACCATCGGACGGTTTTAACAGGTTGTTCGGAGAAAGCAGCAGGAAACGGCACTCTGCCTGTGCCTCCACGGAAAGCGGAAGATGTACCGCCATCTGGTCGCCATCGAAATCGGCGTTGAATGCGGTACAAACAAGCGGATGCAGCTTGATTGCCTTACCTTCTACCAGAATCGGCTCGAATGCCTGGATACCCAGACGATGCAGTGTAGGAGCACGGTTTAACATAACCGGATGCTCTTTGATTACATCCTCGAGAACGTCCCAAACCTCCGGCTGAAGGCGCTCTACCATCTTCTTTGCATTTTTAATGTTATGAGCGGTTCCGTTGGAAACCAGCTCTTTCATAACGAACGGTTTAAACAGCTCGATCGCCATCTCTTTCGGCAGACCGCACTGGTAAATCTTTAACTCCGGTCCTACGACGATAACGGAACGTCCAGAATAGTCAACTCGCTTACCCAGAAGGTTCTGACGGAAACGTCCCTGTTTACCCTTTAACATATCAGAAAGGGACTTGAGGGCACGGTTGCCAGGACCGGTAACTGGACGGCCACGGCGGCCATTATCAATTAATGCGTCAACTGCCTCCTGAAGCATACGTTTCTCGTTGCGCACGATGATATCCGGTGCGCCGAGCTCCAGAAGTCTTGCAAGACGGTTGTTACGGTTGATAATACGACGATACAGATCGTTTAAGTCGGAAGTTGCGAAACGTCCGCCATCCAGCTGTACCATCGGACGGATATCCGGCGGGATAACCGGGACAACGGTCATGATCATCCACTCCGGTTTGTTGCCGGAATTTCTGAATGCCTCTACGACTTCCAGACGCTTGATGATACGAGCACGCTTCTGTCCGGTTGCATCCTGTAACTGGTTTCTCAGATCCTCAGAATCCTTCTCCAGGTCGATCGCCTTTAAAAGCTCCTGAATCGCCTCGGCACCCATGCCGACACGGAAAGAACCGTAACCGTATTTCTCGATCTCGTCACGGTACTCCTTCTCAGACAGAACCTGCTTCATCTGCAGTCCGGTCTGTCCCGGATCCAGCACGATATAGGAAGCGAAGTACAGAACCTTCTCCAGAGTTCTCGGAGAAATGTCCAGAATCAGACCCATGCGGCTCGGAATTCCCTTGAAATACCAGATGTGGGAAACCGGAGCTGCAAGCTCGATATGACCCATGCGCTCACGGCGGACGCTGGCTTTTGTAACCTCAACGCCGCAGCGGTCACAGATAACACCTTTATATCTGATTTTTTTATATTTACCACAGTGGCACTCCCAGTCCTTGCTCGGTCCAAAGATTCTCTCACAGAACAGGCCGTCTTTCTCCGGCTTTAATGTTCTGTAGTTGATGGTCTCCGGCTTTTTAACCTCGCCGTGAGACCACTCCAGAATCTTTTCAGGGGATGCCAAACCGATCTTGATTGCGTCAAATGTCAATGGTTGATATGTTTCATTTGTCTCTGGCATGAGCGGTACTCCCTCCTATCGATTATTCTTCGTCGTCAGATCCATTATCATCGGAAACGTCTGCATAGTCATCGTCCGTATAGCCGTCTGCCTCTGCTGTATACTCATCGTGCTCTACATCGGTCAGCTCACCATCTTTAAATTCCTGCTCCTGGTAACCGTAGTTGCCGAAGGACTCATTCTGAGAGTAACGCTTGCTGTCACCCTCGATGACGGAACGAAGATCGGTATCGCCTTCGTCGATGTTCTCCTTGAGCTCGATCTCGGAACCGTCTTCTGCCAGAACTCTGACATCCAGACCCAGGGACTGAAGCTCTTTTAAGAGTACCTTGAAGGACTCCGGAATACCCGGCTCCGGAATATTCTCGCCCTTGATGATTGCCTCGTATGTCTTCACACGACCTACCACATCATCGGACTTCACGGTCAGGATCTCCTGCAGCGTGTAGGATGCGCCATACGCCTCCAGAGCCCAAACCTCCATCTCTCCGAAACGCTGGCCACCGAACTGAGCTTTACCACCCAGCGGCTGCTGTGTAACGAGGGAGTAAGGACCTGTGGAACGTGCATGAATCTTATCATCAACCAGATGATGCAGTTTCAGGTAATGCATGTGTCCGATTGTAACCGGGCTGTCGAAGTATTCGCCGGTACGTCCATCTCTCAGGCGGACTTTACCGTCACGTCCGATCGGAACGCCCTTCCAGAGTTTTCTGTGCTCCAGATGGGTACCCAGATACTCCATAACTTCCGGATCTACAATATCTTTATATTTTGCTTCGAACTCTTCCCAGGAGGTGTTGACATAGTCATTTGCCATCTCCAGAGTGTTCTGAATATCTTTCTCGTCTGCTCCGTCGAAAATCGGGGTGGATACATCAAAACCAAGTGCTTTGGCAGCAAGGCTTAAATGAATCTCCAGGACCTGTCCGATATTCATACGGGACGGTACGCCCAATGGGTTCAGTACGATGTCGAGCGGACGGCCATTCGGAAGGAACGGCATATCCTCAACCGGAAGTACACGGGAAACGACACCCTTGTTACCATGACGACCAGCCATCTTATCGCCGACGGAAATCTTTCTCTTCTGTGCAATGTAGATACGAACGGTCTTATTTACACCCGGAGCCAGCTCGTCGCCGTTCTCTCTTGTAAATACCTTCGCATCAATGATGATACCGTATGCACCATGCGGTACTTTCAGGGAAGTATCACGAACCTCTCTTGCCTTCTCACCGAAGATCGCACGTAACAGGCGCTCTTCTGCGGTCAGCTCGGTCTCTCCCTTCGGAGTAACCTTACCTACCAGGATATCACCGGCACGAACCTCTGCACCAATGCGGATGATACCGCGCTCGTCCAGATCTTTCAGTGCATCCTCGCCGACACCCGGAACATCTCTTGTGATCTCTTCCGGTCCCAGCTTGGTATCACGTGCTTCTGCCTCGTATTCCTCGATATGGACGGAGGTATATACATCCTCCTGAACCAGACGCTCAGACAGAAGAACGGCATCCTCGTAGTTGTAGCCTTCCCAGGTCATGAAGCCGATCAGCGGGTTTTTGCCCAGACCGATCTCACCGTTGCAGGTGGACGGACCATCTGCGATAACCTCGCCAGCTTCGACATGGTCATTCTTGTATACAATCGGTTTCTGATTGTAGCAGTTGGACTGGTTACTTCTCTTGAATTTTGTCAGATGGTATACATCGCGGTTTCCATCGGAATCTCTCTTGATGATGATCTCGTTGGAAGCGGAGCGCTCAACCACACCGGCATTCTTTGCAACGACACACACACCGGAGTCAACAGCTGCCTTCGCGGAAATACCGGTATCGACAACGGCTCTCTCGGTGGTCAGAAGCGGTACCGCCTGACGCTGCATGTTCGATCCCATCAGAGCACGGTTCGCATCGTCGTTCTGCAGGAACGGAATCATGGAAGTAGCTACGGAGAATACCATCTTCGGGGATACGTCCATCAGGTCGATTTTCTTCTTCTGGAACTCGGAGGTCTCCTCACGGAATCGACCAGATACGTTATTGTGGACGAAGTGTCCTTCTTCGTCTAACTGCTCGTTTGCCTGTGCAACAACGAAGTTATCTTCCTCGTCTGCTGTCAGGTATACAACCTCATCCGTAACAACCGGGTTGGACGGATCGGTTTTATCTACTACACGGTACGGAGCTTCGATGAAACCGTACTCATTGACACGTGCGTAAGATGCCAGGGAGTTGATCAGACCGATGTTCGGTCCCTCAGGTGTCTCGATCGGGCACATACGGCCATAGTGTGTGTAGTGTACATCTCGTACCTCGAATCCGGCACGGTCTCTTGACAGACCGCCAGGACCCAGGGCGGAAAGACGTCTCTTATGGGTCAGCTCGGACAGCGGGTTGTTCTGATCCATGAACTGGGACAGCTGGGAACTTCCGAAGAACTCCTTGACTGCTGCTGTAACCGGCTTAATATTGATCAGGGACTGGGCAGAAACACCTTCCATGTCCTGTGTTGTCATACGCTCACGTACCACACGCTCCATACGGGACAGACCGATACGGTACTGGTTCTGAAGCAGCTCGCCGACCGCACGGATACGACGGTTGCCCAGATGGTCGATATCATCTGGATTGCCGATGCCGCCTTCCAGATGCATGTTGTAGTTGATGGAAGCGATGATATCTTCCTTCGTAATGTGCTTCGGAATCAGGTCATGGATATCTCTGCGGATAATCTCTTTTAACTCCTCATCAGAAGCGCCGGCATTTTCTTCCAGAATACCCTGGAGAACCGGATAGAATACTAACTCTGTGACGCCTACTTCTTCCGGATCGAAATTCACATAAGCGCCCAGATCTACCATCATGTTAGAAAGAACCTTGTGATTCTTCTTCTCACCCTGAATCCATACAAACGGAACGCCTGCGTTCTGGATGTCAGTAGCAAGTTCCTTGGTGACCTTTGTTCCCTGCTCCGCCAGAATCTCTCCGGTAGTTGTATCAACCACATCCTCAGCCAGAACGTGACCTACGATACGGTTCTTAAAGTGAAGCTTTTTATTGAATTTATAACGACCTACCTTTGCCAGATCGTAGCGGCGCGGATCGAAGAACATGCTGTTTAACAGGCTCTCTGCGCTGTCTACGGAAAGCGGCTCACCCGGACGAATCTTCTTATATAATTCCAGAAGACCATCCTGGTAGTTGTTGGACGGATCCTTCTCGAAGCTCTTCTCCAGTTTCAGCTCATCGCCGAACAGGTCAATGATCTCGGCGTTAGTACCGTAACCAAGAGCACGGATCAGAACAGTAACAGGAACTTTTCTGGTCCGGTCTACACGCACGTAGAAAATGTCGTTGGAATCTGTCTCATACTCCAGCCAGGCACCCCGGTTCGGGATAACGGTGCAGCTGTATAACTCTGTACCGATCTTATCGTGCGCGATTCCATAATAAATACCAGGGGAACGAACAAGCTGGCTGACGATAACTCGCTCCGCTCCGTTGATAACGAAGGAGCCGGTGTCGGTCATAAGTGGAAGATCACCCATGAAAATCTCATGTTCATTGATCTCATCTTTATCTTTATTGCAAAGTCTTACCTTTACCTTCAGAGGAGCTGCATAGGTCGCATCGCGCTCTTTGCACTCTTCGATCGTATATTTGATATCGTTTTTACACAGTGTAAAATCCACAAATTCCAGACTCAAGTGACCTGCGAAATCCGTGATCGGGGAGATATCAGCAAACACTTCTTTCAGTCCCTCATCCAGGAACCACTGATACGAGTTTTTCTGAATCTCAATCAAATTCGGCATTTCCAGAACTTCTTTTTGTCTTGAGAAGGTCATCCTTACACCTTTACCGGTTTTTACCGGACGCATCCTGCTTTTCTCCATTCGATGTTTCACCCCTGTTTTCTTTCTATCTCTATGGTTTGCATTTTTCCATCTCCGAACCAGCCTTGTTTCATGCTGACGGAGCTGCACTGTCATTTGGGCATACGAATACCCGGAAAACACAGTTTTCCACAATAGTGCATTCTCCATCTTAGCATGGGATTTGATGGGTGTCAAGTGGTTTTTTTGATAGATTTGGAATAAATTTGGAATGATTATGAAAAAGTTTTCTCAAGAAACGCCAGAATCCGGACAGACAACAGACGCCGCTCCCCAGATGATAGCGGCGTCCGATTTTTTATAGAAATTTTATGCAAATAAATTCGGTAAAAATGTAACGGTCTGTGGAATATAGGTAATCACCAAAAGGACAATCAGAAGGACTGCTAACATAGGGAGCAAATCCCGCATCTGGTCTTTCAGGCTTACCTTGGCAATCGATCCCGATACAAACAGGCACACGCCCAGCGGAGGCGTACACATACCAATTGTCAGGTTGACTGCCATGACCAGGCCAAAATGGATCAGGTCAATTCCCATTGCCTTAACAAGCGGCAGGAAGAGTGGGGTAAAGATAACCAGCGCGCTTGTCGTATCGATGAAGGTGCCTGCAATTAACAGAATCACATTGATGATCATCAACAATACATATTTGTTGCTGACCGTGCTGGACAGCAGGGCGCTGACGGTCTGCGGAACCTGTGCAACCGTGATAACCCAGGTAAACAGGCTCGCACAGGACACAACGATTAAAACCTGTCCCGTTGATTTTGCACAGTCCACAAAGAGGTCAAACATCTTGGACGGCTTTAACTCCCGGTAAACAAAACCGCCGATGATAATCGCATATGCACACGCGATAGCGCCGGACTCGGTTGCCGTAAAAATACCAGATAAGATACCTCCAATGATGATAATCGGCATAATCAGGGCAAGAAGGGCATCTTTTCCGGTACGGATTCTCTCCTCACGGCTCGCCTTTTTCTCACGTCCTACATAATGTCTCTTTTTTCCTACATAATAACTGTAAATCATCAGTCCGAGTCCCATGATAATGCCCGGGATAAATCCACCGATAAACAATTTACCAACGCTCACACCTGCCATCGTTCCGTATAGCAGAAGTGGAATACTCGGAGGAATGATCGGTCCAATCGAACCGCCGCAGGCGATTAACGGAGCCGAAAACGTATCTTCATAGTTTTTCTCACGCATGATCGGAATCATAATGCCACCGATCGCTGCGGTTGCCGCGATCGCAGAACCTGTGATCGCCGCAAAGAACATACACGCCAGAATACTTACCAGTGCCAGACCACTTGGAAAATGTCCGATCAGCGCATCGGCAAAATCGACGATTCTTCTGGAAATACCGCCCTGAACCATCAGACCTCCGGCAAGGATAAACAGCGGAATCGCAATCAGCGCCGTGCTGTCAGCACCGGTGAACATTCTCTGGATAACAACAATTAACGGGGTTCCTCCCTGGATAATTCCAGCCACCGATACCATTCCGAGTGAAAAGCAGATCGGAATTCCTATTAAAAACAAGACAAATAATAAGACAATATAAATCATACCTTTCCCTCCTAATCATTCTTTTTCAGCTGCTCTGCCATATTTTTAATCATATAGAACAGCATAATCGCTCCGGCACTTGGAATACTTGCATAGTAAACACTCATTGGAATCGGCAGATAGGAAGTCGTCTGCGTCCATCCAAACGCACAGAATTTAATTCCAAATACAATCATAAAAATGAAAAAGAGAGACAATACCAGGTCAATTCCCAGTTCCACCACCTTGCGGATTTTAACTGGAAACGACATCAGCAGAACATCCACGTTCAGGTGTTCCTTTTCCCGCACACACCACGCAGCGCCCCAGAATACCAGATAGGTAAATGCCAAACGCAGGATATCCGTACTCCACGGAAGCGGAGATTTTAAAACAAAGCGGCATAAAACCTGTAAAAAGGTAATGACAAATACCACAATCGCGCTGATTCCCATGACAGCTTTTGTAATCTTATCGACCAGACCAGACATTTCCCATCCCCCTATTCTTTCCCATGCGTATTTCTATACTCTTCAACCGCCTGTTTTACCTTTTCCGTCAATTCCGGCGGAACCAGTGCCGTTACAGCCGGTTCCTGATACAGGCTGGCCGTTGCATCCTGGAAGGACTGTAAATCTGGATCCTTGCATACCTTTACGCCGTTCGCTTCAATCGACGCAAGCATCTCTTCTTCCATGTCCGTTACTTCCTGACGCTGTGTATCTTTTGCGTATTCAGCCGCCTCATCGATCCAAGCGCGCTCTTCATCGGTCAGTTTATTATAAAAGTCAAGGTTCATGATCATGCTTTCCGGCGCATATGTGTGACCATCCAGAACCATATATTTCTGCACTTCATCAAACGCAGAACTGGAAATAGACGCGATCGGGTTTTCCTGACCATCTACGGTTCCCTGCTGAAGAGCAGTATAAAGCTCGTTAAATGCGATCGGCGTCGCAATAAATCCAAGGTGATCTGCCAATGAGAACCAGATCGGAGACTCCTGTACGCGGATCGATAATCCCTTCATGTCGGATGCCTTGGTCACTTCTTTTTTATTATTCGTAAAATGACGGAAGCCTAACTCACAGAAACCCAGGTGTTTAAAGCCCTGTGCCTCAAACTTCGGTTCCAGTTCTTTCTGCAGCGTATTATCCAGGACATAGTATGCTTCCTGCTTATCCGCAAAGAGATACGGGATTGCCAGAACCTGCGTCTCCGGCACGAAGCTTGGAAGCGCGCCATCCGTTGTTACAATCGCAAGCTCTATCGAACCAATCTTGACGCCTTCCGCCATTTCGCGCTCACCGCCCAGCTGCGCGCTCGGGTAAATCGTCACTTCGAACCGATCACCTGCCAGTTCCTCCAGCTTTTCCTGAAATGCCGCTGCCGCCATCGTTGACTGGTGCTTCTCATTTCCAACTGTCGCTATTTTCAACTTGATATGTCCGCTGTCTGATGTACTGCCGCAGCCGGTCAACACCGTTGCTCCCAAGACAAGTGCCGCGAACGTCCCTGCCCAACCTTTTTTCATTACCGTTCCTCCTCGCTGATGACATCCACTTCATACTCCGACGATAACTTCCGGTTCAGCTTTTTATCTTCCATCTCATAGCGGAATTTACTGCCGAAACGGAATCCATCCTTGACCGGCACCGTTCCGGAAAAGATCACACAATTATCAATTCCGCCAACCCGCTCGTCCAGTTCTTTTAAGATGGTTTCCACCGGGAGAATATCTGACAACGTTCCCTCCTGATATAAAACTTCCGTTCCATCCAATGTCTGCCAGGAATGAAGCTCTATCTCATCCCAGTGATCCTTGACATCCTCGTACTCCCAAACGGTATCGCAAATCGGCTTCGCACAAATCTGTTTCGCTTTTGGAACACTGGCTGCCTCAAGCTCCCGGTCTGTGTGGTCGCTTCCCAATCCGATGTAAATCGTCTTATCTTTAATGACAATCACATACTCGACTTCTCCACAGGTCTTTTCGCCCACAAACTCCAGTTTCTTTTCCTGTGTTAAAACGTAATTGCCACACTGGAAAATGGTCGGTATTTTCTTCGGTGCCGGAACGCCTAATTCCCGTTCCAGTTCTTTGATATGCTCCATCGTCTTTTCAATGTTTCTGCCTGCATATCCAATGGCAAACACCCTCTCATAATTCAGCTCCAGCGGCTTTTCTCCGTTCTTTCCCTGAACCGTAAAACACATTGTATCCATCCTGTTTCCTCCTTATTCCATTCCCTCTTTTATATCTTATATACTTCCGGCAGCCGATCCCGATAAACATTGATCGAATCTCTGACCCCATCGACTGCTCCAATCTCCATATCTGCCATCAGTATCTGTTCCGCTTCTCCGCCCAGCACCAAGCACTCTCCCATCGGTCCATAGACGGCAGAATGTCCGCCGCACTTTGTATTTCCAGCCGTTCCGACCGAATTAGTACAGCATAAAAAGCTCTGACTTTCAATTGCCCTCGCCCTGTTCAAGGTATCCCAGTGAAGAAGTCTCGTATCCGGCCACTGTGCTACCACAAACTGGACTTTTGAACCCGCAAGCATCTCGGAACGAATCAGTTCCGGGAACCGGATATCATAACAAATTACCAGACTGCACGGGATTCCATCCAATTCAAAATTGCAGATGTTTTTTCCATGTTCAAAATACTCATGTTCGCCGGACGGGCTGAACAGATGCACCTTGTCATATTCCATCACCACTTCGCCGTCCCGGTTAAAGACAGCGGCTGTATTATAAATCTTCTCATCCCGGCAATTTGCCACGGAACCGGCAATTATATTGACACGGTATTCTTTCGCCAATCTGGAAAACAGCTTTTTGGTCTGTTCCAAATTCACATCCGACACCTCTTTCAGATTTTCTCTCGGAAAAAAACCGGTGTTCCATGTCTCCGGAAGTGTGATCACATCCGGTTTCAGCTCTGCAGCCATCCGGACCAGCTTTTCTGCTTTTTCAAAATTTGCCTCCGGCTTCCCCAACTGCATATCCATCTGAATCATCGCAACTCTCATACCTGACCTCCATTTTACGGTATTTGGTATTCGGTATTTGGTATACCAACAATTAGAATAATAACACTCTCTTTTTTTATCGTCAATCTACTCTTTTCACAAAAACCGAAATCTCTTTTTGGATGATCTTCCAATTTTATCTGACATTTTGCTTCATTGCATGGTTCTGGTTGATATTTTTTTCTGTTTCCTCCATATGGATCTTCATCGCCCGAACTGCCGCTTCCACATTTTTCTGTTTCAAAGCGTCTAAAATTCCCTGGTGTTCATCGATCGTTGTCTGACGCCGTTTATCCGTTCCCCTCACTGCCTGCATTCCCATAAAGCGGAACATATCATAATAATTGCTCAGCAGTTTTAAAAGCTCACGGTTCTGGCTCATCTGGTAGATATAGGTATGAAATTCCCGATCCAGCTGAATAAATCTCGTAATATCATAATGTTCCAGGACTTCCTTCTGTTTCTCCTGAATCTCTTCCAGACATTTCAGATCTTTCTCTGTGACATTTTTCACAGCATCCTCGATCGCAGATAACTCCAGCGCGCTTCTGACACGAGTCAGCTCCCACATATAATGCGGGTCAAATTCACGCACCACCGTTCCCTTGTATGTTTCCATCTGCAGCCAGCCATCTCTGGCAAGCATCTGCATCCCCTCACGGATCGGCGTGCGGCTGATTCCGAGTTCTTCTGACAATTTTCTCTCATTCATCACGAACCCCGGGGGATAAACGCCCGTCATGATCCCCTTTTTTATTTCGTTATATACCTGGTATTTATACCCCAGCTGTTTTTCTACCATACTTCCCTCACATCCATCAACTTCAATGCTAATATATGTTATCATCCCTCATATATCAACTATCATATGCATATCACACAGTCACTCTAATTGTCAAGCTATTTGCAGGTTTTCTGACCCTGCCAGCACTTACAGCCCTGCCTTTTCTGATTAGTGCAAACAAATCTTTTCAATAAATTATGCCCACCTTAATGCACTTATCTTTCTATCAGGATTCCATCATCCACATTATCATTACGATGAAATGGCGGGATAACATGATTTTGGTTTTTTTTATTTTTAAGTCCCCATCGCCATAGTTACCCGTCTATTTTTCTTGCCATTTCCCCTCTCCAATGCTATAATACATAGTAATTGCGCGGCTATTTTCGTTATTTCTGCGAAATGGGATTGGATTTGCGTCCCGCCGCTATCTACAACGGAGGTATATATATATGTCATTTTGGAATGTACTGCTAGTTATTATCGTCATTCTGGCTATCCTTCTTGTCGTACTGTATATTCTGGGTTCCCGGATGCAGAAACGTCAGGCAGAGCAGCAGACTATGATCGACGCTTCGAAACAGACTGTTTCGATTCTGGCGATTGACAAAAAGAAACTGAAAATCGGAGATTCCGGTCTCCCGAAGATGGTTATTGACCAGACTCCATGGTATATGAAGTGGGCGAAGCTCCCGATCGTAAAGGCTAAGATCGGACCGAAGGTTGTGACCATGATCGCGGATGAGAAGGTATTCCTTCAGTTACCGCTCCGCACCGAGGCAAAGGTTGTCATCAGCGGTCTTTATATCACAGAGATTAAGAGCGTGCGCGGAGGCATCCCGCCGCTGCCGAAGAAGAAAAAATTCTTTGACCGTTTCAAGAAAAATACAGAAGAGGCAGCAAAGAAAGAAGCTTCCAAGTCCAAGAAAAATAAATAATGGATCTTAAAATCCCGGAAATGTAACTGATTGCACGTTTCCGGGATTTTTGATTCATCGATTTTATTTCTTTGTTTCTATATTCTTTTATATTTACTGCTCTTTCAGGTTCAATTTCGCCGTCGCCTTCGATTTCACATCAATTTCAATATGGCTCTGGCTGGTCTGCTCATAGTTGAGTTCCAGCGTATAATCAATCTGGATTTTCAGATGATCCGGACCTTCATTGATCTTGATGCGGTCGGTCGTGACACCCACGATCATCTGACCGTATGGAGTCACATAACAGCTGACATTCGGACGGTTCTCCTGAAAAATCATATGCGCCCGCGCATCGCCTCCCTTGATCATATCGACGCTGTCCGCATTGGCTTTGATGGTATTGCGGATGCTTCCTTCCTCGCCCTCCAGTATCTCATCATAGATGATATAATGCTTGCCATTTTTGAAATAATAGCTGCCTGCCATGATAACCTCCAGGTTATTCGTCTCCCCGTCCGCAATATGGGCACCGCGCACGGATACAAGCACATCTTTCGTCATATTTTAATACTCCTCAATGTTAATCTGTTTCGTGTCTTTTACCTCTTTTGGCAGAATCGCCTTGGCAAAACGCGTGAAATTCTCCGCCCGGTCGCTGACAAAGAACTGATACTGGTCAAGAATCGGCTCCCCGGCAGCAGCGCGGCGGCTGTTTTCCTCCGAAAAACGTTCCAGATCCTCCGAACTGCGTGTCAGATCCATGTCCCGCAGTAGAGTTTTAAGTTCAACCGCCGTCTCATATGCCGGATTTACCAAAGTCACCTCGTCACCCATCAGCCGATGCAGTGTCGAACGCAGCAGCGGATAATGCGTACATCCCATAACCAGCGTATCAATGTATTTTTCTTTCAGCGAAGAAAGATACCGGGAGGCAATCTCATCTGTTACCGAATCATGGAAGAGTCCTTCCTCCACCAGCGGCACAAAGAGCGGACACGGTTTTCCAATGACCTCAATATCCGGGCGCAGCTTCTGCATTTCTCTGGTATAAATACCGCTCCGGATGGTCGCCTCGGTTCCAATCACGCCAATCTTTCCATTATGGGTTGCCTCGGCAGCCGTGCGCGCGCCCGCGTAGATAACCCCGATGATCGGGATATCCAATTCCTGTCTGACCGTCTCCAGTGCACACGCCGAGGCCGTGTTGCAGGCAATCACGATCGCCTTGACTCCCTGTGTTTTCAGAAAACGGATGATCTGGCGGGAATAGCGCAGTACCGTCTCCTGCGATTTACTTCCATATGGAACGCGCGCCGTATCTCCAAAGTATACGATGCGCTCCTGCGGCATCTGACGCATGATCTCACGGGCTACCGTCAGACCGCCGATGCCTGAATCAAAAACTCCGATCGGGGCATTTCTATCCATGTTTACCTTCCTTTCGGCAAAATTCTTATGGTCATGTTTCCATTCTTTCCCGAACATCTGTGTATATCGAATCATATAACGTCCAAAAGTAGATTCTCTCACACTGTTTCAGGATTCTGAAACAGTTTTATTTATTTCTAGGCTTCGTAGCGTTTCAGTCCGTGTTCAATCAGCTTTGTCACCATCTCCGACTTCGGGATTCCGGCCGCCTCAAAGAGCATCGGGTACATACTGATCGCGGTAAAGCCCGGCATGGTATTGATCTCATTGAAGATAACCTCGCCGTCCTTCGTCACAAAGAAATCGACACGCGACAGACCATAGCCATCTACCGCCTTGAAAATACGTCTCGCCGCCTGACGCACACGCTCGGTCGCATCGCCCGGAAGCTCTGGATTTACAACGGTTCTGGACTCTGCGTTGTAATATTTCGCATCAAAATCATAGAAATCGGCTGCTGCCAGAATCTCGCCAACACCGGAAGCGATGACCGGTTCTGTGCCATTTCCAAAGACCGCACATTCGATCTCACGGCCGACGATCGTCTCCTCAACCAGAATCTTGCAGTCATGGTGCGCCGCCTCCTTTAAGCCTGCAATCAGCTCTTCGCGATCCGACGCCTTGCTGACACCTCTGGAAGAACCTGCATTGGACGGCTTGATAAATACCGGATATGCGAACCGGTTCTCGATGCGTGCCACAACCTCATCCATCTTTTCAAGTTCTTTGCGGATGACCAGCTCATATGCCGCCTGGCGCACGCCTGTGTGGTCAACGATCTGTTTTGTATACACTTTATCCATCGAAACGCTGGACGCCAGCACACCGCATCCGACATACGGGATTTTTGCCAGCTCAAAGATGCCCTGAATGGTGCCGTCCTCGCCCCAGAGTCCATGCAGAACCGGGAATACCACATCAATGCGGATCATTTCCGCCTTACCATCTTTCAGGACGATCACGGATTTCTCCGTTGCATCCGGGGAAAGGATCGCGGTCGTCGTGTTCTTTCTCCAACTCTCATCCTCGATCTGCTCGACCGAGTCAACCAGCAGCCATTTTCCCTCTTCGGTAATGCCGATCAGGGTTACATCATAGCGCTCTGTATCTATATTTTTAATGACATTGATTGCCGACATACATGAAACAATATGTTCCGAAGACCGTCCGCCAAATACCACAAGTACACTCTTTTTCATAATATCCGCCTTTCTGCCGGGTGTGGGAAGCTTCACCACACGCCGGAATGCTATTCCAAAATATAGTTTAGATTATACCATAACTGTCAATACTTGCGACAAGAAGATTCGATTTCTTTCAGTAAAAGGAGAGCCATTATGTTAAATCAAGTGATTTCGTTCCAGTCTGAAAATTCTCTGTCATCCGCATCCAGGATTCATCCACCTGTTACCAATAAATGCCGCCATTTTTCCACCGGTTCCTGCAAGTTTTCCCATATCTACGATGGAATACTCCCGCTTCTCGCATTATGTTCCATGCTCTTATTTCTGCTTTTCTGCCTGCCTCTTCTTACTTTTACCAGAAACCAGATTCAGCAGAAAGTCCTGGCGTACGCGATCGCCCCGCCGATCCTGCAGACTCATGTGATCGACAACTGGTGGGGTGTTCTCTATCCGCCGCCCGCCCTGTCCGGAGGTGTCATGCCGGAAGAAAACTCAAAAAATCAGAGCGCCGATTCCGTCTCTGACGCTCTGATTTTTGATAACGATATGAACTGGCTGTCGCAAAAGAAACATATCGTTTTTGATGTAAACAAGAAAGCTGCTGCTCTGATTTCCTCTAAAGCTGACCCGATGACTTGCTCCAATCACTCGGAACGTTCTGGAACAGCTTCAGCTTCCAAAATAACCACCGAACCGACAGAATCTTCTTCGAACTCAAAAATAGCAGCCACGCACGCCGTTTCCGCTGACAGCAGTCTGCCGGATAAAGCTCATGCTTCCTCCGACAATTCGATTACTCTTCGGGTAACGTGTCGTTTTTTATCTTTCCTTCCCGGAGGCTCGGAGTGATGAAATTCTCATAGGAATAGTTCCACAGCGTCTCCGAGCCCTTGGCGGTATTCTTATTTCTTCCAAGAATCTGGCTCAGGTGCACGCCGCGCGTCGCCCACGCCTTTCCCTTGGAAGCATCATTGAGCATCGTCGGCTGGATGTTGTCCATCGTATGTGCAAACCGCGCTTCCGGCGTCTCCCCGGCTTCAAATTCATCCCAGAGAGCGCGCAGTTTTTCGCCCTGATCCGGCGGCAGCATTCCGAAAATGCGCTCTGCACCCTTTAATTCTCTCTCCCGCTGGGTTTTCTTCGCCTCCTCATCATAGGCATACGTGTCGCCGGCGTCGATCTCGACCAGATCATGAATCAGAAGCATGGTAACCGTTTTCAGCACATCGATCGGCTCATTGGAATACTCCGCCAGAAGCACCGTCATGATCGCCATATGCCATGCGTGCTCCGCGTCATTTTCCTTCCGCTCGCCGTCTGTCAGATACGTCTGGCGACCAATAAATTTCTCCTTGTCTATCTCCCGGATAAATGCAAACTGCTGCTCCAGACGTTCTTTCTGTTTCTGATTTATATCCATTGTTTCCGCCTCCCTGGTCTATTTCACCACATTTCTAGTTACTGTTCACGCATACGTGCCCAGTAACGGAAAAATGCCTCTTGCATTTATCCTCTCTTTACAGTCTCTTCCCTGCAAGAACCTCTTTATAATCCTTATAATTCTCCTCCAAAAGCTTCGGCGTATCCAGACCATACGGGCACATCGACTTGCAGTGTCCGCAATGCAGGCAGTCCTCTATCTTCTTCATCTTCGCCTGTCCCTCCGGGGAGAGGTATCTCGCTGACGGAGAACGGCGCAGAAGCAGGGACATACGCGCACAGTTGTTGATCTCGATTCCTGCCGGACACGGCATACAGTAGCCGCAGCCTCGACAGAATTCACCTGCCAGCTCTTTCTGGTCTTTTTCAATAACAGCTTTCAGCTCGTCCGTCAGTTCCGGTGGATTGCCGATGTAGCTTAAAAATTCGTCCAGCTCGCTTTCCTTCTGTACACCCCAGATCGGCAGTACATTCTCAAACTGTGCCATATAGGCATAGATCGCAGCCGAATTGGTCAGCAGACCGCCCGACAGACCCTTCATTGCGATAAATCCCATTTCGTGCTCCGCACAGGCCTTCGCCAACGCGATCTCCCGCTCGGTGGAAAGATAATTAAATGGGAACTGCAGGGTATCGTAAAGCCCCGACTCGATCGCCTCCTCCGCAATGCTCATGCGGTGGTTCGTGATGCCGATGAAACGGATTTTCCCCTGCTCTTTTGCCTCGAGCATCGCCTCATAAAGACCGCTTCCGTCTCCCGGCTTCGGACAGACTGCCGGATTGTGGAACTGGTAAATGTCCACGTAGTCTGTTTTTAAATTATGTAAACTCGTCTCCAGATCCTTCCAGAAGCCTTCCGCCGTCGTTGCCGCTGTCTTGGTCGCAATATAGATATGCTCGCGCACGTCGCTCAGCGCATAGCCGATCTTCTCCTCACTGTCCGTATAAAAGCGCGCCGTATCAAAGAAACGGACACCCGCATCATACGCCTTGCGAAGCAGTACCTTCGCATCATCAAAAGAAATACGCTGGATTGGCAGCGCGCCAAATCCATTTTTATTGACGATAATATCCGTCTTTCCAAGGGTAACCGGCGTACCGGCTACCCTTTCTCTTGCGTCCAGCATCTCTTTCAGTGCCTCGTCGCTGTCATCGATCCAGACATCCTCCTCATCGGCGTTGAGACCGAGATATTTTGCCAGTGTCCGCTCATCATCCGACCGGTTCCAACGAGAAATATAGCGATCGATTTCCTCAAATGGAACCTGTCCGGACAGGTACAATTCTTTAAATGTCATACTTCCTTCCGCTCCTTTAAATTCTTAAGTACCGTGATTTCCTGGTTATCTATGTGCCCCCTGGCTACCGCCTTTGCCTCCGCCATATGGCGCAGACGCAGTGCCGCCAATATTTTTTCATGCTCTAACTGCAGAATCTGCCGTTTATCCTCGTCCTTGATGTATTCCAGACGGAACCGGTACATCTGCTCACGCAGGTTGTTCAAAATCTGCACCAGACGCTTGTTGCGGGTCGAATGGTAGATCACGTCATGGTATGCCTCATCCGTCTCCGCGATCTTCATCGCATCGCCCTGATCAATCGCCGCTTTAAATGCTTTCTGTGCTTCTTCCAATGCCTGCATATCTTCTTCCGTCATGCGCTGGCACGCCAGCTCAATCGCCAGTTCCTCCAGCGAACGGCGCACTTCCAGCACATCTTTCAGGCTTTTTTCCGAAATCCGCGCCACCTCCGCGCCGCGCCGCGGAATCATCAGAACGAGTCCTTCCAGCTCCAGCTTGCGGATCGCCTCACGGATCGGGGTGCGGCTGACGCCCAGCTTCTGTGCCAGCTGGATCTCCATCAGGCGCTCGCCCGGTGCCAGCTCTCCCTTTAAGATTGCCTGCCGGAGTGTGTTGAATACCACATCCCTGAGTGGGAGATATTCATTCATTTTAACCTCAAAATTGTTCCCCATCTGCGTGCCCCTTCCTGTTGTAAAAACTAGTCAGGTATACCTGTTTCGCCAGATCCTGGCTGCTGCCATAGCGGAGTTCCTCATACGCCGCCTGCGCCGCCGTCTGGTTCGTAAACAAGCCAAATACGGTTGGACCACTTCCGCTCATCAAAGAGCCGTCCGCGCCCATCTCCATCATCTTATCTTTGAGTGTCTGAATCACCGGATTTTCCGGGATCGTCACCGTTTCCAGCACGTTTCCAAGCTGTGAAACGACGCCGGAGAGGTCTTTTTTCTCGATCGCCGCCCGCATCGCATCAATATCCGGATGCGCCTCTGCGCCCAGAGATGGCAGGTTTAAGTTCTCGTACACATGCTTCGTCGAAACGCTGACCGACGGTTTGGCAATCAGCACGCGGCACTGCGGCATCGGTGGAAGCGGTGTCAGGATCTCCCCGATTCCCTCCGAAAGAGCCGTTCCCCGCATGATACAGTACGGCACATCCGCCCCCAGACGGACGCCGCGCTCCATCAGCTCCTGTTTCGAAAGCCCCAGTCCGAACATCTTGTTGACACCAAACAGGACTGCGGCCGCATCGCTGCTGCCGCCTGCCATCCCGGCTGCCACCGGGATAAATTTCTTCATCTTGATCTCCACACCGTCGCGGATTCCAAACTCATCCATCAGAAGCTTCGCCGCGCGGTAACCCAAGTTATTTTCATTGTCCGGCAGATAATAAAGGTTCGTTGAAAGACGGATTCCCTCTTCCTCCGTCCGGTTCAGTTCGATCGCGTCGTACACGCGCACCGTCTGCATGATCATCCGCACTTCGTGGTAGCCGTCTTCTCTCCGGCGGACTACATCCAGACCGAGATTGATCTTTCCATATGCTTTCAGCTCCAGATGCCTGATCATCGGTCATTCCTCCCATCGTTCCCTTAGTGTAATCACACTAGATTGTATTTTTTCATTATTTTGTATACAAGTTATTATATCCTCTTTGCATACAAAATACAATAGAATCCTTACAGAATGAAGGTACCTGAACGAATCCCATTTTTTCCGCCAATATCCGTGAAGCCGTGTTGGAACGCTTCGTGCAAATCCGGATCTTATCCAGCTCCAGCGTTTCAAACCCATATTTCACAATCGCCCGGCAGGCTTCCAGCGCATATCCCTGACGGCGGAACGGTTCATAAATATGATATCCCAGCTCTCCGTCCGTCAGCCCCGCCTTTCCAACCAGCACACCGTCCGCGCGGCGTTCCAGCGCCCACAAACCGCACTCGGCAAAGCGGTACTGGTGTTTCCGGTATTCCTCGCGCTTGTTCCAATCAGAAAAAGTTCCGTCGGCATCCTCAGCGGATGCCGGTTCCAACGGATCGTCCTGGGAAAATTCACGGATGATGAGGCGGTCAGTTTCAGCAATGAGCCACGGGAGAGCCAGGTGGCGGCGGACGACGCGTTCCAGGAATGTTTCATCGGCGTCTTCAGGGTCTGTAATAAGGTAAAGGCAAGATGAATAGTCGGCCGGCTGTTTTTCCTCGTTTTCCCTCCATAAGCCAACAATAGCTCTCCCGGCTGCTTTCGCAGCCTGAAGAGCTTCGTTTTCATCGGAGAGAATCACCGGGTATGTCTGTCCCGCAATGGTTACTTCTCGTTCGATTGTCATAGATTATCTTTCTTTTCCTTTTTCCGGCTCCGGGTACTCCTCGCCGAAGGTGTCAACGGTCATCTTTTTGATCTTCTGCTCTTTCAGCGGACGATCGCCCCAGTCGGTGCGGACGCCGGCAATCTTGTCCACGATATCCAGACCTTCAACTATCTTCCCGAGGATGCATACTGACCATCCAGATGCGGGGAAGTCTCATGCATGATGAAGAACTGGGAACCTGCGGAGTTCGGGTCCATCGCACGCGCCATAGAGAGAACGCCCTTGGTGTGCTTGAAATTGTTCGTAAAACCATTCTGGCTGAACTCACCCTTGATGGTATACCCTGGACCGCCCATACCATTTCCATTCGGGCATCCGCCCTGAATCATAAAGCCCTTGATGACACGGTGGAAGATCAGACCATCATAAAAGCCCTTCTTGATCAGGCTGATAAAGTTGTTGACTGTGTTCGGCGCAATCTCTGGGTAGAGCTCTGCCTTCATGATATCACCATTTTCCATCTCAATGGTAACAACTGGATTTTTCATGTATGTTTCCTCCTGAATTTTAAAAAATACCTCATTAAGTGGTCACATTATACCATAAGAACGTTCGAAAATCGACTGTTTTTCGTTCCATATTTGTCCATTTTCTTTACATTTCGTAAGTTTCTCCTCACAATTCGTTCACATTTATGGCTTAAGATGTATAGCACAATGTCGAAATGGACATTCTATGCGAAAAGATGAATGTTGCGCTCAGGAATCATCATCTGTCCTGCATCATACATCTGTGAGCAAACTAAGTCAAAAGAAAGGTTGGTAATGTACTATGAAAAAAACATATTTTGCTATCCTGGGCGCGGCTGCGATCCTCTCGCTCGCAACCGCCTGCTCTTCCAAAAACGTGAATGAACCGACTGCTAATGAATCGTCCCAGTCCGCCTCCTCCGAGTCCAGCTCGAATGGCATGGACGAAAGCAGCCCGATGGATGATTTAAAAGAAGACGCCAAAGACGCCGTTCTTCCATCCGAAGGAACTGCCGATGCAAAACAGTCCACATTGACTGGTACGATCAGCGACATCAAAGACTTTATGTTTACGATCACCGCCGACGGAACCGATTATGAATTCAGCTCGAGCAGGATCAGAAACCGGACGGGCTTTCTGATGTAAAAGATGGGGATAAAGTTACCGTAACGTATACGGGAACCGTCAGTGAAGTGGATGCATTCAGCGGAACCGTTTTATCAGTTAAAAAAGCGGAATAAGGATTGTTGACACACTTTATACCCGTATTTTTTATGGCAGTCTTGACAGACGAAGCACGCAAAATATCTGCGCTTCCTGCCCAGGTTGCCATTTTCGATCCTCTGAACATAAAACATACTTACCAGGATCATGGAATCCATGTTCCGCGTTCATATTTCGTTCACACTTCATTAAAAAACCTTTTACACAATTAACATGGTTTCTTCACGATTTTTCCCTATACTATAACCATAGCAACAAGCAATGCTTACAAATTTTTTTCATAATACCGAGCTGAGTTTATATCAGCTCTCCTCCCTTTTTCAATACCAAAAGACTCTCACTGCTGGAGAGGTCTTTTGTTGTATCTGAATCCCTCAATTCTCTCACTGTTCCGGTCTTCGTACCTTCCTGCCAAGCACCACCAGCGCTGCAAGGTTTGGCACCGCCATCAGCCCATTGAAAATATCAGATACCGCCCAGACGGCCTCCATCCGGATGACGCAGCCGAGAAAGACCGAAACAAGATAACCCCCGTGATACAAAATACATATTTTGTCGGCGCGCTTCTGTGGGACATCCCGCATCAGCCATCCAAGGGCCTGATCGCCGATGTAAAACCAAGCAAGGATCGTGGCAAAGGCAAACAGCACCATGCACGCCGCCGTCACCATGCCGCCTGCATTCCCAAAACGGGCTGCCAGAGCCGCCGCCACCGCGCCGCTGCCGCCCAGGGAACCGATCTTCTCGGTCAGATTGTGTGGAAATACACAGAGCAGTAAAAAAGCGGTCAGGCTGCACCCTATGATCGTATCGAAAAACACCTCGAAAATCGCCCACATTCCCTGTTTCTGCGCTTCCTGCCTCTGTCTTAGCCTCCCCTTTCCCTCACTCATCCCATGCAGCACCGCCAGACTCCCCAGGCCCGCCTCATTGGAAAACACACCGCGCGATACCCCGCTCCGGATCGCCGCTGCCATTCCGTACCCGGTCATCCCGCCCGAAATTCCTGAAAAATTCAAAATACTGCTTCCATCCGTCTGTCCTGCATTATCTGCCAGTCCAAATGCCCCGCCCACAATGTTCCCCAATATTTCTGGTATCTGATCATAAAAGCTGAACACGGCGATTCCACCTGCCAGCAGATACAGCCCCGCCGATACCGGTACCAGCACCGAAGCCGTCCATCCGATGCGTTTTGCCCCGCCAAAGAGCACCACGGCAGTCAAAACTGCCAGTATGATACCGGTTCCAAGCGGCGGCAGGGACGCTGCATAGCGCAGACTATCCGCCAGAGCCCCCGCCTGTACCATACATCCCATTCCAAGCGACGCCAGCACGCAAAACAGGGCATAGCATTTTCCAGCGAAACAGCTCCAACCCCATTTTCCAGATAGACATAAGGTCCGCCCCCATACAAAATTCCCAGATAAACCTCCGTATATGCCAGCGCCATCCCCAGAAATGCCGCCGCCCACATCCAGAACACAGCACCCGGACCACCGATCGCCAACGCGGCTGCCACGCCCGTGATATTTCCCGTTCCGACCGTCGCCGCCAGCGCGGTGCAGGTCGTCAAAAGCTGTCCTTTCCCGCCGCTCCCAACCGTCTCTCCCCACCAGACTCTGATATGACGGATCGGAAATCCCCGCAGACGCACCATGCAGAGGACTCCAACCGCCAGAAACAGTCCCAGAAGCCACGGTCCCCACACCATTTTCTGTACGATTCTGAGCGCTTCCATCCGAGCACCTTTCTATATCTATTTTCACTCTATCAAACCAATCTTATGATTTACTATGATATTTCATTCTCCAAGCCGTGATATTGCCTTCCGAGAACTCTCTTTCCATTCACGTTTTCTTACACTTTCTGTAAACATCCGCAAACCCCATGACAAACCAGACCGGCAGTGCTACAATAAGCATATCGGACAGGCGGACAAATTTCCAAATCTCTGTCCTTCTGGAAAGGATGAAAACAATATGCCAGGTTTTACCACGCACTATATATTCGGCATGAAAGCATACAACGATATGCCGTTCACACCCTTAAAACACACGATCGCCAAATACCGCTGGCTCTACCAGCTCGGTCTGCAGGGACCGGATATGTTTTTCTATAATATCCCGATCCTGCGCCACCGCGATTACCGCAACGTCGGTTCCTATATGCACGAACACAAGGTAAACGCCTTTTTTGAGTGCTGTCTGCGCCGTATTGGAACCATCCGCTCGCGCCAGCAGCAGGAGGAAGCCATCTCCTATCTGGCCGGATTTATAAACCATTACATTGCCGATTCGATCTGTCATCCTTACGTGTACGGGCGTATCGGCTATCCAGTGGATGCCCCGACCTCCATGCATCACGGGATGCACGCACATCTGGAAAACGAGCTCGACGCGATCCTGCTCTGGAAATATAAAAAAAAGAAGCCGTCCGAATTTAACCAGACCGCCACGATCTGTCTAAATGGACAGGAAATCCAGTTTATTTCCCATTTCCTGGCTTCCTGCATCAACGAAACCTATTATCCGATCACCTACCGCAACAACTTCCAGGTTACTCCGGCGATGGTGCACCGCTCCATCTGGGCGCTGCGCTTCGGCTGTCGGACACTCTCGGACAAGAACGGCAAGAAAAAATTCGGCATTGCACAGGTCGAATCCATCTTCGTCAACCACCCAGTTGCTTCCGCGAAAATGGTAACGGACTCCGTAACCGACTACCGGAGCAGCTGTAACCTAAACCACGAAGCATGGGGCAACCCGTGGGATCCGACCCGCGTCTCAACCGCCTCGTTTGTTGATCTCTTCCATGAAACATTGGACAAATGCAGCCGTGTCTATGCGCTTTTAAACAGCGCCGTCACAGACAACATGCCGTTAGATAAACAGGATTTATCGCCGCTTCTGGCTGAACTGGGGAATGAGTCTTATCACAGCGGACTACCTGTTGAGTGAAAACACGTACTTCGGTTCCTGGTAAATAAAAGCTGTCATATGAAGAACACTCATCTGTTTCTCATATGACAGCTTTTTTGATCACTTTTCTCTTAATTATACACAGAAAATATCCCGTGTCTGTGCAGACAACCTCTTATTCTGCGTTCTCTGTCTCTTCCTCCGCCTCAGTCGTATCGTACTCGCCTGCTGCTTCTTTCTCTTTCACCTTGGAAATCAGCTCTTTGGTATCCGGAAGTTTGAAATCTGCGCCAGCCTCATAGGAACCACTGATAAACCATGCGTCCTCGTTATCCTGGTCGCTCTCCGGAACGATGCTGTAGGACAGTGCATACTGTTTCCACAGTCCGCCGTAGGAATCTTCACCGGACATCTCAATCGAGAAGTCCTGGGTGTGGACAATGTCGTTGAATCCCTTGATTAAATCTTCCGCATAGGTTCCTATCTGATCATCCGGCAGATCATCTGCCACTACCCAGATCAGCATGATCTGTTTCTTGTTCGGCTCCATATAGAAATGGAAATCGCGGCCGTACTCGTAGGTACTTGTATCCTTGAACATGTCTTCCGCGTCCGTGCTGACCTGTGTCCAGTCGATCTCAACATTTTCCTGGGTCTCAAAATTCGGATCTCCGACTACCGTCTCAGAAGTCGGTTTTACAATCGTACTCTCCGTGCATCCGCTGAGCAGCGCCATACACGCAACCATCATTATCAGAAGTTTTTTCATCGTGTTCTTCTATCCCTTCATTCACTCATTCACAGCCGGAACCAGCCCGAACCGCATGGCTATTATATAATATCGCCTTTTGTTTTTGTAGTCATTTTAGAAAAATTCAAAAAATCTTCATACTTTCCAAAATTTCCCGTAAACAATCCATCTGGACCATTTTACCGCCATTTAGCGCATCCAGGTTGTCAATCCAAATCCTCAACCGTAAGCTCTGTGTCATCCTCCTGCACACCCTGCTGTGTTTTAGCATCCTCTGCCTCTTTCTGTGCAGGTTTTTCTTTCAGCGGCTTCTTTTCCGTGGAACCAGTTCTTACTTTTCCACTCTCTGCCAGCCGGGACGCGGCTGCATCTGCCGCCGGAACCTGTCCTGAACCAGATCGCACATCCATGTCAGACTCCGCCTGCTCTGTGCTCTCATCTGCCTCCGCTGTGCCAGGCGCCCTGTAGGACGCGCCCATCCGCTTTTCAAGCAGTTTTTCAAACTCTTCCCGCGAACAGCCGATCTCCTGCAGACGCTGTCTTCTCCGTTTTCTCCGCTCCTCCTGGCGTCTCTTTTCTTCCTGATGACGCTGGTAGAACAACCATACAAGCGCCGCACACGCCGCTGCCAGAAGCACACTGACGACCACAATCAGCACCGTTCTCACCGATACTTTCGGAAGTTTCGGCAGGGTCAGGTGGAACGAAGATTTCGCCTGCTTCGGTTTTCCGGACGCGCCTGTATTGGATGCTGCCGGATCCGATGCCGTATTTCCGTCATCCGGAGCCGTCTCCCCGTTTGCTGCCGCTTCTGCCGCCGATGCGCTGATCAGATACACCTGTCCGATCTTGCGGTCGTTGTATTTGTAAGAAAGCAGTGCCACCGCGCCCAGCGGTGCATCCTCTGGCAGATCCGTTACCACCGTCTTCTCCGCATCCGCAAACGAAGCATCCTTCGGGATCGTGATGACTGCCGACGTATCCATCGATAAATCGGACGGCTGATAGCTATTGTCTCCGATCTGCACCGGCTGATCGCCGCTTGTGTATGCCGTCTCATTTTCCGAAATATTTACATTTTCAAACCGTAGAAAGCCGAAATCCAGCAATGCAATCGTATCCTGATAATGGGTCGCCTGCGTACTCTTCATCGTGACCGCAATCTGGCGTCTGTCATCCTTGATCGCATAGGTAACAAGCGTCTGCCCCGCAACGGATGTGTAACCGGTCTTTCCGGCCACCGCATATGGATAATAGTTCGGACTCTCTGTGTCAGTCGTGATAAGAAGCTTGTGCTCCGGCTGGATGGTCACACCGTCCGGATTGTTCTTCGTCGCCGGTAATCGGTAGCTCTTATCCTTACTGATCGTTAAAAGCGTGTCATTTTTATACGCCGCCGATGCGATCAGCGCCATATCATACACCGAAGTGAGCTGTGTGTCGTCATTCAGACCGGACGGATTCGCAAAATGGCTGTTCTCACAGCCAAGCTCCGCCGTCTTCTCGTTCATCATCTTCACAAAACCGTCGCGGCTTCCGCCCACATGCTCCGCCAGCGCATTCGCCGCCTGGTTGGAAGAACGCATCAGCAGCAGGTAGAGACAATCGCGCACCGAAAGCGTGTCGCCCTCCTCGATGGCGTTCTTGTTTCCGCTGCCATCTTCCACGTTGTAAACGGCATCGTGGGAAAATGTGACCGTATCATCCAGACTGCTGTTCTCAATGACTACGAGCGCCGTCAATATTTTCGTGATACTTGCCGGCGCCTTCTGCACATGGATGTTCTGCCCAAATAAAACCGCCCCGGAGTCCGCATCCATGACAATGCCTGCCTCCGACTCGATCCCCGTATCCGAGGGCCAGTCCGGCTTTGCAAATGCCGTCATCGGCATTCCGGCAGCCATCAGTGCCGTGATCATCAAACTTATCAGTAAACGTCTTAATCTCTTCATACGATTCCTTCCTGTCAGCTTTCCTTTTCCGGAAATCCTTTTGTATCATGAACGATATAAATTGGACGATCCTTCAATTCTGTAAACAGGATCGCGATATACTCCCCGATAATTCCCACAATCACGAACAGCATCGCGAACATAAAGCATAAAAGCACTACGATCGTCGCGTAACCATTGGGCGTTCCTTTGACCGCCCACTCATAAATCGTTTCCAGCATCACGAGCAGCCCCAGAAAGCCCACGATAATTCCCGAGTAAATGCCGAGCTTTAGCGGCAGATCCGAAAAGCAGAGAATCGTATTGATCGAAAATTTAAATAATTTACGAATACTGTACTTGCTCTCGCCCGCCACCCTGGCTCTCGCCTCATACTCGATGGTCGTCCGGTTAAATCCGATATTCTGCACATAGCCGCGCAGGAAACGCACTTTTTCCCGGTAATTGGTCTTTAACACCTGCGCCGCATTGGCAGTCAGCGCAAAGAAATCGGATGCGTTATTTTCCAGCTTCACATCTGAAATCTTGTTCAAAAATTTATAAAAAGCAGAAGACGTCAGGTTTTTGATGAATCCAGCCGATTTATTTTTCGTCCGGACCATGTTGATAACCTCATAGCCCTCTTCGAATCTTTCGATTATCTGCGCCACACATTCCGGCGGATGCTGCAGATCGGCATCCATACACACGATGCCCTCCCCGATGCTGTGATCCAGCCCCGCAAGCATCGCCGCCTCATGGCCAAAGTTGCGGGAAAAGTTGATCACACGTACCCGCGGATCCGCTGCCGCCAGTTCTGCCAGAATCTGCCCCGAGGCGTCCGCACTTCCGTCGTTGACAAAAATCAGTTCGTAATTCCACGGCAGCGCCTCAAAAATCGGAGTTGCCTCCCGATAGAACTCATGCAGCGCCTTTTCCTCGTTGTAAACAGAAATCACGATCGAGATCGTCTTTGGTTTCTGTCCGTTCATATTTTCCATCCTGTTCTGCATGGTCGACTGTCTGGTTTCATTTTTCTTCTTATCTTCCATGCTGTCTGTCCGTTTTTTCTTATCTTTCTTACTCATATTTCATCTTTCAATTAAGCATCCGGGTCATCCAAAATTTCGATCGCTATCGAAGAATGTGCCGGAACCCGTTTTTCCACCGGCGGCAGCGTCATATAGTCGCCGTAAATCCACTCCAGCACATGCTCATAGCCCGCCGGCACCATCAGCTTTGTGTCCTCAAACGGCAGATCCACCGCGTGCTCGCACCATGCGCCCTCCAGCGTTACATAGAGATAATCCGGCTGGTAATTGCTGTAATACCAGTGTTTCGTTTTCTTTTTGCGATCCTTCGCCGCTGCAAGTCTCTGCAGCTTAAATAAAACCGGCATCGGGACAAGGTGTCCCACACCTGCCAGCACACCAACCCGCAGCTTATCCATCAGGCTGTATTTGCTGAAATCAATCTGATCACGGTGTGCGATCGCCATTCCATAAATAACCTTCTGAAGAAATTTTGCGTTCCACGCGCCCACCTTACTATCCGGCAGGCGGTCAAGGACGAACAGATCCACCCAGAGATGGTTTAATTTTCCCTCATAAAACTGCATCTGCTCATTGTCCTCATGGACGCGGCTGTTGTCATAGATGACGCGCGTTGTAAAATCATAAAACACCTTGCCACCCCGGATCTCCTCCGGGCGCAGCAGGGACATTCCCTCCGGCAGCTCCCGCGGCGCTACCTTCAAAAACATCTCATAATTGGCACGTGTAAATGCCAGATCGACATCATCATCCCACGGGATAAATCCCTCATGACGCACTGCGCCCAAAAGTGTCCCGGAATCCAGCATATAGGAAATCTTGTATTTCCGGCAGATCCGGTCTATCTCCTTCAAAAGGCGCAGATTCGCCCGGTGAACCTTCTCAAGCCCCGGATACGGCGGCAGTTTGACCGCCCTGCGGCTCTCTGATTTTTCCTCATTCATGATGGTTGTCCCCTCATTTTCTTCTGCAACTGCTCATTCTCTGTCACAGCTGCTCATTTTCACAGGCATTTTCTTACAGGCAGAGTATCTCCCCGCCTGTGAATTGCCGCGGTCCCCGTCCCTACTGACGGCATGCCTCACGAAGTGTCTTTGCCATATAATCAATCATTTCATCTGTCATGCCCGGATAAACGCCGACCCAGAAGGTATCGCGCATGATACGGTCGGTATTTTCCAGAGTTCCGGCTACGCGGTAGCCGCAGTTTTCTTTCCGCATCTCATCAAAGCACGGATGCTTGATCAGGTTTCCGGCAAAGAGCATACGCGTCTGCACGCCCTTTTCCTCGACATATTTGACTACCTTGTTCCGATCCACGCCCTCTTGGCAGGTCAGAAGGAAACCAAACCAGCTCGGATCGGAATGCTCACAGGCAACCGGCAGGATATATGCGTCCTCGGTTCCGGCAAGTCCCGCTTTCAGACGGGCGAAATTGTGTTTTCTGCGCTCCACGAAGGATGGAAACTTTTCAAGCTGCGCGCAGCCGATCGACGCCTGCAGGTCGGTCGCCTTTAAATTATATCCAAAATGGGAGTATACATATTTATGGTCGTAGCCAAGCGGCAGCTCACCATACTGGCGGTCAAATCGGTGACCGCAGAGGTTATCGCAGCCGGACGGGCAGACACAGTCGCGTCCCCAGTCGCGGAAGGAACGGATAATCTTGTTTAAAAGCGGATTGTCCGTGTACACGGCGCCGCCCTCTCCCATCGTCATGTGGTGCGGCGGATAAAAGCTGGACGTTCCGATATCTCCGATCGTACCGGTAAAATGCCACTCGCCGTTCAGCTCATAGCGGCTTCCGAGGGCATCACAGTTATCCTCCACCAGCCACAAGTCATGACGGTCACAGAATTCTTTTACCTTCTGTAAATCAAACGGATTTCCCAGCGTGTGGGCAATCATAACCGCTTTCGTCTTTTCTGAAAGCGCCGCCTCCAGTTTGTCGGCGTCGATATTGTACTGTGGAATCGTCACATCCACAAATACCGGAACTGCGCCATACTGGATCGCCGGGGTTACCGTCGTCGGGAAACCTGCCGCAACCGTGATGATCTCATCGCCGCGGCGCACCCGGCGTTCTCCCAACAATGGGGAAGTCAGCGCCATAAATGCGATCAGGTTCGCAGAGGATCCGGAGTTTACAAGGGAACAGTATTTGACGCCCAGGTACTTCGCAAGCCCCGCCTCAAACTGATCGGTGTAACGTCCGGAGGTCAGCCAGAACTCCAGCGCACTGTCTACCAGATTGACCATCTCATGGTTATCGTAAACGCGGGACGCATACGGAATCCGCTGTCCCTCGGTAAATTCTTTTTTCTGATTATGATATTTATCGCAATACTCTGCCACCAGATCGAGAATCTGCTGACGCGCAGCCTCTTTTCCGTCCGACAGGGTTACTTTTTCTTCTGACATGTTTCTCCTCCTGCTTTTGCTACTGCTCTCTGCCGCACCCGTTCTGCCTGCTGCCAGACACACCTTTCGTGCAGCCGCCTGCATCTATTTATTTTTCTTCAAACCGAGCCGCATACGCCCGGATCTGCTCATCCGTCACCTCGCGCATATCCGCTCCGGCAAGCCACTTCTTCGACCATTCCACCGTCGCAGCCATCGCTTCTTCTACATGGAAGTGCGGCTTCCAGCCAAATACCTTTTTCACTTTGGAACAATCCAGTTTCAGAAAATTCGCCTCATGCGGACCTCCGTCATAGCGGTTGATCCAATGCATCCCGCCGCCCCATGTTTCACAGAACAGATCCGCCAGACGTCCTGTATTGACGCAGTCACAGTCATCCGGTCCGACGTTGTAGCAGCCCGCCAGCTCCGCATTTTCCCACTGCGCCTTTGCCACCGTCAGATACAAAAACAGCGGCTCTAACACATGCTGGAACGGGCGCGTCGAATGCGGATTCCGCACGATAATCGGCTCTTTCTTTTCCGCTGCACGCACGCAATCCGGCACGATCCGGTCCGCCGCAAAATCACCGCCGCCGATCACATTGCCAGCACGACAGGTTGAGACGGCGCAGCGGCCGTCCGTGAAGAACGACTGCTTATAGCTGTGTGTCACCAGCTCCGAACAGGATTTGCTATTGGAATACGGATCATAGCCGTCCAGCGGGTCATTTTCGCGGTAACCGTACTCCCATTCCTTATTTTCATAAACCTTGTCCGTCGTCACATTGACGAGAGAGCGGACGGATTCACACTGTCTGGCGCATTCCAGCACATGAACCGTACCCATGACATTCGCCGCATACGTGCCGACCGGATCCCGGTACGACTCGCGCACGATCGGCTGCGCTGCCAGGTGGAGTACAATCTCCGGCTTCGCCTCATCAAACACCTGTTTTAAATGGGCAAAATCGCGCACATCCCCATCCACATGGTGAATCGTATCCCCCAGATGCAGGATCTCAAACATCGACGGCTCGGTCGGAGCTTTCAGCGCATAGCCGGTCACCTCCGCCCCCGCCAGATGGAGAATGCGGACCAGCCAGCTTCCCTTAAAGCCTGTGTCACCGGTCACAAGAACCCGTTTTCCTTTATAAAAATCAAAAAGTTCCATGGTTTTCCTCTTTTTAATTATTTCGTGTTCGTTCGTTAATGGCGCAAGAAAAGAATATGTCTGCTTCGCAGCCGCATTCTTTTCTTCTGCGCTCATTATATCATACTTTCTTACAGGATTTGTGTATATTCCTTGAATTTTCCCTTACAGTATATTATTGTTACTGTTCACGGGTAGGCACTTTTGAAACCGAAAGTGCCGTAAGAAAACGTGGTGGCAGCAGGAATTTGCCGTATTTAAATGCGAAGCCACGGCAAATTCCGTTACTGGGCACGTATGCGTGTACAGTAACATATTATTTCCACAGCTTCCAGGGCGCATTGCCTTCCTGCCACATCTGTTCCAGCTGCATCTTGTCACGCTGGGTATCCATACATTTCCAGAAACCGTCGTGGCGGTATACCATCAGCTGTCCGTCCTTGGCAAGCTGCTCCAACGGCGCTTTCTCAAAGACGGTATCATCGTCCTCGATATAGTCAAAGACGCCCGGTTCGAGTACCATGAAGCCGCCGTTGACGATCTTGCCGTCATCATCGTTCTTCTCACGGAACTCGCGGATGTGTCCGTCGCTGTCAACATCCATGACACCGAAACGCTGTCCGATGTTGACTCCGGTCAGGGTCGCGATCTTGCCGTGCTGCTTGTGGAATGCCACCAGCGCGTCCAGATCCACGTTGGAAACGCCGTCGCCGTAGGTCAGCATGAACGTCTCATCCCCAATGTAATCGCGGATACGTTTGATACGACCGCCCGTCATCGTGTGCAGTCCGGTATCGACCAGCGTCACGCGCCACGGCTCGGAATAGTTGTTATGCACCTGCATCTCGTTCTTCGCCAGATCGAAGGTCACATCCGACGTATGCAGGAAATAATCGGCAAAATACTCTTTTACTACATACTGTTTGTAGCCCAGACAGATCACAAAATCATTGAATCCATACTGGGAATAGTGCTTCATGATATGCCAGAGAATCGGCTGTTCTCCGATCTCGATCATTGGCTTTGGTTTTAAATGGCTTTCCTCGCTGATTCGTGTGCCGAATCCACCCGCTAATATTACAACTTTCATTGCACTTCTCCTTCCGTCCATCGTTTTTATCGAAATATGTTCAAATGGTTTTCTTCCAAAATTCTCATCGCATCCCGCACTGCATCCGGGTCGTTATGCAGGTAGGTTTCCAGATCCTCATCGCTCGCCGTCCGGTAATTCCGTCCCAGCTCCCTTGATACCTGTAAATATGCTTTCCGGTACGGCGCTGTCCGGATTTCTGCCCGGGTTGTCCATGCATTTCCAAAGACCGTCAGCACGGTAAATGCCAGCATACAGACCTTTAAAAGTGTGCGGGCTGCCCGTTTCTCCGGCACGCGTGTTTTCGCCTTATCTGCCTCTGTTTCCTGCGCCTTTTCCCGGCACATACTCCAGACGAGTGCAAACGTAAGCAGAATTCCTACAATTCCCATCTGATACTGTATCTCGTACCGCGAGGACATCCCGTACTCGTCCTTCAGGAAAATCCACCGCGCCGCCAGCACCAGCAGATGGTTACAGCCGCCGCTGAGAACCAGCAGAAGCGGAAAAATAGTCTTTTTATAAAGCTGAAACCGCACATTCAGATACAGTGCCAGCAGATACGAAACAAACACTGCCAGCCCCAGCAGATACACCAGATGCAGCCGGACAAACCAGGGGCTTCCTGCCTCCAGCTCCTGAATCTGCGCCACGCCGATCACCGACGATGCCACCGCTTTCAGCAGAAACCGCAGGAAAAAGAGCGGCTGGGCCGCAAATTCCTGAGCGATTGAAACATCAGTCACTGCTCCACGGTGTACGTAAACTGCCTGTGAATTGCTCCAAAGATATAATACCATCGCAAGAACCGTTGTCAATGCCCCGATGCACCAGGTTCTCCGGCACTTTCGGCTCCAGGAGCGGCTGCTTGTTTCAGCACCCCCGCGCCGATCCGCCAGCCACAGTGCGCCGTATGCCAGCACCAGAATCACCGCATAGCCGCCGCTGTACGGTCCTGCCACCAGCACGACCAGCAGGATCGGCAGAATTGCCAGAAGCACCCGGTCAGACATATTCCGGCACCGGGTCGCCGCTGCATGGTCGAGGACTGCAAAATGGAATAAAAATCCGGAGATCGACAGAGTGCAGACCCAGCCGGTCCCGTTCGTCATCATTTCCCATTTATTCAGGCTGAAATATACAAACTGAATCAACAGGAAGGAAAGATAGCCGACCGAGCGGTTCCGCTCTGCGTAGAGCGCCAGCACCGCCGCGCCCGCACCCAGGCTCAAAACACCCAGAATCATGTCAAAATACGTATTATAGCCAAATAGTTTCACATTGATGATGCGCCCCAGATACGTGATCGGAACGCGCGTCAGGATATCCGGTACAAAGAATTTCGCCGGATTTGTCACATCCGGCAGATATGAATTGATCAGCCGGATATAATCCGAATACGCCACATTGTCTGAGGCATGAAATATATACCAGATATAAAATAAAATCCCCAAAATAACCGGAAGCCCTAAAAATACACGGCGTTTCATCCGTCTCTCCTCTTTAAAATGCTCAGCTGGTTCAAGTAAAGTTCAAATAACTGACGGTGTTTCTTCGTGATAACCTCCAGAATCACACCGCTGATCCACAGCAGGAACGAAATCACATAAAGCCCGGAACACGCGATCAGGGTCGGGAACTTCGGCACCATGCCGGTTGCCAGATAGCCGCTGAGCACCGGCGCGAAAAATGCCGTTGCAATCGCAAAACAAATGAGTCCCAGCCATCCAAAGAACGCAAATGGCTTGTAATCCCGGAAGAGTCTCGCGATCGTGCGTAGCACCTTAAATCCATCCGAAAATGTATTTAACTTTGACACACTTCCCTCCGGGCGGTCACGGTATCCAACCGGGATCTCCACCAGCTTAAAGTTCTTGTCCAGCGCATGGATGCTCATCTCCGTCTCAATCTCAAATCCGGTCGAAAGAATCGGGAAGCTCTTGACAAATTCATAGTTAAATGCGCGCGCGCCTGTCATGATATCCTTGATATTACTCTTGAAAATCAGGTTGATAAGCCCACGCACCAGACGATTTCCCGTATTGTGGAACGGACGCTTATTTTCGGTAAAATACGTCGAAGAAAGGCGGTCGCCGATGACCATATCCGCTTTTCCCTGTAAAATCTGGTCTGCCAGCTTTCTCGCGTCCTCCGCCGGGTAGGTGTCATCGCCGTCCGTCATGACATAGCACTCCGCGTCAATGTCGCGGAACATGCTGCGGATGACATTTCCCTTGCCCTGCTGGTATTCATAGCGCACAACCGCGCCTGCCTCCCTGGCAATCTCATCCGTGTGATCCGATGAATTATTGTCATATACATAGATCGTTGCCTCCGGCAATGCCTCGCGGTAGTCCTTGACCACCTTGGCAATCGTCTGACCTTCATTATAACACGGAATTAATACCGCTATCTTGTCCATTTTTCTCCTCCCGTTTTCACTCTTCCACCGTTTTGGCGGACCATTCCGGATTGATCACAACAGCCCGTTTTGTCTCAGCTGTACTTACCAATTCCAATTTTATCTCTCTCTGAAGCCCTGTCAGATCAAGCTGTACTTCCATCGGTTCATATTCCTTCTGTCCCGCCTGGATCACAGCAGCCGTCCGGCTGTTTGTCCCATCCGAGGCGATGATTTCCACTTCAAATGGCTGCTTCAGCACCCAGTAGTCCGGATCACACAGAACCGCCCGGATAGTCGGATGATCGTCCCCGCTGGTATTCTCCCAGCGCCATTCTGGTACTTCTTTTTCCGTTTCCTGTGCATCCATGAAAATCTCCTGTGTGCGGTACCAGCAGTTTTCGCGTCCATGCGCCATCTCAAGCCCTGCCAGTGTAAAGGACTGGCTGCCCTGCAGGATTGTTTCCTGATACTCCATATCATGCACGTACCATCCCGCCTCATTCATCCATTCCAGATAGCTTTCCAACGTCTCAAGTCCCTGCGGGATCATGTCATAGACGCCCTCGCCTGCCTCCATCGCCTCCTCGATTTCATCGATATAGGCGTCTTTCTGCTCCGAAAGCTCATTGACGATCGAATACCGGTTCCAGACCGGCACATCTTCGCCCGCAAGCCGCGCATAACTTCCCACATCCGACCAGGTCAGGAAAATGCGGTCAATCTTGGAACGTTCTTCCGGTGTAAACAGCTGATGATCGTGAAATACGTAAGGCAGGTTGCTGCGGATACTCTCACGGCTCACCGCCCGCATCGCCCATTCCCCGCCGTTCCAGACACAGGTATAAGCATCGTAAGCGCGCCCGGCGTAAACAACTATAAACATAATTGCAAATACAACGCCGCCTGTCAGCCTGGGAGAAATGGAAGCCATTCCCTGCAGCACCAGGCACCCGCAAAGCATTCCGGCAAATAAGATTCCGCCCATAAAATAGCGGCTGTGTCCCGTCGTTGCCGCCCAGAGGACAAAGGATGCGGCATACAGCAGAAATAGGGTTCCCGTCCTGCTGCTGACCCGCTTCCAAATCCAGCAGAGCCCGGCTCCCGCCGCTCCCAGATACATCAGCGCCAGATCCAGGTTGTATTTCGCCGGGATCTCACTCAGGCGGTAATCTGGATGCCGGATCATCGAATATGCCCACAAAAGAAACTCTTTTATATTGCTGGGTCCCCATCTCGGGTCCTTAAAGTCCGTTTCCCCAAAATACGGCGAATGAAACAGGCTGTTATAATAAGGATAAACTGGATTTTTCATCGCTATCCCATTGTAAATCAGGTACACGCTGACGGGAATCACCCCCGTCACCAGACACCCCAGAAACAGCTTCGGTGTCAGATACTTCCGGATTTTCCACAGATACAGAAGCACCAGCGGCACCAGATACACGATATTCGTCATCTTGAGGCAGAACAGGATTCCACCAAACAGGCAGAATAAAACCGCCTCGTGCTCCCGCTTCGCCTCATCCAGCCCGCGCAGAAGCAGAAATACCATTTCCAGCAGAAATGGCAGCGCCAGAAGCTCGACCATGTAGCTGCCGCTCTCCTGAATCAACTCCAGGCGGCTGACAATCAGAAATGCCAGTACCGGCGCAAGATGCCTCGACCAGCTGCATTTTTTTTCCAGCCGGTCTGCCTCCATGCTCAGGAACACCGTTACCTGACGATAAATCACAAGCATCGCCAGTGCGTTTAACATTGTCCCCATCCGAAGCCCAAAAAGCGCCCTGAATGGATAAAACATCCGGTCGCCCAGCCGGAAACCGAACATCTGGAACCGTCCCGGTATCACATGATAATGAAGGTTGTCCACAAATCCGGGTATCTGCGACAGCAGGTGATAGTTCTGCGTATCATAGCTCTGATCCGGGGCAAATCCCTTGACCGAAAAGAACGCCAGGATGAACAAGCTCCCCACTATAAAAAGCGGACTCACTCCCGCATGGTCCCATTCAAATCTTCCGATTGCCACCATGACAGCGCCACATAAAACGAGCGCTGCCGCCCGCGACAAAATCGTTCCCTGTGGTACATGTAAAAGCCATGCCAGAAGATCCAGCACTTCCAGCCACCAGATAAAAAGCGTATAGGCAAGCAGCACTGCAAAACTGCGGGTACTGACTCTCCATTTTGCCGTTTTGTCTGCCGGCCTGTTTCCAAATAACATACTTTTCCCTTGTAATCATCCAGTTTTCTTCATGAACCTGCTGAATCATTACTTCCTTTCCATGAAACAAAATATATCTTAAAAGAAATATTCTTCCAGCATCAGGCACAGTGCATGGTACACCGGAAGATGCAGCTCCTGAATCTTAAATGTCTCCTGCTCCGGCACGACAATCGCAGTGTCGCTGTACCCACGGATCCGCCCGCCGTCGCGTCCCAGAAGCCCGATAACCTTAAGCCCCTTTGCCTTTGCCGTCACGGCTGCATACAGGACATTTTTTGAATTGCCCGAGGTTGAGATTCCGAGGAACACATCCCCCTCTTTTCCATATCCAAGCACCTGTTCCGCATAAGTCATGCTGCCATCCACATCATTCATAAATGCGGTGGTCAGTCCTGCATGCCCAGTCAGCGCGATCGCCGGAAGTCCCTGCTGCAGCTTTTCGGAAAGTTCCGCTCCCATCTGAGGGTCTACCGTTTTAAGCGCCGCCTCTATCTCCGCCGAAACCAGGCGTTTCTTCACAAACCCCTTCATCAGCTCGCCCACGATGTGCTCCGAATCCGCACAGCTTCCGCCATTTCCGGCAATCAGAAGTTTTCCGCCGCGCTCATAGCACTCCTTCATCGTCTCATACGCAGTGCGAATATCCGCTTTCACCGGTGCAAGAACCGGATAGCGGCTGATCAGTTCGTCCAGGTACTCGTATTCCTTCATGATTTCTATTTCCTCCTGTCAGGTTTTTCGATGTCTATTGAGCTTCTGCATCATAAAATAAATACTCCCGCTCAAACATTTCCAGATTGTTCTGCGCTTCCTCCTCCGGCACCGCTGTGTCGGATACACGCGCAAGCATATTTCCATTTTCAAAAAACAGATCGGTCAGGCTGCCGCTGTGGATCAGCTCCCGCAGGAGATCCAGACTCCACTCCCAGCTTCCCGGTCCCAGATAGCCCGCTTCCACGTAGACGTAATCCGTCTTCGCATACGCCATATAGGTTTCAAACGCCTCCGGCGAGTTGACGAGTTCGACGTTGCCCCACGGTGATGTAATGTCCTTATACGACTCCACATTGCACGGGAACTGCAAACAGTACGGATGCGTTCCAAATGCGATCACCCGGTTTTCCGGATCCTGCGACACTTCCTGCCAGATCAGCGTGTTTCCCTTTTCCTCCATCCGCGCCTGTTCCTGCGCCCGGTGATTGACACGCCCTTTATTCAGAAGATGAATCTCCGAAAATCCAGCCGTCCACGCCCAGCTGCTGATCGCCGTGACAATCAGATTTAATACCAGCAACGGCGTCAGGCACTTCGACGCGAGCGGATAAAAGCCGATTTTCTTAAAATACACCATCGCCCGGCATGCCCCCAGAATCAGCATAGAATACAGAAGCATGAAATAATTTCCGTCGATCTGGTAAAGCATCGACAGGCTGATCAGGCTGACGATCACAAATGGGAAGAAAATCACCAATGCCGCGTTCCAGATATGGGACTGCTCATCTCCCTTTTTGGAGAAAATCCCATAAAGCACCAGCATCACAATCAGCACCGCCATCAGCGAGGTTCCCCACGCCAGAATTACATGCCCCATATCTTCACCCTGCGGCTGCATCAGCATCTGCCAGATGCGCCGCGCCAGCACATGAAGCGTTGATTCCTCCTGATAATTCTGCGGCAGCTCCGAGGTAGCAAATGGGTATTTCATTTTAAAACCAAACAATGCAAAAATCGAAGTAAACACCGAAGTGACCGGCATTCCCGTGATCTTCATCGTCCGCGCCCAGATACCAACCAATGCCCCAAACGGCAGGCATAAGGAGCCAATCAGGCGGACCAGATGGTGAAACAGGTCAGCCGCCGCCCCGCGCTCATGAAACCAGAACCACAGAAGGTACAGCCCCATCATGCCAAATACGGCAGTGGAAAAGACCAGGGAGGTCGGCTTCATCGTGAGGGTCAGGAAATAGGAACCGGCTGCCCCGGAGAGGAATATCCAATGATTTTCATACACATGAATATACTGAAAGAAACATCCCAGCATAATAAGCTGCAGCAGCCACGTAATCAAATCCGCCTTGGCTGTGAGCGCCATATTCATGATGCCCGGCACCGAAACCGTCAAAACAGCTGCCATAATTCCCGGCAAGACGCTGTGATACGTTAGTTTCTTTTCTGTCTCCTGCTTTCGATTGCCCGTCAGCAGCACCGCATTCCAGACCATCGCCCCAATTCCCAGAACTGCCAGCCAGAGGTTAAAGAACGTCAAGTAGCTGTGACTCGCCAGATCGCAGAGCGGCAGAGTCAGCACCTCAAAGCCCTTCGAATACACATAGACCATGCCGACCAGCCCCGGATTCTCATACAGCCCGGTTCCGCCTGCCACAATGTACTGGGAACGCACACCATACCAGAGTGTATCAAAGTCGAGTGCGATATTCAGGCGTCCCACCTGAATCAGGAACATCAGGACACACCAGCCAGCCGCCAGCGTCCATGCCCGGCGCACCCGGCGCGGTATTTCCCTCGATCCCCCGCTGCCATCCAGCATCCAGGAAAGCGTCTGCCATCCCATGATGCACTGGCAGGAAATCGAGGAAAAATCAAAGCCCAGCGCCGCCACACCCAGAGCATAGACGCTCAGGCGCATCCAGGCGATTTTTCCAACGCCAAGGGCAGAAAGGATGCAATACACAACGATTGCAAAGGAGACACCAAAAAGAAAATCCATATAAAAAGAAAAATAAGGCCGCTCCCAAATCGTTTCCCTGAAAAACACCTGTTTTCTCAGAAACCGCCCGATCGCCAACAGGCTAAGCATATATGCCGCCGATACCACCATTGGCAGAAATACCACGTGAATCCAGGAAAACACCAGCACCACCGCCAGAAGCCAGTACATCCGGCTGCGTCCGCGCTTCAAAAGCGCCAGCCCCCCAAAGATCAAGACTGCCAGAATCGCGATCTCCACATACATTCTCTTCGATTCCGTGAAATGAATGTAATCTGCAAAAAAACCATTTCCCGTAAACAGTGTTTTCGCCGGAATCAGAACCGCCGCCACACAGAACAGCACCAGAAAAAGACCAGCCATGCGCACGGCTGCGTTTGGTCGTCCGTTTTGTCTCTGATTCTGCATGTCGATAGTTCCTCTCTTTCTAGCTTATGTACTCCCGGAATCTTTTTGTGAGCAACATTCTATATACGCCCGCCTAAAATCCCGCGCACCGCATCCAGCAGCGTATCTGCATACGCGTCATAACCGCCCGCCGGGCAGCTTCCGTCCTCTTTTATAAGTCCAGCCGCCCTATCTTCCGCGTGTTCTTTTGCCCCATAGCCAGTTCCGACAAGGACTCCGGTCACGCCAAAGTTTTTTCCTGCCTGCGCGTCGATGCGCTTGTCCCCGATCATATAGGAATGCACCTTATCAATGCCCTCCGGCAGATCGCGCTCTGCCATCTCAAACATTCCCGTCTCCGGCTTGCGGCAATGGCATTTTTTCTTATAAAGTCCAATCCCATGCTCCGGGTGGTGCGGGCAATAGTAGAACGCATCTACGTGTGCTCCGTCACGCTCCAGCACCCCATTCATATAATCATGAAGGATTTTTACATCCGCCTCGGTATAGTAACCTCTCGCCACGCCCGCCTGATTGGTAATGACGATCACCTTATATCCGGCCTCGTTCAGGAGACGGACTGCCTCTGCGGTACCGTCAATCAGCTTCAAATCTTCTTTTCGGTGAAGATAATTGACCTCCACGTTCATCGTGCCATCACGGTCGAGGAATACTACTTTACAGCTATTTTTACACATGGAATGTATACTCCTTATCCGGCATCTGCACCTGAATATCGCGGTAGTCCCAGCGGTCCTCATCGCAGATCCAGCTCTGAGCGCCGCGCAGTTCGAAATTCCAATCCATCAGCTGTCCGCCTGCCGCTTCCAGACGGCGCGCCACCTGATGTTTAACGTTGTATGGGCAGTACACAAGAAGGAAGCCGCCGCCGCCAGCACCTAAAAGCTTTCCGCCGAGGGCGCCCGCTTTTTTCGCCTCGTCATAGAGCATATCAATCTGCGGATTTGTGATCTTGCTGCTCATCCGCTTCTTGCTCTCCCAGCCGTAATCCAGGAGGCGGCCAAAATTGTGGAGATTTCCCTTTAAAAGCTCGTCCTTCATCGCATAGGAAAGCGCCTTTACCTCGCACATCGCCTGAAATGCGTCTGGTTTCTTATAGTTGCTTACCTGATCCTTGATAATATTCGCGGATACATGGATATTGCCCGTGTAGCATAACAACAGGTTATACTGCAGCTCATTGATAATATCGCGGCGGATGCGGAGCGGGTTTACCACGACGTTGTTGCGTCCGTGAAATTCGATAAAGTTAAAGCCACCGAAGGTCGCCGCATACTGATCCTGATAACCGCCGGAAATTCCCAGATCGATCCGCTCCACGCCGTAAGCCAGATCCGCCATCGCATAATTATCCATCGTAATTCCTTTCCAGCGCGCCATCGCGGTCAGAAGACTTACCATGACAGTCGAGGAGGTTCCAAGTCCCGAACCAGCCGGAGCATCACACTGTAAATAAACCTCGCATCCCTGCTTGATATCCATCGCCCGCAGCGCTGCCGTGACAAGATCCAGCCGTCCATCGCAGACGTAATTTTCCTTCGCATTGTACTTGACTGTCATATCAAAATCCAGGGAATGAACCGTGATCTGGTCATCATTCCTCGGAATGATCGAACAATATGCATATTTATTGATAGTACTTCCGATAATGGCACCGCCCTGTTCTACACAGAATGGTTCTACATCCGTACCGCCGCCGCCAAAGCTCACGCGCAGCGGCGCTCTTCCTCTGATTACCATGTAATGTCTCCTTTTCTTACGTCCTCCTGAAACCGGAAATAATCCTCCGGCACACCGATATCAATAAAATAGCCGTCATTTACGATGCCGCCGAGACGTCTTCCCTCCTGCATCCACCTGGGGATGCACTCATTTTCCAGCGAAACTTTTCCCTCCGGAATCTCATCCAGCAGCGCCCGCTTCATCAGGTACACACCGCCGTTGATCGTGCCCGCCCCAGTATTGCCGTTTTTCTCATTAAAAGCGGTCAGCAGCCCGTCGGTCAGGCGCGCCGCCCCATAACGGGAAATATCCGGCACACCGCGCAGAACCAGCGCCATCTCCAGATTTTTTTCCTGCTGAATCCGGCTCAAATCACCGAAATCCATCTGATAAAATGTATCACCATTCAGGACAAAAAACTGCTCGTCCGTCACATATTTCCCGGCATTCTTGATCGCGCCCGCCGTGCCGAGCAGCTCTTCCTCATACGCATACCGCGCCCGGATGCCAAACCGCGATCCGTCTCCAAAATATTCTTCCACCATGCCGCCCTTATAACCGACGGCAAAAATAATATCATCAATTCCGCTTTTTTTCAGCCCCTGAAGCACATACTCCAGAAACGGCTTACCTTCAACCAGCGCCATCGGTTTCGGACGATCGCTTACCACACTGCGAAGCCGCGTCCCCAGTCCGCCAGCCAGAATGATTGCCTGCATACTGTACTTCCTTTCTGTCTGTTGTTTCCAACTCAATTTTTACTTTTTTTATACTGAAAGATACAATTTTTACTTTTGTCAATCTGTCAACCGCTATTAAGTCCAGTTTAACTTATATATCTTACCACATTTCCCTAGTGATTTCCACTAGATAGGGCGGTTTTATGCTGTTACCACTTTCCCATCGGATTCGCAGCGCTTCCTTGCGGAAATTGCAACAATTTGTTGATTTTTTTGCATGATTCGACAGATTTTTTTATTTGGCAGACACTCCGTTCCGTGCTACAATCTTAGTTATAAATTGATGTACTCTCAGAGTCTTTCTGCACTTGCTTTTGTGGCTGATTTTCCGCCAGCCGCACCCGAATTTCATCAACGTACGCACCGCGTACGCCTCAGAAATTTGGGCACAACTGACAAAAAAACATCTCACAAAATCAAGCACAGAAAGATTCCGAGAGTACATATTGGGATTTGGAGGAAATGCTTATGGCACGTGATATGACAAAAGGGAATATAACCGGGCACCTGATTGCCTACGCGGTTCCGCTGGTGTTCGGCAACCTCTTCCAGCAGCTCTACCACACGGTCGATTCGGTAGTCGTCGGACAGTTCTACGGAAAAGAGGCGCTGGCGGCAGTCGGTGCGGCGGGTCCGATCATGAATATTCTGACCTTTCTGATTGTCGGGCTGTCGCTCGGCGCATCAATCCTGATGGCAAGCTATTTTGGTGCGAAAGATTATCAGAATTTAAAGGATGAATTTGCAACCTCGGTGCTCTCCGGGCTGCTTTTAACCATTGTCCTCTCCGGTATTTCACTGGCAGGAAGCCGCCTGTTTATCCGCCTCACCCAGACACCGGAAGAGATATCGTCACAGGCGTCCTTGTATTTGCAGATTATCTCGCTGGGTCTTACTTTTACCTTTTTTTACAATATTTTCTCCGCCGCCCTGCGCGCGATCGGAGATTCCAGAGCGCCGCTCTATGTCCTGATCCTGACGACCGTTGTCAATGTATTCCTGGATGTATTCCTGGTTGGCATCTGCCGCCTCGGTGTTTCCGGTGCGGCAATCGCTACGATCATCTCGCAAGCGGTCTCTGCGCTCGCCCTCTTCGTCTATATCTGGGCGAAAGTGCCCCTCTTACGCCTCGGCATCCGGGATCTGAAACTGAAAACCTCGATGCTCAAAAAAACGATCGATTTCAGCTCCATTTCCGCCGTCCAGCAGACGATTCTCTACGTCGGCCGCCTGCTCGTCCAGTCCGGCGTCAATGCACTCGGCGTCGATGCAGTTGCCGCTTTTAATGCCGTCTCCATCATCGACAGCTATGTGCTCGCCCCGGGCGACAGCCTTGCAGCATCTATCACGACGTTCTCCGCACAGAACCTCGGCGCAAAAGAGTATGACCGAATTCCGAAAGGGCTTCGGAAAATGCTGGTGATTGCAGAAATTTATATTATTTTGACAGCGGTGGTCGTGCTGTTCTGCCGTCACCCGCTGCTCGGTATTTTCTTAAAACCAAACGAAACGGAGGCGCTGCGTCAGGGCATGTCCTATCTGGTGCCGATGGCTGGTTTTTACTTCATCAGTGGTATCACCAATACCTTTCAGGGATATTACCGTGGAATCGGGCACCTGATGATCACCCTGTTCGCGACTCTGGTGCAGATTCCAATCCGCGTTGTGATCAGTTATGCGCTGTTTGGACGGCTGGGGATTCAGGCTGTGGCGATTGGTACGACGATTGGATGGGCTTGTATGGTAATATTTGAGCTTTTAATGTATCGGAGATATGGACGGGTGGAGGCGCTGCGGAAGAACGATCGGTAATATAGAGTGCTCTATCCGGTAGTACAGGAAAGAGCCTGCAGCATACCGGCGTAGCTGACTCTTTCCTTCCTTAGATAACTTTAAATTATCCTTACGCAAGAAAACGATCAGAAGCACATTCCCCTGATCGTTTTCTTTATTATATATAATTTTCTATCTTTTACTATTTTTTATTCAAAATCTTCCTTAATCACATCCCAAGCCGCATCAATACTGAAATGCTCGCGGATATAAACCTGCGTTTTCTCTGCCAGGTCTTCCAGGCGTTTTTCGTCTTTGTAGAGTTCTACGACTGTCTCGGCAAATTCGTCCGGCTGATCCTTGACGAGGAGAACTTTTTCTACATCCGGGATTCCCTCGCTGCCGACGGAGGTGGTGACGATGGGGGCACCGTTATAGATAGCTTCTACCACCTTGCCCTTAACCCCTGCGCCGTAGCGGAGCGGTACCACTACAATCCGGCAGTTCCGGTACAGGTCTGCCAGTTCTTCTTCACTTACAAAGCCTTTGACGATGATGCCATTTCCAGGCTGTTCCAGCGCTTTGATCTCGTCGGTCACTTTGGAACCGACGATGTAGAAGTTGACCTTGATCTGTTCCCGGATCTTCGGGAATACTTCTTTCGCGAACCAGAGCACCGCGTCTGCGTTCGGCGGATGCGCAAAGCCGCCGACAAACAGAAGTCCTTCCCGTTTGGCGAAGTCTTTGTTCAGATTCTGTAAAAACTCCTCATAGACATATGCCGTGATCGCCTTGACCGGAATCGTCTCATCAACGGCGTGGATCGCCTCTTCCTCAACGTAGGACGGATAGTAGGACACCGCCACTTTGTGGAAGAGTGAAAACTCGATCGATTTCCAATATTCGGATTCCTGACGCTTCTTCACATCGCCGGTCAGCTCATACTCGCGGAACTCACGCATAAAATGAAGGTCGTGACCGTAATAAATCATCTTGATATCCGTGTGTTCTTTGATAAAATCCACATATTTTGTCGCGATATGCGGACGGTTCAGATATGCCACGTGGATATCTTTTCCATTTTTCACCAGCCAGTCCCAGATACCGGTCAGGTATTCCTGTCCGTAGAGGACCTCGATTCCCATCTGCTGCAGCGTAGACGTATACGGTTCCTCATGGAGGTAATTATCTCCGATAAATTTAACAACATACCCCTTTTTCAGGAACATTTTCAGGTACTGGAACGTTGTCTTGGAACCGGCGTCTTTGTCAAAGGTCGGCACATAGTGATCGATCACGACAATGATCTTTTTGCCCATGCTGCGCTCGCGTGCGCGGAATGGATTCGGATTGCCGTTGTTGACGCACTGATTCTTGAACTCTTCTTTCCATTTTTCTTTGAGTTTCTCGCTGTTTTCCACCTGATACCGTTTCAGACCGGTTCCGTTGACATCCGTTCCGTTGGAAATGCCTTCGAAATGGATGACCTTGGATTTTGGCTGGTAAACGACGCGGTAGCCCGCTTTCCGCACCTCAAATGCCAGATCCGAATCTTCGCAGTACGCCGGGGCAAACCGCTCGTCGAAACCGCCGATCTGCTTCCAGAGTGCGGTGGATAAAAGGATCGCTGCGCCGGAAATATAGTCTACATCCTTGACGTAGTTATATTCTGCCTTGTCCGGATCGTCGAGGCGGCCGTAATTCCAGCCGGAACCATCGCTCCAGATGATGCCGCCTGCCTCCTGTAAACGTCCATCCGGATATACCAGCTTAGATCCTACCATACCGATGGTGGAGTCAGATTCAATGAGATTTACCAGGGAGCTGAGCCAGCCTTCTGTTACCTGGGTATCGTTGTTTAAAAACATCACATATTTGCCGCGCGCCGCCTTCGCCGCCTGGTTGCAGTTGCGCAAGATCCCTGATTGGTCTGATTGCGGCAGATCACCAGGTTATCGGCAAACTCCGCCAGATGCTCGGTGGCATCGGTTGAAACGTCATCTGCGATGATAACCTCATAACTCACATCCTTCGTATGCTCCAGAATCGACTGCAGGCACAGATAGGTATAGTGAATCTGGTTGTATACCGGAATTACGATGGAAACCGTCGGATTTTCTTCCTTCGGAAGGTGGATTTTTCCGTAGGTCAGATACTCCTCACCGATCTCAAAATCACCTTTGATAAGGTTCTTTCCTTCCTCTGTGGTGTACATCTTCATCATTTTACCCGGATGGAGAATCGTCCGTTTCCAGTAGCCGAGCTTCTTGCGGCGTACCGTGCCCTTTGGATAGCACCGGTTAAATGCCTGTCCGAGCTTGCGGCGCACCTTGAAAATGACCGCCTCATGACCATTTAAGTAGGTCAGCGTCTTGCCAAGCTCTGCATTTTCATGGCGCAGATCAGAAATGATAACGTCCAGATTCGCCACGTGGTTATTCGTCAGGCGCTGTACCTCCTGCACTTTGCGGAGTGCCGTATCTTTTTCCGAATTTTCTGCCCGGAGCGCATCCAGACGTTCGTTTGCCCTTGCAAGTTCTCCGTCCACATGGGAAAGATCGGCTAATGTCTTCGTCTTTACCATGTAATCTTCCTGGTAGGTGCGCTGGTTTTCCCCGTGCACGTACTCCTGGAAGCCGCGTTCCATCGCCTCGTAAAGCGAAAGCAGCTTCTCATCCGCCTTCACATACTCCGGGAACTGTCCGATAAATTCCCGCTCGGCCTGACCGCCCAACAGACTCTTATAACGGCGGTAGAAATAAACCAGTGTCCTGTATTTCACAAAACCAGCCGGAACCGGGAATAAGAAGACCCACTCATAGTCGATCGCATAAGTTCCGTCCGCCGTCACCAGCATATTTTCAAAAAGGGCGTCAATGTTGGAGGCGCTGTAGCTCTCGTCCGCAAGAACTGCCCCTAAAGAAGCCCATCCGCCGCCATTTTCTGTCTCTTTATCCCGATAGGAATCCAGCTCGCCCAGCGCATTAAATACCTTGATAAATTCCGGTGTCACCGCAAATGGTTTGCGTTCCTCCGGGCGGATGCTGTAGATCTCATCCATCGCAGCCCGGATCGCGGAAACCTCCGCATCCGCGCCCTGGGCAGTCAGAATTTCTCCCAGAAGTTCCGCCCGCGTTTTTCCCTCTAAATACGGAAATACCGCTGTCATTCCCTCGTCCTGAAGCTCCGGTTTTGCCAGTTTCAGGGACGGATTCTGACGGTCAAGCACCTGATATTTTTCTTCGAAGGACTGGATGTGCGCCTTTCCCTCCGGATAGAGCGCCGTCTTCCAGACCTCGCGGGTTCCATTCTTTTCACGGATCTCTGTCCGGATCTGGAAGCAGTCTTCGCGGGTGCGGTTGTATTTCACATAGATAACGTCCTGTGAAGCATTCTCAGCTTCCGGCGCAGCCTGTCTCTGCCAAAAAACTAGAAATGCATTCGCAAATTCCGGAAACCGTCCGTCCTCGCAGGCTGCATCGAGCGCCGCCCCCATATCCATCAGCATATACTGCGGACAGTCATAGACCGGTAACACACCAGTCAGATCGCCTTTTTTCGGCAGATAGGCATCTGAAAAAATCTCTCCCGCCGTCCGGTAATCCGGCATCGGATAGTAAAATTCCCCGCCCGGAAGCAGCTGCTTCATTTCGTTCCAGGAAAGTGCGCCCGTCTCCCGCTCTGCGCCTGCCATGTATTTCACGCCAAACCAGTTGGAAGCCGCCGCAATCAAGGTTCCATGAGCAGAAAGAAGCTGTTTTGCGGCTGTCATCTGCGCCGCGCGTCCAGCCCTATCTGCCGCCGTCAAATTCCCGATCAGCACTACATATCCATATGTCCCGCCGCGCTTTTCCGCTTCCCTCGCATATGTCTCCACATCCGCACAGACATAGCGGATCTTCGCCGCCAGCTCCGGCTCTGTCTTGAAACGACGGCGTACTACCTCCAGATTTTCTTCGGAAACATCCAGCACCGTTACCGATGATAAACGTCTGGCAAGCAGCCCTGTCAGCGCGCCCGCGTCCGCCCCGATCTGCAGCGCCTGCTGTTCCGGGTCAAATTGGCACCAGTCCAACAGGTTTTCCCGCAAATCTGCCAGTGCGTACAGATAGGAAAGCTTCTTATTTTCCCGCAGCGCCTGGCGCCGGTCACTGCCGTATTTATCAAACAGAGCAATCAGCTCCTGATTGATTTTTTTCATCTTATTTCTCCTTTTATCATGCCTGCAGATCTTCCTGTGCCGCCTCATCCGCACTAAGCGACTCCGCCTGCTTCGCTGCCTCTCCGGCCGGCGATAACCTGACCGCTACATCCGGCTCCATGTCGTAGACACCGACCGTGTTCTTATTAGAAATAACGGTAATATTTGCCACATCGTAGAGACGGTGGTAAACCACGTGCTCGCCGCCTTCAAATCCGGTACAGCTCATGGACAGCAGGTATTCGCCGCCCTGCAGAGTCATCTTCTGCGAAAACGCGACATCGTAAATATCGCCCTCCTTGACCGGATGGACATCCGTTCCCTCAAACAGGGTGTTCGTGCCGGTCAGGTCGGTTCCTTTCTTATCCTTGATCGTATAAGTAAAGATCGGTGCCTGAATCGGTGCATTGAAACGGATGCGCTCGCGGATGGTAAACTCTTCGCCTTTTAAGAGCAGGTTAGTAATATTGCCGCGCGCGTCCACCAGTCCCAAATCGAAGATCTGCGCCCTGCCGTCGCCGTACTCCTCGCGGTTTGCGTTGATCGTCAGCTTGTCGCGCATCAAGCCCGGCTTTTTCGCCGTTTCTCCGTTCAAACCAGCCGGATTTCCGGTGCCGTCCGATGCTGAACCAACTCCATTTTCTGCGGTGCCATCCACTGCCCCGGAGCCGTTTACATTTCCGGCATCGTTATTTCCAGCCTCATTTCCAGATGCACCATTCTCCGCACTTCCGGCTCCTGCTTTCTCCGCTTTTACTACCTTGTCCCCGGAAAAATCGTTCATCACTTCCAGCTCGGCGCGCAGCGCGTCCATCTGTCCTGCCAGAATCTTTTTGTAGAGATCGACCATCTTGCCCGCCGAACCCTGTGCGATAAATTCTCCCTTATTGAGCAACACTACCTTATCGCAGTATTTGATGATACTTCCCATATCGTGGGTTACCATGATGATCGTCGTGCCGTTTTTGCGGATCTCCTCCATGCGGCGGTAGCACTTGGACTGGAAAAAGACATCCCCGACCGAGAGCGCCTCATCAACGATCAGGATCTCCGGCTCGACGTTGATCGCAAGCGCAAATGCCAGACGCACGAACATACCGCTCGAGTACGTCTTGACCGGCTGATAGACGAAATCGCCAATCTCGGCAAAATCGAGAATCTCCGGCAGCTTTGCATCCATCTCTTTTTTGGTATATCCCATCATCGTACCGTTCATATAGATATTTTCGATACCGGTGTAGTCCTGGTTAAATCCGGCTCCCAGCTCCAGCAGCGCCGAAATTTTGCCGCGCACCGTCACCTCGCCGGTCGTCGGCGTGAGAACGCCGGTAATGATCTTAAGGATCGTCGATTTACCCGAACCATTCGTACCGATGATGCCGACCGTCTGACCTTTTTCAACCGTAAGGAAAGATCGCTCAACGCGTAGAAATCCTTGTGGTATTCTTTATGGCTGACGCTCAGCGATTCTTTCAGCCGATCGATCGTTTATCATACAGCCTGTATATCTTGGTCACATTTTTCACTTCGACCGCGTACTTCTCTGCGTTCTCCGCCTCTTGTGCCCCTGTGTTTGTTGTATTTTCAGCAGACATATATCTTTTTCGTTCCTCCTGTTCCACTATTCTCGTAGTATAGCATGTTTTCTATGTTTCTTGCAATTCCTGTACGCAGAAAAACACACCTCTTTCTATGTACTCACGAAAAACATTCGTATTTTTTTGTGAAATGTTTTGTATTTTCTTGACAATATCCAGATGCTATGCAAAAATCATGGCAAAGGAGGATGATTCTATGGATTTTTTAACAATGACAATTCGAAAACAAAAAAATATTGCACTCATCGCACACGACAATAAAAAACGTGAACTCATCGACTGGTGTGAGGCGAACAAAGAGATCCTCAAAAAACATTTCTTATGCGGAACCGGCACAACCGCCCGCATGATTACGGAATATACCGGGCTTCCGGTCAAGGGCTATAACAGCGGTCCTCTGGGCGGCGACCAGCAGATCGGTGCAAAAGTCGTCGAGGGACAGGTTGATTTTATCATCTTCTTCTCCGATCCCCTGACCGCCCAGCCGCACGATCCGGATGTCAAGGCGCTTCTTCGAATCGCCCAGGTTTACGATATCCCGATCGCCAACAATAAAGCGACTGCCGATTTTATGATTACCTCGCCGCTGATGGATGAGGAGTATGAGCATGACATCATCAACTTCCATCAGAATATTAAAGAGCGGGCCAAGAAGCTGTAAAAAAACACATTCTCCCTTGTATTTATTTCCATTCTTCGGTACAATGGTCGTTACCGTTTATGAGAATACATACAAGGGAGATTTTTTATGTTACAGAAATTTTTTAAATACATTTTCCAAAGCATGGCGGGCATGCTGGGAATTTCCGTCTACATCCTCGCAGACACCTATTTTATCTCGGTCTACTCCGGTGCAGATGGTCTGGCGGTCTTAAATCTGATTTTACCGGTTTACGGACTGATCTATGCGATTGGAGCAATGATCGGGATCGGATCGGCGACCCGTTATGCGATCGATCGTGCGCAGGGCAAAAACGCCAGCTTCTATTTTCTCTCCGCCGTAACCTGGGATATTCTCATCAGCATTCCGCTGGTGCTGGCAGGCATTTTCATCCCGGATAAAATCTTGCAGCTTCTCGGCGCAGACGCGGGGCTGACCGCGCTCGGAAAGCAGTATCTCCGCATTATTCTGGCTGCCTCGCCTTTTTTTATGTCCAACTACGCATTCACGGCGTTTGCGCGCAATGACAGCGCTCCGGCGATCGCGATGCTCGGCTCCATCGCCGGAAGTATGTTCAACATCGTGTTTGACTACATCTTCATGTTTCCGGCAGGTCTGGGACTGACCGGCGCGGCGTTAGCGACGGCATTCTGCCCGCTTGTGACGATGAGCATCTGCGGCACGCACTACCTGGGAAAACACAATCAGGTCGGATTCCGTTTTCGCGCTCCATCCCTGCGCCACCTGATCGCCTGCTGCCAGCTCGGCGTATCCGCCTTTGTCGGCGAAATATCCTCCGCCGTGATCGCGATCGTCTTTAATTTCCTGCTTCTGGACTCGCCGGAAATGTCGGTGTCGCCGCTTACGGCGTCACTGCCAATCTCTCCGTCGTTGCCATGTGCCTGTTCAACGGACTCGCGCAGGGCACGCAGCCGCTCATCAGCGAAAGCTACGGAAAAGGCGATCACACGCAGAGCCGCCAGTTCCTGACCTGGGGCGTCATCGCCTGCCTGATCGTGGAAGCGATCATTCTGGTGCTGACCTGGAGCATGACCGATCCACTGATCCAGATCTTCAACCAGGAGCAGAACGCCGAACTTCTGCATTACGCCCACAGCGGGCTCCGGCTGTATTTCCTGGGCTTTCTCTTTGCTGGCATCAACATCCTGCTGGTTGCCTATTTTTCCGCCGTCGCGCAGCCAAAACCAGCCATCGCCGGTTCTCTGCTGCGCGGGGCCGTCGCTATCATCCCCTGCGCTGTCACACTGGCGCGCCTGTTTGGGCTGAACGGCGTCTGGCTGTCTTTCCTGGCGTCGGAAATGATCACTTTCTTCGCTATTTTGCTGCTGGCAAGGCTGGGACATACTTCCAAAGAATCACATAATTTTAAAAAAATTTAATTTTTTCTCAAAAAATATTTGACACTTTACATCATCGTAGTATATTGATGAAAAATCGAACACACCAAAACCGTTGAAGCGGAGATCAAAGCAGCATATGCGCGCACAGAGAGTCCGGGAGGCTGAGAACCGGGTCGAGATGCAGGCTGCCCAATGGACCGCTGATGGCGCAGCCAAAAACTGGATATATTTTCAGCCTAGTACTCTGCGACGTAGGGCTTATGTTAGTTGCCGGAGATATGCAGGTATCTCGCAAAGCGCATGAAATCACTCCATGAATCAAGGTGGCACCGGCGTCCGGAGTGAGATCACGACCGATATCGGCGCGATGGTAAATCTGATAAAAGAAGAAAGCGATATCCCGTGTGCCGTATGTGGCAGAATACGTGAAATCAATGAAAAACGCGATTCGGTAAAAAAAAGAAAACCGTCTGTAAAAGAATCTTTCATTCTTTCTCAGACGGTTTTCTTTTTCTGGCTTCAGAAGCCTTGTTCTGTCGTAAATGCTTTAGGTTGGTGGTAACTCATCCAATTCTGCCGGATGGTTATAAGCTTGCGAGCAGATTATCCATTACATTTCGCACAGAAACTCTTTTTCTACTTCTGCCTCAGACTCGGTATAACCTAACTGTGCAGCTAAACGATGTACCAGTACCGGCATTGCTTCCTGCTCTAAGGACTCGGAAACTACATGCTTTTCTGCTGGTGTGTTGTAATATGCCTGATATAAATTCTCCTGATATAAACCGTTATTGAATGTTCTTGTTGCTTTCATCATGATAATTACCTCCATCAAATAAAATTATATTTTTTCATATGATAGGCGGAAATCCATTGCAATATTCTTATGATACTATTACGATATCCGTCTGTGAAAATCTCTTGTTTCTTTCGATGGCAATAATATAACACTGTCAAACAAAAAGTACCATCCCCGGAAGTGGTATAAACTTATAAGTCATTTGCAATTATATAAACATAAGTTAATATATGTAATAAGTACCAATTTTGACACCCTGACTATGTACAAAAGTTACAAAAACAGCCATACTTGAAATATAAACAAAAACGTCCGGCGGCGATTTGCGGATTTGTGCATCCCGCCTAAAAAAGAATGTACCTTGGCTCATTCGGGCGTCTCGCGCGGTCGCCTGCGAACGGTTCTGGCAGGGCTACGCGGATGGGTGCTGCCTACACAATGCGTGAACGGTGGCTTAACGGGATTCGCGGATTACCTCCTCAATATTTTTGTACGGAACCCGCGTAAAAAGCCCCCGCAGCTCTTCCGCCAAATCCAGTGCCATCGCGATTTTTGTGAGTGACAAAAGGGAAATCTGCCCCGTCGCCTCAAATCGCTTAATTGAGCCATAACTCACCCCACTCATGTCCGCCAGTCTCTGCTGTGAAATAGCGCGGCGTTTCCGGATGTTACGCAGCCGTGATGCCAGTTTCTGATCCAGTTCATCTGCAGTTTCCCAGATAAGTGCTTCCATATTGCTCTCCTGCCTCTCTAAAGATAATGACCTAACATGTCCTGCACACATGTACGAATCTGTTTTATCATTTCCATGCATCTCGTTTTTTTCATTCCGGCTGCAAGCCCAACTGCAAGCAGCTCCTTCTCACCCGGATTTCGTCCATTGCCATCTACGCTGGTCGTATGTTCCCCATAATATGTGTTGCTGTACGTCAGATCATACGCTGGTCCCAGGCGCCATTGCTCTTCCTCCTCCCGATATATATAAGTAAAATTCTTTGAATGATCATCCCGGTTGTGGGCAAACACATTAAAACACATACGGCGGAACATGTTTTCTATATCTTCTGCCTTCCCATTCGTCAATATTTTCGTTAATTTCATCAATTGATGGTAATCCAGACTTGGCTGTTCAAAATCCAGTTCTAATAACGCCGCTGCCGTCAGCATATGAACCCGCTTTACCATCCCATTTTCTATTTCCCGATCAAATCGTCTGGTTCCAAAATATCCTTTGCATCGCCTTGAGGGAAACAATCTCGATTCACTCATGACAATTCCGCACTGTTTTGCACAGCACGCATAGTCATACTCCATCTTCCCTGCATCTTTTCCATCTATATGTGCCGGAAATTTAATCAGCCAGTCCTCTCCCTGAATCTGCGTCATGATTTTTGGGCGCGCACCTCCGCTTGTACCGCCCAGCCGGTACAGTTCATCCAATTTGTCCGAGTATTCGGTATTTAATATTTTCTGGCAGGCCTCCGCAAGTTCGTCCAGATTATCATTTTTCTCCTCAACCGAAAGTTCCCGCTGCGGACGATAGGTCAACGCCCCCATCCCAGATCTTCCCACAACCGCCAGCCGGTCTAACACTGTCCAATCGTCTGGCTGCTGCTTATGCGCCAGCAAAAGACGCCGCAAAAGCAGGCGCCCCCACGCATCTGGCAGGCTATCCGCAAACACCCCAAACAAACCTTCAAAATAATCCTTATTTGGAATAAACACCTGCTTTTTCAAAGGCAGTGAAAACGGACTGATCGAAAATCCCTCTTCCAGCCATGCATCATCATACTCAAATGCCACCTTGTGATTCGCTGTTAATGCAAGAGTTCCTACCAGTCTGTCTTCATACATAACCTGAAGTTTCTTTCCTGTCTCCATCCGCCCTATCCTTTCTCCTTTATTATCCCATAAACACAAACTTTAGGGAAATTCTATTTTAATTTTTTCCATTTAAATCATGGATAATATATTATCCATTAATGCTATTTTTTATTTGTTTTGTATAATATATTATCCATTTATTTTAATCTATCCACCCCTGATTTTCAAGCCTTCTACCTTCGCTTTTCAAAATTTCCCTCTTTACATCCTCTTCCATTTTTTTATAATAACCCTCGCGCAACAAAATATGGAATCAAGAGGCATAAAAAAAGAATCACCCGAACTAGCACTTTACGAGTGATTCTTTTTATTTAGTTTTAAAAAAACTTTGCATCCCCCTTCCGCCCGGACATCCGGCACCTTACCCGTCCTTCTCCGGCACCTCATCCCGCCAGACAACCGTCTCCACATCCTCAAACAGCTCCTGGTTGCGCTCGACCGTCAGATAGACAAAATCATCCGGCTGGTATTCATCCAGAAACGCCTCCGTGTATGTGTCAAAGGTCGCAAACACCGTTTTCCGGTATAGCTTCGGCATAAAATATTTAAGGTTCTGGCTAAAGGAATCGCCTACCACCAGAAGTGTTTTATCATTCGGCGAATCCGACTCAAATACTGCAAAGCTGTTGTCCTCGTTCATATCCACCGTCGTAGCCGTCACCTCCGGCAGATAATTCTGAATCACATATTCGGTATCGTCGCTGTACTCTGCTGCCATGTTAAGCATCCGCGCCAGGTCTCCGGACGCCGGTCCTGCCGCCTCAATCGAGACTGCACTGAGCGGTGTAGAGGTTCCAAGCAAAGTCTGTGCAATCTGCTGGCTTCCGATAAAAGAGCCGATCTGGTTCCAGTGCGTATCATATTTGTAATAAAGCTGATACGTGTCCGCCTCTTTCAGAAGCTCCGGCTTCATGTCATACACCGGAAGTCCCTGCGCCGCAAGCTCCGGGAGCGCCGCATCCAGACGCGACTCACTTCCGTATACCCGGACCGAATCCGGCATATATTCCGCATAGACACTTTCCTTGTTGGGTGCCTCAAACATCACAAACCGGATGCCGCGCTCTTTCATTTTCTCGTTTACCGAGGTAATCGCGTCCGCCAGCGCTGTTTTCTCATCCGCCGTATAGAGATTTGTCCGCTGATAATCCGCCAGCGCATCCTCGCCGTCCTCCGAAACGGTGTAAAACAGCCAGTTTTCTTTTCCGACCGTCACATCCGAAATCGAGCTTTCATTTAAAAGCTCCAGATCCAGCTTTGTCTTCGCCTTGACAAACAGATTTTTAAACGGAACATGGTCGTTGTAATACGCTTCAAATTCCGTCGGAATATTGTCAAAATTGGCAGCCGACAGTTCCGGAAAGGATGCCAATTCCCTGTTTTCATAATTCTGCTGGTCCAGATGGCTCCTAACCGCCGGATAGACAAGCGTCGGCAACACCAGGCTCGCCGCAAAGGAACCAATCAGAAGTATTTTTGTCCCTGTCTCTCGATTCATATCTCTCGTTTTCTTCTCCCTGCATGAATCCATCTTTCTGTACTTTCACGCCCTGCCGCCCATGCTTTCATTTTTATGTTCTCATTGCACAGGCAAGCATGCTTTCTACACTGCTTTTAAAAACGGAAATAAATAAATGGATTGTATGTATTGTTGACAAGCAGCAAAATGGAAAACCACAGGATCGCCATGTAGCCGATCCAGCTTGCGACCGTCACCGAGCCATCCTGCGCCAGCACGCGCCCTTTCCATTTCATCCAAAACCACTGCACCGGACCACATGCCAGCAGCGCCGCCGCCAGAAACATCCAGAGTTTCCGGTTCATGTAGCGTTCCATCAAAACGACTGCGCTGTGCGGCACAAACATATACCGGATAAAGGAAAATGCCTGCCCGATCGTGTCCGCGCGGAAGAAAATCCAGCCGATCAGCACGACAAACACCGCATAGATATGCGCCAACGGCCGGAATTTCTCCTGCTTCAGCCATTTTCCCAGAAAACAGCGCTCCAGCACGTTGAAAAAGCCATGGTAAATGCCCCAGAAAATGAACGTCCAGCCCGCTCCGTGCCAGATGCCGGTCAGCAGAAAGACCGTCCAAAGGTTGACATACGTCCGCGCCGTGCCCCTCCTGTTTCCGCCGAGCGGAATGTACACGTACTCTTTAAACCAGCTGGAGAGGGAAATATGCCATTTCCGCCAGAAATCCTGGATCGAAGTCGCTGTGTACGGCAGCCGGAAGTTTTCAATAAATGTAAAGCCAAACATTTTTCCAAGCCCAATCGCCATGTCCGAATAGCCGGAAAAATCGAAATAAATCTGCAGCATATAGAGAAGCGCCGTCAGCCAGAGCATCGCCTGGCTCACATCCGCCGCCTGATACGCGTAGACCGCGTCCACCACCTCGGCAAAGGTATTTGCAGGATGACCTTCTTTCCCAGACCGAAAATAAAGCGTTTCACGCCGTAAGAAAAGCCCTCCAGCGTGACGGTCCGGTTTTCGATCTGCTCCTCGATGTCATGGTATTTCACGATGGGTCCCGCTATGAGCTGCGGGAAGAAGGAAATATAAAGCATCATGTTGAGCGGATTTTTCTGCGCCTGATTTTCGCCCCGGTACACATCCACCACGTAGGAAAGCGCCTGGAAGGTATAGAAGGAAATTCCGATCGGCAGCGTCACCTGAATCGCCGGAAGCGCTATATCAAACCCGCGAAGCAGCGGATTCAGCACCTCGGCGAGGAAATTGTAATATTTAAAATAGCCGAGGAGCAGAAGATTGAGCGTCACGCAGAGCGCCAAAAGCCATCTCTTTTTCCCGAATTTCTCCACCAGACGCCCGAAACCGTAGTTGAGCAGAACCGAAAAAATCATGAGCACCACATACCGCGGTTCGCCCCAGGCATAGAAAAAGAGGCTGAATACGGTCAGGATGCCGTTTTTGAACGGTTTGGGGCTCACGTAGTAGAGGAGCAGGATGCAGGGGAGAAGAACCCATAGGAAGATGATTGAACTGAAAACCATTTTATGTAAACTCCTATTGATAAGTTGTCGCAGAAGGGAGCTGCCGGAGGCGGCACTGGCAGCTTCTCAGATTATCGTTGTTCGCATCTCGATAATCCAATAGCTGTCAACACCATCTACAGCAGCTCCCTTCCCATCTACAGTACGTCTGAAAAATGGGGACGAAGTTTTTTGAATACCTTCAGTCCTATTATCATCAAAATAAATGTTACCACCCAGAAATAAATCGTCATCGTCGGCCGCTCGAAGAACCAGCTTCCCGTAAGCATGCTGTCGCGGTAGCCTGCGGCGATGTAGTAGAATGGATTAAGCTTGAATACCCACTCCAGCCAGGATGCGCGGCTGGTGAAGATTGCCTCGTCGTACATGATCGGGGTCAGCCACATGCCGAACTGGAGGCAGATGCCGACGATCTGCGCCATATCTTTAAAGAACACCTGCACGGCGCTGGTAAAATAGGTAAGCGCCAGTCCAAGCATCGACGCCGCAAAGGAATAGTATAACACCTGAATCCAGGTTGCAGACGGCATACGCCCGTCAATCAGGTACAGCCCCGCCATAATGATCAGGAAGCAGGCATGTACCAGGAAACAGGAGATAAGCTTGATAACCGGAAGCATCTCCACCTGGAATACTACCTTTTTAACCAGATAATGGTACTCCTGCAGGCAGTTTGTGCCCGTATTTAAAATCTCGCTGAAATAAAACCACGGGATGATACCCGGCGTCAGCCAGATGACATAGGTCGCCCCCGGAACCGGCGGCGCATTTTTCATGCCATGTTCACCGAAGATGAACGCATAGATCGCGATCGTAACCATCGGCTGGATAAACATCCAGACAATTCCAAAGTACGAGCCGACAAAGCGCTTGCGGAAATCCGCCTTGGCAAGCTCGGTGACCAATTTTCTTTTTCCTATCAGTTCCCGAAACAGGGAAATCAGTTCCCGCATTCTATCCTAACTCCATTCTTAAAATTTGAATGCATCCCGGAAGCCGCCCCATTTCTGGTCTTTCTCCGAAATAATCAACTCCATGCCTTCCTCGATCGGCCACTCAACGCCAATCTCCGGATCGTTCCATGCCATACCGCCCTCATCGCCAGGATGATAAAAATCGGTACATTTGTATGCAAATTCTGCCTCATCGGACAGTACCAGGAAGCCGTGTGCAAATCCTTCCGGAATGTAGAACTGCTTCTTGTTCTCCGCGGAAAGAACCACGCCAAACCATTTTCCGTAGGTCTCAGAACCAGTACGAAGGTCTACCGCCACATCAAATACGGTACCACGCACTGCACGCACCAGCTTGCCCTGCGGATACTGTTTCTGGTAATGAAGTCCGCGCAGAACGCCCTTGACAGACATGGACTGGTTGTCCTGTACAAATACCATGTCGAGTCCCGCCTCATGGAAATCGTTCTGATTGTATGTCTCCATAAAATAACCGCGCTCGTCCTTGAAAACAGTCGGTTCAATTACATAAAGTCCCTTGATGTCACATGGTGTTACTTTAATCTTTCCCATTTTTCTATCTCCTTCTTATGCAGGTATTTCAATTCATTTTTCAATACGTAACTGGCATCATCCTTTTCGGCTGTGCCATCTTTAACTATATCATTCGTTTTTCTGGCTGACAACCTTTTTTACAGATGTTTGTGCCTCTTTCCCCCGCTCATTTTCATCCAGCGCAATCTTCTGCGCCAGATCCTTGATCTTCGTCTCCAGCTGCGACTGTTTGATCGACATATGGAACATTTTCACAATCAGGAGGAAAATAACCGCCAGATAGATAAAATTGGCAGTCGTGTACGTTCCCGCCAGCTCCGCCAAAAGATCCGGCAGCCCCGGAAAGATACTGAACACAATGAGAATGGACGAGAATCCCAGCCAGAAAATCGAATCCTCGATCTGGAGTTTTGACTGCCGGATCTTCCGCATAATCATAAAGGTTGTCAGGATCGACACGACGATCAGGACAACTCTGAGTGTTGGCGTCATGGCGCTACCTCCTCTTTCTGAAATTCTGGATTAACAGAATCGAAATCAGCATTTTAAGCATATACCGCATCGCATTGACCGGTGTCAGGTAACTGACTCCCAGAATCCGTTCATCCATGATGACCGGCACCTCCGCCACCCGCGCGCCCTGGCGGATCAGGTAGGAAACGGTGTCCGGCTCCGGACCGTAGTTAAGCCCCGATGCAAATTCGCGGATCATGCGCTTGCTGAACATCCGCATTCCCGAGGTCGGATCCTTGATATTGACACCAGTTGTGAAGCGGATCGCCATCTCGATCAGATTACTTCCAAGCATCCGCATCGTAAATGGCTTTTTCTCCCCGACAAACCGGGAACCGATGACGATATCGTAACCTTCTTCCATTTTCTTGATCATGGATTCCAGATACTCCGGACGGTGCTGTCCGTCTCCATCGAGCTGGACCGCATATTGATATCCGTACTTGTCGGCATATTTAAGTCCCGCCTGAAATGCCCCCGCCAGTCCCAGATTGACCGGAAGGTTCAACAGATTATATCCATTTCTCTGGCAGATCGCCGCCGTCTCATCGCGCGATCCGTCATTGACGACCACATAATCATACTGCGGAAAATTAGCAGTCAGATGGTTCACAACCCGCTCTATATTTTCGGCTTCGTTGTACGCCGGTATGACTATTAAAAGTTCGGCTTTTTCCGCCCCAGACGCTTCTTCTGTGGACAATAACGCCTTATCTTCCATCGCCCGCTTCTCCTTCCCAGTATGCCGGATTCATCGTCAGGCTTCGAATCAGGCCCTCCGGCAGCTTTTTATAATGCTTTCCCAGCCAGTACCCGGCATATTTACTTCCGCTCGCCATCACAAGCTGCGGCAGAAGAAGCACATGACCATTTTCCACCAGCCATTTCGCTGTTTTCTTCACCAGACGGATTCCCTCGCCCTCCGAATGAAGGCGCCCAAACACCTCGGGGTGATCCGCCTGCGATACGCCAAGGTCGAAATTCCGGTGCAGCTGCTGCATCGCCGTATAATTGTGGGAATGGATGACCTGCGCGTCCGCCGCGTAGGCAATCTGATACCCGGCTTCCACCGCGTGTCCGGCAAAAATCATATCCTCGTTGAAAATGGTTTTCTTCGTAAATCCGCCAAGCTTCAGGTAAATATCCCGCCGGTATGCCGCGCAGACATTGGAACAGAAATACGTCTTGATTCCCAGCTCGTCCTCGTCCTCTTTCCCTTTCAGACGGCTCACCGCCGGATAATTAAAGTCCCTCGTATACCGTTCAATCACACCGCAGTCCGCCGCCGGAAGCTGTCTCGCATATGCTGCCGCCACACATTCCGAAGCATCCAGCGCCTCCAGAAGCTCTTTTACCAGATTCCGGTCATACGGCACGCAGTCGTGCGTCATGCAGATGCAGACATCCGCATCTGATTTCAAAATTCCCTCATGGCGCGTCCTTCCATGGTCAAATTCCGACTGGCGGATATGGCACACGGTCAGCTTCGTATCTTCCCCCTCAAATAAGGACTCAAACCGCTCAGCATCCCAGTACTTTTCTTCCGTATTCATGATGATCACACGTTCCACCGGCACACTCTGTTCCAACAGCCGCCGCAGAAGTTTTTCCAGCTTATCCCCCGGTTTGAACGTAGGTATAATCACATCGGCTTTTCTCATTTTTCGTACTCCTTATAGGCTTTTCTGTAAAAATGCATCAGAATCTTTACCATCCAGTCCGGCCACATTTTCCGGAACATCGCCATCTCATCCGCCGGGCGCCGGTTGTCCTCGATGCAGGCTTTCGTCGTCGCCGCCGCATGGACGCGGTAGGCAATCAGCGGTTTTTCCGAACAGATAAAACGCCCTTTTTTGCCCGCCAGCTCGTAAAGGTTGTCCCAGTCCAGCGCAAAATCATACTCCGAATGGAACATATCGTCCCCAATCTGTTCTTTATTGTACGTGCAGGACGGACAGCAGATCGAATTGCCAAACCAGACACTGCTCCGCTTGATCCAGGTGCGGTCCGCCAGAAAATGGAAACGCAGCGGCAGGCGCAGTATCTTTTTTACCAGCCAGACCATGTTAAATGACTCCGGAATGGCTTTCATTTCCCCCTCTTTCTCCGTCATGCGGATCGTGAGATAATCGCTCGCAAACAGCAGCAGATCCGGATATTTCTTCCATGCTTTTAAAAGCTTTTCGGCATAATCGCTGCGGTATCGGTCGTCCTGATGCGCGATCGTGACGAAACGCCCCTGCGCTTTTCCATAGGCAAACATCCAGTCCTCACGGATATTGCTCGCCCCGTCCCGCACATAGAGCGGCACCTGATACCGCGCTGTCAGCTCCCGGATATAGCTGCTCGGCGTCGAGGTACAGCAGATCACCTCCGATTTGACCGTCTGGCTCGTCACCGAACGCAGACATTCTTCCAGATACGGCGAATCCTTGTATGCACAGACCGCAAATGTATGAATAATTTTCTGCTGCATCTCGTTTCCCTTTCTCTCTCGCTCTTTCATGCCCCACTTCTGCCTTCTCGTTTTTCAAGAGCGGTACCTGCTTGAATTTATTTTTGCCAGACTTATGATCGCTTTTAACGTTTCAAACATCTTTGCCTGTTACTGTTCACGCATACGTGCCCAGTAACGGAATTTGCCGTGGCTTCGCATTTAAATACGGCAAATTCCTGCTACCACCACGTTTTCTTACGGCACTTTCGGTTCCAAAAGTGCCTACCCGTATACAGTAACCTTTGCCTTCTTCTAGCTTGCTTATGCTTACCGGCAGAACTTCATCCAGATATCCAGATAAACCGTTGCCGCCAGAATCAGCGCCGCCGCCCCTAACACCAGCGCATGATAGTTTTTATTCTCCATCCGCACCATCACCCGCTCCGGGTTTAAAACGAGCCAGACAAGCGGCAGAAATGGCAGGTAATAGCGCCCCTGTACGCCGTCGATATAGGTATTACCCGGTCTGGTAAATGCGATGTACATCGAAGTCCAGACCAGCACCGCCGTTCCCACGCAGAGTATAAATATCCACAGCTTCTGTTTTTTTGACAGACGTTTTCCACAGGATGACTGCCCGGCTGTGAGGATAACGGCCGCCGAACCAGCATACAGCGCCCACGGAAATGACATCGTTCCCGTGTGTCCCAGAAGCCCCAGGGAATTTTCGCCCAGCACATAGGACGGAAGCGTCCGGAACAGGTTGCACATCAGCACCCATGCATAGGCAAGCGGCTGTCCCAGAATGTATGCCATCTGCCCTTTCTCGCTGGTGCTGTCGCCTCTCGTATCCCCGATATCGCGCGGCGCGATCAGAACCGGCAGGATGAAGGATAGCATCATCAGACCGCAGATCACGATAAATCCGCCCTTCATCAGGTACATTTCCCGTTTAGAACGGAACTTTTCTGCCGGAATCATCAGTCCCAGCAGAATGAGCGGCGCATATACCGCCTTGACGCGGCAGCCCCAGACAAAGGTAAGCACGATGAGCGCATACGCTTTCCAGTCCATTTTCCGCCCGCCAAGCGCCGCTTCCAGAATGCCCGCAAAAGACAGCCACAAAAACGCTGTGACGGTCGGATCATAGGAATATGCCCCCGCCAGCATCATCGGCTCAGGCATCAGCGCCAGAAATGCCAGGATTGCCTTGCCGACCGGTGTTTTTTTGATGGCAAAATACAAAACTGCCACATAGACATAGAGATTTCCCAGCCGCCCCAGCTTATACAGGATTCCAAATGGGATATGAAGCAGCCCGCCCGCTTTCAGCGCCAGCGCCGAACCCACATATCCGGTCATCGTCGTTTTGTTGAGATCCGTACTCCAGAGATGTTCACCGTGCCGGTAACCCGCATTCTGATTCAGATACGAAGTGAGCGCCGCCTGCTCGTCCCGACTCTCCGGCTGATTGTACGGCCAGGTATCTACGCCCGTCGTAAACTCCTGTAAAAGCGCCGGTTCCGCCTGCACCGGCGTCCGGTAATTTGCCATCCAGAATGCCTGCGCGAAATGCACTTCCTCATCCCAGCTCACCTTATTTGCTGGGAGCGACAGTGAAAATACTGTTCCAAACGTCAGGGAGATCAGCAGAAATCCAACCTCGATGCGCTTTGCCACGAAATCCCGGAAGCAGAGAAGTGCGATCAAAACCGCCGCCGCACACCAGAAAAGTCCCAGCCGGTACCAGTTGATACCTGCCCGCGCCACCGTCGCAAACCCGGTCAGTGCAAGCGGCATCCCGCCAAAATTCATGTAGGAAAGCCCTTCTTCGTCTAGATCCTCCCGCGTAATCAGAAGATCCACGTAGTCCAGCTTCCCATTCACCGGAACCGAAGAAAATTTCAGCACCCGGCAGTTGCGGTCCATGACCATCTTTGCGTCGTGCTCCCGCTGCTCGCCGTAGATGTTGCGGTAACCGAGGCGGACGGTGGCATTTAACAGACCATCGTAATCATAGTGGTAGAGAAACTGGCTGACATAGCTACCGTCCAGTGGAATGTGAAGATAACCGCTTGCATCCGAAAGCTGCAGCACCTCTGTATTTTCCACCTGCCGCCTATTCTCTCCAATGGTTTGCCCCGGCTCTCCGGTGATTTCACCCAAACCGTTCTTTTCTGTCTCTACCCGCTCAAATCCGCTCACCTGCACCTCGTCCAGAGCGATCGTCCGCGTCGCCTGCCGCGTCCATCCATTTGCCCGGAGCGCCGGGAAATTGCAGACAAACTCGCCCAGAACACCGATCACAAAGACTGCCACAAGCGCCAGAAGCAGCCGCAGCACATCTTTTTTCTCTATTCGATTGATAAAATGCCTGTTAAACTGCATCTGTACTTCTCCCTTATTTTTCCCGTTTAAATTCGGTAAATTTCTGCTGCCACCACGTTTTCTTACGGCACTTTCGGTTCCAAAAGCGCCTACCCGTGAACCGTGTTTTGTCTTTCAAATCAAGCGCTCTAGCGCACTATCTTCTCCACGCCCCTGTGTTCCAGGATGCGCTCATAATCCTCAATATAATCAACCTCCGCCCAGAAATGCCCGCTGACGTCCTCGACATAGACCGGCTGCTGCCCGGTCATGCTGTAAACAACATTTTCCCACCAGACGCCGTGCTCCTGGCGGTCGATCATCTCCTCCATCCGGCAGATAAATTCCGGCATAAATGCCGCTGAAAACCGTCCGATTCCGATGTACTCGCCCGTCACATCATCCCCGGTCAGCTCTTTTCCATATTTTTTCAAAATTCCATCTTCATAGAAGAACTTATAATCCGCTGTCTCCCGGCGGCTCTCGTCCGCAAACATCACCGGGCTCCTGCCCTGCGCGAGGATCCGGTCAAGCAATTTTTCCTCCAGGTATACGTCACCGTTCATGATCAGCAGATCGTCCCCTGTCAGGAACTCCTTCGCAAACCATGCAGACGCGATGCTGTTTGTCACATCGTAAAACGGGTTGTAGAAAAAGGAAACTCCCTTGTCTGCCAAGACCTCGCGGATCACCTGCGCCTCATAACCCAGCACGATGCCGATATCCTGGATGCCGCGGGAATGAAGCAGGTCAATCGTGTACTCGATCAGGCACTGCCCGCCGCCGATATCCACCGTACATTTTGGTTTTCCCGACAGATAACGCGAGATCCGGGTTCCCCGTCCCGCTGCCAGAATCAATACTTTCACAGAAGTCCCCTCCTTTGCATATCTTTCCATGCCGCAATCAGGCTGTCATTGTCTTCCGGCGTCAATGCGCCGATATGACCGACACGGAACACCGTGTCGGCAAGCGCGCCGCCGTTCGGGCAGATCCAGATGCCGTATTCATCCTTCAAAATCTCAAAAATCCGATGCGCTGAGACCGTTTTCCCCTCTTTGTCCACGCCCGTCGGGTGAAGCGGCGTCAATGCCGCCGAGAGAGAATTGGAAACGATCTCAAACGGAAGATCTTTTATTTTGCTTCGGAAATCCTCCGCCTGACAGCGGATCCGTGCCTGTTCTGCCGCAAGCCCTTTTTCCTCGATCATCGTCAGCCGTTTATGAAGCTGTAAAAGCACTCCGACCGCTGGTGTAAACGGCGTCTGCCCCCGCTCGCCATTTTTCAGATAGTCGCGCAGATCAAAATACATCGAGCGGACCGCCGTCTCCTGCACTCTCGCGATCGCACGCGCCCCCAGCACCAGAATCGAGAGTCCCGGCGGAAGTGCCAGCGCTTTCTGAGAACCGGTCAGCACCAGATCAACGCCCCATTTTCCCATCCAAAATGGATCGGCAAGAAACGAGCTGACCGCGTCAACCGCCAGAATCAGCTGGTTTCGTCTGCAAAAGTCCGAAATCAGCTCCATATCATAGAGAACGCCCGTGGAAGTCTCATGGACATTGACTAAAAATCCGGTAAATCCTTTTCCCTCATACGGTGCCAGGTCTTCTGCCCGAAGCGCCCGTCCGCTCTCCAGCTGGATCTCCTCATGAGGAACTTCATGGATCTCACAAATTTTCGCAAACCGCGCGCCAAAACTGCCGCCGTTTACGACCAGCACGCGGTCGCGCTCTGTAAAAAGGTTCATGACTGCCGCTTCCATCGCCGCCGTGCCCGAACCTGTCAGGAAAACCGCCCGCGCATCCTCAGGCGCCCCCGTGAACTGCTTCATCAGGCGCTCATTTTCCTTCATAATTGCAGAAAATTCCGGTGTGCGGAAATATGGTACTTCTTCCGCCCCGATCGCCCGGATTTCCTCGTCCATCTGAACCGGTCCTACCGCAAAATTAATCATACATTTCCTCCAAATCTATCTAATGTACTCTCGAAATCTTTCTGTGCTCGATTTTGTGAGATGATTTTTTGTCAGTTGTGCCCAAATTTCTGAGGCGTACGCGGTGCGTACGTTGATGAAATTCGGGTGCGGCTGGCGGAAAATCAGCCACAAAAGCAAGTGCAAAAAAGACTCCGAGAGTACATCTAGATAATAGGAGGAACAAAATGGCAGAAGAAGTCTGGATGCTTCAGACCAAGAAAGCAGATTTTAAGCAGATCGGGGCGCGGTTTCGGATCGATCCGGTTACGGCGCGTATTATCCGGAACCGTGGGATCAAAGGAGAGGCGGCGATCGACCGCTATTTAAATGGCACGCTGGATGATCTGTATGATCCGATGCTGTTAAAAGATATGGAGCGTGCCGTTTCCATCCTGTGCGAGGCTGTGGATACTGGAAAGAAGATACGGATCGTCGGTGATTATGATATTGACGGCGTCTGTTCGACGTACATATTATTGCAGGCATTTGAACGGCTGGGCAGTGATGTAGATTTTGAGATACCGGATCGCATCAAGGATGGCTACGGAATCAATGAATCGATCATCGAACAGGCGCACGCGGACGGCGTGGAGGTGATTCTGACTTGTGACAATGGTATTTCCGCGTTCCATCAGGTGGAGCTGGCGAAGAAATATGGCATGACGGTTGTCATCACGGATCATCATGAGGTGCCCTTAGATGGGGAAAAAGAGAAGATTCCCCCGGCGGATGCGGTGATCGATCCGAAACAGGCAGACTGTCCGTACCCATTTCCGGAGATCTGCGGCGCAGTGGTGGCGTACAAGCTGGTGCAGGTTTTATATGCCCGCCGGGGCGTGCCGCAGATGGAATGGCTGGATTTGCTTGAATTTGCCGCGATTGCGACGGTCGGTGATGTGATGAAGCTGCAGGATGAAAACCGGATTCTGGTAAAATACGGTCTTAAAAAGATGGCGCAGACCAAAAATCTAGGGCTTCGCAGACTGGCGGAGAAAAATAATCTTGATCTGGGGGCGATCACAGCATACCATATTGGATTTGTCATTGGACCGTGCCTGAATGCGGGCGGACGATTAAAAACGGCAAAGGAAGCGCTGGCGCTTCTGCGGGCGCAGAGTGAGGAAGAGGCAGAACGCCTGGCAGAGGAACTTAAGGAATTAAATGATACCCGCAAGGATATGACCGAGCAGGGGACTGAGGCGGCGAAGCTGCAGGTAGAGAGCTGGTACCAGAAGGACAAGGTGCTGGTGGTCTTTCTGCCGGAATGCCATGAATCGCTGGCGGGCATTATTGCAGGGCGCCTGAGGGAATATTATCAGAAGCCGGCGATCGTGCTGACGCGCGGCGAGGAGGCGGTCAAAGGCTCGGGACGTTCCATCGATGAGTACCATATGTTTAAAAAGCTGACAGAGGTCAGCGATCTGCTGCTCAAATTTGGCGGGCATCCGCTGGCAGCCGGGCTTTCGCTGGAAGAGAAGAACATTGACGAGTTCCGGCGCAGACTGAATGAAAATGCGGGGCTGACGGAGGAAGATTTTAAAGCGAAAGTCTGGATCGATGTGCCGATGCCGGTGGGATATGTGACAGAACGCCTTGTGAGGGAGCTTTCCTGTCTCGAACCGTTTGGACAGGGTAACGAAAAACCGCTGTTTGCAGAGAAATCACTTCGCATCCGGGCGAGCCGCGTGCTGGGGCGCAACCGAAATGTCGTAAAAATGACGTTGGAAGAGACAGACGGACACGCGATCGAGGCGCTATATTTCGGTGACGGAACGGCGTTTGAGGAAGAGCGCGCCGGACGGCGGGAGATCGACGTCGTGTATTATCCGGACATCAATGAGTACAATGGAAGAAAAACGCTGCAGGCGGTGATCCGCCGTTATAAATTCCGGGGGTAAATGGCATGATAACGAGAAAAGATGTGATGCCGGTCAATTTCCTGAAAAAAGAAAAATTTACCGGAAGTGATACCGGGATGCGCTACCGGATGGAGATGACAAAGCGCGAGGTACCGAAAGAAGACGGCGCAGATGGCGAGACGGTCGAGGAGACAGTCCTGACCGTGACATCGTGGCCGGAACCATATGGATACGACGCAACGCCGGAAGAGGAGAAGACCCGCGAGGAATTTCCGTTTTCGGAAGAAGGAATTGTGAGCGGGGTAGAGTGGCTGAACGGGCAGCATGCGCGGTATGTGAAGCCTGAAAAATAGACGGTTGCGTGAACAGAAAGAGTGAAAAAGTAGAATGAGTTGGAAAAAGACATTTTATGAGGGGCTAAAGAGCGGTATCCCCATTGGACTGGGGTATCTGCCGGTCTCCTTTACGTTTGGCTTCCTGGCGGTGTCGGGCGGTCTGCCGGTCTGGGTAGCAGTTTTTATATCGCTGACGAACTTAACGAGCGCCGGACAGTTCGCAGGGACAAACCTGATTCTGGCGGGGGCTGGGTACTTTGAGGTGGCATTGACGACGTTTGTCATCAACCTGCGCTATATGCTGATGTCACTGTCCCTGTCCCAGAAGCTCGATGAAAAGACGGGAACCGGGGCGCGCCTGGCACTGGCATTCGGCATCACGGATGAGACGTTTGTCGTCAGTTCCCTGCATCCGGGCATTTTGAAAGCGTCGTATATGCTGGGACTTATCACGATGCCGATTCTGGGGTGGAATCTTGGAACCTGGCTGGGAGGCGCGATCTCGGCGGTTCTGCCGCAGGCGCTGCAGAATGCGATGGGAATTGCCCTGTACGCGATGTTTATTGCACTGATTCTGCCGGCGGCACGCAAATCGCGGTCGGTGTGCTGCGTCATCATTCTGGCAGTTGTGATGGTGTGCATTTTAAAATATGTTCCGGTTTTTGCCGGTATTTCCTCCGGTTTCCGGGTGATTCTGGTTACGATCGCGGCATCGGCGTTCGGTGCATGGAAATTCCCGCATGATCCGGACGGTAAAGAAGCCGGTCAGGACGAGAGTCAGAAAGAGGGGGCAGAATGATGAATACAGCAGAGGCAGCAGGAGCAGCCGGAACACTCGATATGAAATACGTACTGACCTGTGTCCTTTTGATGGCACTGGTTACATATATTCCACGTGTTCTTCCGGTTACGATTTTCCGGAAACAGATCCGTTCGAAGTTTATCCGATCTTTCTTAGATTATACGCCGTATGCAGTGCTGGGAGCACTGACATTTCCAGATGTATTTACCTCCACAGGACATCTCTATTCGGCGGTCGGAGGAACGATCGTAGCGGTGATTTTGGGATATAAGGGAAAGAGCCTGGTGGTAGTGGCGATCGCGGCGATTGTGACGGTTTACCTGCTTGAGATGGCAGGCGGAGCCGGTCTTTTGGCGTCGCTTTCATTTTAAGAAAAATTTAAAATGAATATGCGCGAAAGCGCGGGAAATTCATCATAAATAAAAACGAAAGGTGCAGACAAGATGATTACAATGAAGGGAGCCGCTGTTTCGGCAAAGCTGAAAGAGCAGGTGGAAAAAGGGCTGGAAACCCTGACATGGGTGCCGAAACTGACGATTATCCGGGTGGGCGAGAATCCGGATGATATTTCCTATGAGAAAGGCGCGACGAAGAAGCTGACATCGTTCGGGCTTGAGGTGGAATCGAAGGTATTTCCGGGAGATATCTCGGACGAGGCATTTAAGAAGGAGTTTGCGGCGATCAATGCGGATGCGTCGGTGGACGGTATTTTAATGCTGCGCCCGCTTCCAAAGCAGATCAACGAGCAGGATATTGAAAAAATGATCGATCCGGCGAAGGATCTGGACGGTATTTCCCCAGTCAATATCGCAAAGGTGTTCAGCGGCGATACGAGCGGTTTTGCGCCGTGTACGGCGGAGGCAGTGGTATGCATGCTGAAAATGAACGATATCGCGCTTTCTGGCAAACGGGTGGCAGTCGTAGGAAGAAGCATGGTTGTGGGACGCCCGCTTTCGATGCTGCTTCTGCATGAAAATGCGACCGTGACCATCTGCCACTCGAGAACTGCCAGCCTGCCGGAGGTATGCCGGGAGGCGGATATTCTGACTGCCTGCGTGGGAAAAGCAGCGATGATCAACCACACCTATGTAAAAAAGGATGCGGTTGTCATTGACGTTGGGATCAATGTAGATGAAAATGGAAAACTCTGCGGCGATGTGGATTTTGCCGATCTGGAAGGAACTGCTTCGGCGGCAACCCCGGTTCCGGGCGGTGTCGGCGGCGTGACGACGGCGGTTCTGGCACAGCATCTGGTGCGCGCGGCATGGATGAAACAGGAAAAAAATAGTAATAAATAAGCGAAAGAAAGTTAAGAGAAAAGCAATACATTTCCTCTCGTTTTCAGGTATAACTATAGTAAGAATGACAGTGTACCAGTTGTTGCTCCGGAAGGTCTGAACCCATTGTGGGTTGGAACTCACGGATGAAACAGAAAAACGGGAGGAATTTTTTTATGAGAAAAATGGGGATGATGCGAAACAGGATGACATTTCTGCTGGCAGCAGGCACGATGACAATGACGTCGGCGGCAGGTCTGGCAGGTTGTACGTCCGCACCGGCATCGGTGACGGTGCAGTCGGCGGAAAATACGGGGATCACGGTGACGAGCCAGGAGAAAATCAAGCGGAGCCGGATATTGCGGAAATTACCTACAGTGTCTATTCACAGGCGGCGGATGCGAGCACCTGCCAGTCGGAGAATCAGACGGATTTGGATGCGGTTCTGGCGCTTTTGAAGGAAAAGGGAATTGCAGATACCTCGGTGCAGACGAGCGGTCTGGGGCTGAATCCGATCTATGACTGGGACAATGGCAAGAAGATCACTGGTTATGAGATGACGACGGAGGTGGTTGTATCGGATGTTGCGATTGAGGATGCAGGGGCGATCATCAGCGATTCGGTCAATGCGGGTATCAATTCGATCGATTCGGTCCAGTACCAGTGCAGCAATTTTGATGAGATTTATCAGGAAGCGCTCAAAAAAGCCATTGAGTCGGCGCGCGTGAAAGCCGAAGCGATGGCGGAGGCAGGCGGCTGCAAGCTGGGAACGATGACGAATGTGCAGGAGTACAGCAGCGGGCAGCAGGCGCGCTATTATGACACTTCTTACAGCAGCGGCATGGCGATGAAGGAAATGGCGATGGAAGATGCGGGTGCAGGCAGAAACCTGATGCCGGGGCAGGTGGATGTTGAGGCAGAGGTGTCGGCTACGTTTTCCATTCAATAGGGATCAGCTGCATGAAAGGTTGTCTGGTTTTGGAGGAAAAATCGGATTTTAAACAGGAAAAGGGAATAAACACAAATTGTATAAACCTTCGCATATCTGGGATACTAACAGTGTGAAATGAATGGTCGGAAACGGCTGCTGTTTCATGAGAATGTAGAACAGAATGCGGAGGTTTATTTTTTATGTGGGGAATGATAACCGCGCTGGTTTCCGGCGCACTCATGAGTATACAGGGCGTGTTTAATTCTGCCGTGATGAAGCAGACCAGCATGTGGGTATCGGCTGGCTGGGTGCAGATAAGTGCATTTGTGGTTTGCCTGCTGATGTGGCTTTTTACGGGGCGCGGCGCGGTATCGGAGCTTTGGCAGATCGAACCGCGGTATATGCTGACCGGCGGCGTGATCGGGGCATTTATCACGTACACGGTCATCAAGAGCTTTGACGCGCTGGGACCGGCAAAATCAGCGCTTCTGATCGTCGTGGCGCAGATTCTGGTGGCGTACCTGATCGAGGTGTTTGGCTGGTTCGGTGTGGAGAAAGCGGGATTTGAGTGGCGCAAGGCGATCGGGGCGGCGGTTGCGATTGCGGGGATTGTGATTTTCAGATGGGAATAAAAATTTTCTGCTTGTGTTTAAAGGGGGTTTTGGTTAGAATAGAATTACGGACAAAACGCGCCTCGGAAAAAGAGGGGTGCAGAAGATGAAACAGACAAATCAAACAGTAAATCGGAAACGATGGATGCGAACAGGGGCAGTCGGCGTGGTATTTTTGGCGGCTGTTTTGTGTTTTGGTGTGCAGAGCCGGCGAGAGAAGCAGACGGTGGTGTTGGAGACGCAGAACAGTTTTTCAAAAGAAGAGGATGATTCGCAGGAAAGCTCCGAACGTCCAGCAAAACGGTCAAACAGCGGGGCAGTGGATGGGGATAATGAAGCAGCAGAGAACGCTGCGCCTGAGGGGCAATCAAAAGAAAATCCCCAAACGCCGGAACCGAGAATCCTATATATCCACGTCTGCGGCGAGGTAGCCGCACCGGGCGTCTATGAGCTTCCGGCGGGCAGCCGTATGTATGAGGCGGTTGAAAAGGCGGGCGGGATGACGTCGGAGGCGGCGCAGGAATATGTAAATCTGGCGCAGGCGATCGAGGATGGACAGCAGCTTCGGATTCCGAGCCGGGAAGAGATTCGGAAATATCAGGAAACAGGGAAGGATGTCTCCGGGCTTCTGGGAGCCGGAGGCGCTGCTGGGAATGGCAGCGAGTCAGCTTCGCAGAAATCTGGAAGCAGTGCAGCATTGATTAATTTAAATACAGCTTCCAAAGAAGAGTTGATGACTTTAAACGGTATCGGCGCGGCGCGGGCGGAAGCGATTCTTTCTTACCGGGAGCAGAAGGGCGGTTTCCGGACGATTGAGGATATTATGAAGGTGCCTAGCATCAAGAACGCGGCATTTCAGAAGATAAAAGATAAGATTACAGTATAGAGAGATAGAAGCATAGTGGTTGAGGTGGAGAATGGCGAAGGTATTAGTGGTAGATGATGAAAAATTAATAGTAAAAGGAATCCGTTTCAGTCTGGAACAGGATGGATTTGAAGTTGCCTGCGCCTATGACGGGGAGGAAGCGCTTCAGATGGCGAAGGAGACGGAGTATGATATGGTTCTTCTGGACGTGATGCTGCCGAAGCTGAACGGATTTGAAGTCTGCCAGGCAATCCGGGAGTTCTCCGAGATGCCGATCATTATGCTGACCGCAAAAGGCGACGATATGGATAAGATTCTGGGGCTGGAATACGGCGCCGATGATTATATCACGAAGCCATTTAACATTTTGGAAGTAAAGGCGCGCATCAAGGCGATCCTGCGCCGCAACTCCAAGAAATCGAGACAGGAGCCGCAGCAGACAAAGAAAGTCATCGAGGCGGGCGATCTGACGCTGGATTCGGACAGCCGCCGGGTCTTTATCGCTTCCCGCGAGATCAATCTGACCGCGAAGGAATTTGACCTTCTGGAGCTCCTGGTGTGCAATCCGGGCAAGGTTTACAGTCGCGAGGAGCTGCTGCGCTTTGTCTGGGGCAACCGGGCGGCGGCGGGCGGCGATGTTCGCACCGTAGACGTTCATGTGCGGCGGCTGCGCGAGAAGATCGAGCCGAGTCCGAGTGATCCGAAATATGTACATACGAAATGGGGCGTGGGGTATTATTTCCGGATTCGGTAATGTAGAAAAGAACTCAGAAGAGGATGAAAGGGGCGCTGCAGGGGAGTGTGTATCCCGGCAGCTGCTCTTTTTCTTTAGGTGGCAAAGGCAGATGGGGCAGAGAATGAACGAGGAAAACCAAGAACAGGATCAGAAGGATGAAATTGCAGGGAAGCAGGAAGAGCCGGGACAGATAGTTTCAGAAAAAGTGGAGAAGAAACGAGAGAAGAAACGAGAGGAAAAACCAAAGAAAAAGCGTCTTCGCATCCAGGGCGCCGCGTGGAGGCGGCTGGATAACACGGCGAAGCTCTTTGCGGCGGTGTCGGGGGAGGATTTAAGCAGTGTATTCCGGATTTCGGCGGTTCTGAAAGAAAAAGTAGATCCGGAGCTTTTGCAAAGGGCGCTTGTGCGGACACTTCCGGAGTTTGAAAATTTCCGGGTGAAGCTGCGGAAGGGATTTTTCTGGTATTATTTTGAGACGAACAACCGGAATCCGGGCGTGGAAGAAGAACAGAGTGCACCGTGCCGTTTCATTGATCCGCACCGGGGCGCGCGGTTCCCATTCCGTGTGAGCTACTATGGATGCAGGATCAATTTTGAAGTGTTTCACGGGCTGACGGACGGACTGGGGGCGCTGCGGTTTGCTTCACGGCTTACAGAACATTATCTGGAACTGGTGAAAAAATTGCCGGTTATGGTGCAGGAGCGGGAGTTTTCGCCGCTCCGGGAGGACGATTATCTGCGACATTACCGGAAACTGCCGCATCGGCATTATAACAGCAGACCGGCGATTGCGATTCAGGGGGAATTTCTCCCATTTGATCAGATGGCAGTGCTGCAGGGGACGATTGAGGTGTCGGCACTGAAGACGGAATGCAGGAAGGTGGGTGTCAGCATCACCAAATATCTGGCGGCGGTGCTTCTCTGGGCGATCATCCAGACGGAGACGGATGGGAAAGCGCTGAAACGTCCGGTGGCGCTCAATCTTCCGGTGAACCTACGGAGTTTTTTTGAGTCGGAGACGCTGGCAAACTTCTTTGCGGTCGTGAATATTTCGTGGGCGGCGGGAAAGGCGCCGGAGGCATTGGAAGAAGTGATTGCGTCTGTGAGCCGCCAGATGGATGAGCAGATCGTGAAGGATCGGCTGGAGGAGACGATTTCCTACAATGTGTCGAATGAGAAAAAATGGTATGTGCGGGCGATCCCGCTATTTGTCAAACATCTGGCGATGCAGTTGATTTTTCTGCACACCAGCCGCGCCCACACGATGACATTTTCCAACATCGGACCGGCGCAGGTTCGGGAGGAATTGAAAGATTCGATCGAGGGCTTTCAGCTTCTTGTCGGCGCATCGCCGAAGCAGCGGATGAAATGCGGGGCGGTGGCGTATGACGGGAAATTATGCCTGTCGTTTACGAGTGCGATGGCAGAGAACCGGCTTCCGGAGTTTTTCTTTCACTTTTTGGAGGAAAAGGGCATCCGGGTAGAGCGAGAGAGCAATGGAATCACGGATACGAAGCATGATAAAGGACGTTATCCAGTGATTGCCCAGGATCGAGAGCGCGTGCGCCGTGCGGTGAGGGGATTTTATGTGTCATTGGTGCTCGTATCGCTTCTGGCGGGGCTTACGAATCTGGCGACTTATCATCGGATTCCGTTTAAATGGTCGCTTCTGACGGCGGGCGCGGCGGCATATGTGGCGATGACGCTGTGGTTTTCGGTCATGCGGCATGCGAGCCTGGCGGGAACGCTGGTGCGGCAGTCCCTGGGAATTCAGGCAATTTTGCTTCTGATTGACGCGCTTACAGGGCTTCGGGGGTGGTCGGTGGACTACGCGATCCCATGCGTCGCGCTGTTTGAGGTGGCGGCGGTTCTTCTGATGATGCTAGTCAACCGGATGAACTGGCAGAGCTATTTTATGTATCAGATTACGATTACATTTCTGAGCTTTGTGCCGTTGATTTTCTGGAAAATCGGGTGGACACATCATCCGCTTCCGACGGTGTTGGCAGCAGGCGTGTCGGTGGCAGCGCTGGCGGCGACGGTAATTCTGGGCGACCGGAGTGTGAAGCGGGAATTGAAGAGGCGGTTTCATATGTAAATGGCAGGAAAATCGGTCACAGTAAAGGAACGATCTATAAAAATACGAAGATTGAAAATTTGGATGAAAGAAAGGGAAGAAGCATGAGTCGGAAAACAGTCAGCATGATAGGCAATCTGACGCGTGATATGATGAGTGACGTGATGGAGACATCGTTAAAGAAGCCGATCCAGACCGGCGAATTCCGGAAAAATCCGGTCGAACCGGCGTGGAGATGTCCGGCGGAATATATTTATGAGCTGGTAAAAACAGAACAGTTTGTGATGGAATATTTGAAGCCGAAGCAGGCGGTGACGGGGCGCGTCATTTTGCAGCTGCACGGCGGCGGGTATATCGGTCCGATGAAAAATATTTACCGGCGGTTTGCGGTTAAGTATTCACAGATCAGCTTCGGCGCGGATGTTCTGACGCCGGACTACCGGGTGGCGCCGGAGCATCCGTATCCGGCGGCGCTGGAGGATGCGGTGTACGCGTACCGATGGCTTCTGGAAGAGAAGAAATACCAGCCATCCCAGATCGTGGTAGCCGGGGATTCGGCGGGCGGCGGCCTGGCGCTGGCGCTCTGTTTGTATGCGAAAGATCACGGGCTGCCGCTTCCTGCGGGCATTATCACGATGTCGCCGTGGACGGATGTAAGTTTGAGCGGGGCATCGTATGAGGAAAATTATACGATTGATCCACTGTTTGGTAATTCGAAGGAAAATATGTTGTACCAGTGCAGCTACATCGGGAATGCCAATCCGAAAAATCCGTATCTGTCACCGCTGTTTGGAGATTTTGAAGGATTTCCGCCGATGCTGATGCAGGTGGGCGCGTATGAGGTGCTTTTAGATGATACGAGGGCGGCAGCGAAAAAGGCGCGCGCCGAGGGCGTCAAGGTGCGCTGCTCGGTCTATGACGGGATGTTCCATGTATTTCAGATGGGACTCGACCTGATTCCGGAGAGCCGCGAGGCATGGGAAGAGGTCGCGGAATATCTGCGGATCATCTACGGATTCATCGGGAACCGGAGGGAACGGTCGTGAAAAAGGTAAAAACGAGACGCAAAGAGACGGAAGACCGGGCGCGGCTGAATCTGTTGGCATTTTTAAAACGGGAGCTTAAAAAGTGAAGATTACGTTAGTGACAGTAGGAAAAATTAAGGAAAAATATCTGGAGGCGGCGATCGCGGAGTACAGCAAGCGGCTGGGGCGTTACTGCCGTCTGGAGATCGTGCAGGTGGCGGATGAAAAAACGCCGGATAAGGCGAGTGAGCTGCAGGAAGCGCAGATCCGCGACAAGGAAGGCGAGCGGATTCTGGCGCATATCAAGGAGGACGCGTATGTGATTGCACTTGCGATCGATGGAAAGCAGCGTTCCTCGGAGGAGATGGCGGCATGGATGGAAGATCTGGGCGTGCGAGGTGAGAGCCATCTGCAGTTTATCATCGGAGGTTCGCTGGGGTTGTCGCAGGCGGTGTTAAACCGTGCGGACACGAAGATCAGCTTTTCGCGCCTGACCTTTCCACACCAGCTGATGCGCGTGATTTTGCTGGAACAGATTTACCGGAGTTTCCGGATTATAAAAGGAGAACCGTATCATAAGTAGACATAATGCATGATGGATGATTAAAAATCAGCTATTCATAATGCGCGAGAGCAGTTCCAGATCCTCTTTTTTGACCTTTAAGTTAGATGCCACCTCGGTTCCGTCCGGGGCGGTCACTTTTAGGGAAATGACGCTGTCCTCGCGCAGCGCGCGGGTGTAGGCGGCTTTCAGAAAAGGGGAAAATTTAGGGTGGCGGGCTTTGAAACGCGCCCACTCGTCCCGAAATTGCAGTAAGGATGAAAGATTCATGTGATTAAGTCCTTTCCGTTTTAATAACTGATGGTAGTGTATCATGCGCGGGGAAGGCATGTAAAGAGGAAAAATTATCAGTAACGAGAGGTAGACTGATAATTGTTCGCAGTAACGTAGACAGGAGAATCAAGATTCATGGAACAGGTACAGAAGAAAAATATACTAGGTACGGAGCCGATCGGCGGGCTTTTGCGGCAGTTTGCGGTGCCAAGTATTATCGCGATGCTGGTAGGCGCCCTTTATAATATCGTCGATCAGTTTTTTATCGGAAGAAGCGTGGGAGAGCTGGGGAATGCAGCGACGAACGTGGCGTTTCCGTTGACGATCTCCTGTGTGGCGCTGGCGCTTCTGTTTGGAATCGGCGGTGCGGCATCCTTTAACCTGACGCTGGGAGGCGGCGATCGGGAAAAGGCGTTATTTTATATTGGAAATGCGGCGACGCTTCTGTTTGGAAGCGGTGTGATTCTGGGAATTGTGGCGCTTTTATGCCTGACGCCGATGCTGCACTTTTTCGGTTCGCCGGACAATGTGCTGGCGTATGCCCAAACGTATACGGGTATCACGGCTCTGGGATTTCCATTTCTGATTCTGACCAACGGCGGCGGGCATCTGGTGAGGGCGGACGGAAGCCCTCGCAATGCGATGCTTTACAATTTATCCGGGGCGCTGATCAATACAGTGCTCGATCCGCTGTTTATTTTTGGATTTCATATGGGAATGGCGGGTGCTGCGCTGGCAACGATCATTGGACAGATTTTTTCAGGAATCCTGATTATCCGGTATCTGCGCCGTTACAAAAACGGACGGCTGACAGCGGCGCATCTTCGACCACAGAGAACATATGTAAGCATGATTACCTCATTGGGGGCGGCGGCATTTTTCAACCAGCTTGCGATGCTGGTGGTGCAGATCGTGTTAAATAAATCCTTGACCTACTACGGTGCGCATTCGGACTATGGGGAATCGATTCCGCTGGCGTGTGCCGGCATTATCACGAGGTCAATCAGGTGTTTTTTTCGATCGTCATCGGTCTTTCGCAGGGCATGCAGCCGATCGCAAGTTTCAATTATGGCGCGAAAAATTATGCGCGCGTGCGGCAGGTGTATGGGTTGGCGCTCAGGTGGGGATTTGCGGTGTCGGCGGTGTCCTTTGCGTGTTTCCAGTTGATTCCGCGTCCGATCATCGGGCTGTTCGGGGAAGGATCGGAGATGTATTTCCAGTTTGCGGAAAAATATTTCCGGATTTACCTGTTTTTCACGTTCTTAAACTGTGTGCAGCCGATTGCGTCGAACCTGTTTACGGCGATTGGAAAACCGAAAAAGGGTATTTTCCTGTCCCTGACGCGCCAGATTCTCTTTTTGCTGCCGCTGATTGTGATTCTGCCGCTGTTTATCGGCATTGACGGCATCATGTATGCCGGACCGATCGCGGACTTTGTGGCGGGCATGGTGGCGCTTGCGATGGCAGGCGTGGAGGTGAGACGGCTGCGGCGGATGGAAAGTGCGTCCGTGCATGCATAGGCGGATGGTATATTTTAGCCAGTCCTTCATATATTGAGGTAAGGAGGACGGGCTGATGAAGGAGGAACAATCAAAGCAGGATGTGAGGGCGCTGTTTCATTTTTTCTCCCGGAATATCCGGGAGCAGCTTCTGGCGCTTCCGCTTGAGGCGGATGGAATGGAAGAGGTACGGCTGCGGGTTAGCGCGCCGCTGTATTACATATATAAAAATAAAGAGTACACAGCCGGAAGTGGATTCCGGGTCAGCCGGGAGGATGTGGACGAGACGCTGCAATGCGCGGCTCGTTCTTCCCTCTATGCTTACGGGGAGGAAATCAGGCAGGGGTTTCTGACCGTGCAGGGCGGACACCGGATTGGCGTGGCTGGAAGGACGATACTGGAAAACGGACATATAAAGGCGATTCATCCGATAACCTTTTTAAATGTCCGTTTTTCGCATCAGATGATAGGATGTGCAGCAAAAATACGGTCGATTTTGACGGATCCAGGGACGGGAAGTATCCGGAATACGCTTCTGATTGCACCGCCGAGATGCGGAAAAACAACACTTCTGCGGGATCTGATCCGGATGGTGTCGGATGGAGAAGAGGGAAAGGATAGGGGCTCTGCTTTGACGGGGAGCTTTGAACGGCCTAAGGCAGGTGCAGGACATGAAAATAAAGCTGGAAAAATGGTGGAGATGAGGAAGCAGCATGGTGGAAAAGTGAGGGCGCAGACGGTCGGGGTGGTGGATGAGCGTTCGGAGATTGCCGCCTGCTATCAGGGAATCCCGCAAAACGATGTTGGCTGCCGGACAGATGTGCTGGATGCCTGCCCCAAGGCGGAGGGAATGATGATGCTGATCCGCTCGATGGCACCGGAGGTGGTCGCGGTGGACGAGATCGGCGGTGAGAATGATTTGGAGGCGCTTCGCTATGTGATGAACTGTGGCTGCAGGATTCTGGCAACCGTACATGGAAATTCGATGGAGGACATCCGGGAAAAACCGGGCTTGTCCTCTTTTTTGCAAGAAAAACGGTTTGAGCGGTATGTGGTGCTGGGAAATAGACGCGGACCGGGAACGGTGGAGGCGGTATATGATGCAGCTGGCGAGGAGCTCATATGTGGATAAAATTGCTTGGAATCTGCCTTGTATGTGTATCGTGTGCGGGGATTGGCGGGGGTGAGGCATTGCGCCTGATTGGCCGGAGGCGTTTTTTGGAGGAAGTAAAACGGATTGCCGCGGGACTGCGGGGAGAGATTGGGTATACACAGGCAGTTCTTCCTCTGGTACTGTGCCGGGCGGGGGCACGCGGGGATGGAAAAGCGGGGAAGCTATTTTTGGTGGCAGGAGAGCGGCTGGAAGCGAATCCAGAGTGTCCGTTTGGGAGTATCTGGGAAGCGGTTCTGGAAGAGCAGGGGATTCGTCCGATGTTAGGAACAGAGGAATGGGAGCTGATGTGCCGGTTTGGAAACAGCATCGGGTATCTCGATCTGGAAATGCAGCAAAAGACGCTGGCACTGTATCTGGAAGAATTGGAACGGGCGATTGAGCAGCTGCGGCGGGAAGAGCCGGAGAAGAAACGGCTGTGCTGGGGGCTTGGGATACTAGGCGGGCTGTTTCTGGCAGTGGTGTTGATGTAAGTGGGGGAAGAAAATGGGAGTTAATCTAATATTTCGGATTGCGGCAGTCGGTATCCTGGTTTCCGTCCTCTGCCAGATTCTCAAACACAGCGGGCGGGAGGAACAGGCATTTCTCACAAGTCTTGCGGGTCTTCTTTTGGTACTGTTCTGGATGGTGCCGTATATTTATCAGTTGTTTGAGACGATGAAGGAATTGTTTGCGTTGTAATGTACTCTCGGAATTCTTCTGTGCTTGATTTTGTGAGATGATTTTTTGTCAGTTGAGCCCAAATTTCTGAGGCGTACCTTGATGAAATTCGGGTGCAGCTGGCGAAAAATCAGCCGCAAAAGCGAGTGCGGGAAAGACTCCGAGAGTACATTGCAGGGAAGGACGGTAAAAAATGTCAATTTTAACCGTATCGGTTCTTGGGATCACGGCAGTTCTTCTGGCGGTCCAGCTCAAGGGAAAAGGCAGCGAGTATGGGACGTACATTGTGATGGCGGCGGGGCTGTGCCTCTTTTTCTATGCGGCGGGAAAGCTGGAAGTGATTCTGAAAACACTTCGGACGATGGAATCCTGCATCGGGATCAGTCCAGTGTATTTGTCGGCGCTTTTGAAAATGGCGGGAATCACTTATATTGCCGAATTTGCCTCCGGGATTTGCAAGGATGCCGGGTACGGTTCGCTGGGAACACAGATTGAGATATTTGCGAAGCTGTCCATTCTGGCGGTCAGTATGCCGATTCTGCTGGCATTGTTGGAGACGGTGAAGCAGTTTTTGGCGTAGGGAAGTGGTAAGTGCAGAAAAGCGGAGAGATGGTGAGAGCAGGTGACGGTGGGAACAAAGATGGTTGTGCGGGCAGTGAGCGTTATATTCTTGAGTGTATATTTGATGGCAGGAAATCATTTAACGGTGTCGGCGGCAAATGGTGAAAAGATATCTGAAGATTCGGATTTCAGTGTTTCTGGAGAGAACATGGATTCTCTTCTGAACTCACTGGATTTAAGCAGAATCGAAGCATTTTTAAGGGAAGCGGGAGGTTCGGCAGTCCCGGGGCTTTCATTCCGGGAAATCCTTTCGATGCTTCTCTCTGGCAATTATCAGAGTGCGGTTCGGATGCTGATGGATTTCTGCCGGACAGCCCTATTTCGGGAAATTTCAGAAAATGGCAGATGGATGGGGCAGGTCATTCTTCTGGGAATTTTAGGGGCGGTGTTCGCCAGCTTTTCGAGTCTCTTTGCCGACAGTCAGGTATCGGAGATGGGCTTTTATGTCACGTATCTTCTGATTTTTACACTGCTTGCCGCCAGTTTTTTGAATGGGGTGCGGATCACGCGGACACTGTTGGAGCAGCTCTTTGAATTTGTCCGGGTGCTGGTTCCTGCTTTTTTTCTGGCTGTTTCCTTTTCCGGGGGAAGTACCTCGGCAGCAGCCGGATATGCGTGGACACTTGCTTCTGTCAATGTGGCGGAATGGGTGTTTTTACAGTTGTTTCTGCCATGCACCCAGTTGTATGTCCTGCTGTCGCTGGCGGGACATTTAAGCTCGAAGGATTTGTTTTCAAAAGCGTTGGAATTGCTGGAACAGGGGATGCGCTGGGGCAGCAAGGCGCTTTTGGGAGTGGTGCTGGGCTTTCATGTGCTGCAGGGAATGATTGCGCCGTATACAGATTCGATGCGCCAGACGGCGCTGCGGCGGGCGGTCAGCCTGATACCGGGAATCGGACAGGGCGCGGCGGCAGTGTCGCAGGTACTTCTTGGAAGCAGCGTCCTGATCCGGAATACGGTGGGCATCGGGGGAGTGCTTGTGTTGGCGGCGGTGTCGCTTCTGCCGCTTTTGAAACTTTTAATCCTCTATCTGGGGTGCCAGGGAAGCGCGGCGCTTTTGCAGCCGGTCAGTGACAGCCGGGTGGTGGAGGCAGTCGGCGCTGTGGCGAAAGGATTTTATTTTTTGCTGGCAGCAGCTGGTTCGGCGTTGGTGTTATTTGCACTTTCGATCGCGGTGGTGTGTGCGAGCACGAACGCGGCTTATTTTGCGGGGTAGAAGATGGAAGTAATTACTCACTGGGCGGGGAATATCGTCAGTTATCTTGTGTTTCTGACCGTTCTGACCGGGCTTTTGCCCGCACATAAGTATGAAAAATATATTCGCCTGTTTGCGGGCTGTATCTTGCTTCTGATTGTGCTTAAGCCGCTGACGGACGGGCTGCGGCTGGAGGAGCGGCTGAATTATCTGTTTACATCTCTTTCGTTTGAAAATGAAGCGGGCGAGCTGAAACGTGAGATGGATGAGATAGAGGAGCGGCGCAGAAATATGGTTTTGAGCCAGTATGAGGCGGAAGCATCCAAGGAGGCGGTGCGGGTGGCAGCGGAAGCGGGATTTTCCGTGGAAAAGGCGGATGTAGAGCTGGAAAAAGATCCGGAGTCGGAGCAATTTGCCTCGGTGCGGAGTGTGACGGTGTATGTGGCGGGAAGTGAGGCGGGGATGGAAGCGGCGGAACTGGAGGAGAATCAGAGTTCGATGATTGAAATAGAAAAAATTCCCCCGATTGAAATTTCACTTGAACAGGAGCAGAAGCAGGGAGAACCCGCCGCCGCGCAGGCAGTTTCATGGATGAATGGGGAAAAGATTTGGGAGCTTCAGCAGCGGCTGGCATCGTTTTATCAGGTGGAGGCGGATCATGTGGAAGTCAGGATGGAACCTTGACAAGGAATGGGTCAAACGAAATGAAAAATGGCTGATTTTGCTGGTGCTTGGGCTGGCAATTCTGATCTTATATGCGCCGTTTGGGAAGAAGACGAGTGAGACGGGAGTCTGGCAGTCAGGGGAAAGATGGGCGGAGAGTGAAACAGAAACAAACTCTGGGCATAGAGCAGGGCAGGACAAAAATGGAAGTTCAGAAGAGAGTGGTTCGGATGTCGAAACAGGTCTGCCAGGCACTGCATCCAGGCAGGACACCAACCGCCTCTACGAGCTTCGCCTGGAGCAGCGGATCCGGGACGTTTTAAAGAAGGTGGACGGCGTGGGTGAGGTGGATGTGATGCTGACTCTGTTTTCTTCTTCGGAAAAGGTGCTGCGGGTGGATAAGGAGAGAAGCCGGTCGTCCACCTCGGAGACGGATTCTTCGGGTGGTACGCGGCAGCAGGCGGATGAATCGCTGCGGGAGAGCACCGTGCTGGCGGGAAGTTCAGGCAGCGGGGAACCGGTAGTTGAAAAAGAGCTGGCACCGGAGATTTCCGGTATCGTGATCAGCGCACAGGGAGGAGGAAATGCGTCGGTACAGAAGGAAATTTCGGAAGCGATGCAGGCATTATTCGGACTGCCGGCACATAAAATAAAAGTATTAAAGCGGGTGGAATAAAGGAGTATGCAAATATGAGAATGAAGATGAAACGCGTTTTCAGGAGAAATCAAATCATCATCACGACGCTGGCGATCATGATTGCGGCGGCGGGGTATCTCAACTATGCGGGAAAATCCGATCTGCCGGGGGCGGATACATATGAAGCGGGGGCGACCAAGATTTCAGATAGCGATATATATTCGGAAAATCAGGCGGTGTCCGGAAGCGTGGCGGACGGTGAATATGAGGAGATTGCAAGTCTTGACGATCCGGGAGAGGGAGATCCGCTGGCAGCAGGCAGTGAGGAGGGCACAGCGCAGGGGGCGGCGGACGGAGAGGAGGCATCTGCGGACAATCCGGCAGTCGATAACCCGGGCGAGGCGGTTTTGACAGGCGGAACCGGCGTGGCAGAGTACATAGCAATGTACAGCTCAGCCGTGAACAGATCCGCGCCAAGAACCGCGAAGCGCTGAATGCCCTGATTAACAATGAAAATCTGGATGCGTCGGCAAAAGAGGCAGCCGTTCAGGATATGCTGGCACTCAATGCGATAGCGGAGAAGGAAAATGCAGCGGAAACGCTTCTGATGGCGAAAGGATTTGCCGATCCGGTTGTCAGCATCACGGATGGAAAAGTGGATGTCGTTGTCAACGCGCCGTCCATCACAGATCCGCAGCGCGCGCAGATCGAGGATATTGTAAAACGGAAAACCGAGATATCGGCGGAAAATATCGTGATTTCCCTTTTAAACCTGGGAGATTGAGGAAGTTCGGATGAGTTAATGTTCACGGGTAGGCACTTTTGGAACCGAAAGTGCCGTAAGAAAACGTGGTGGCAGCAGGAATTTGCCGTATTAAAATGCGAAGCCACGGCAAATTCCGTTACTGGGCACGTATG
>NZ_QUFZ01000012.1:0-92904 GCF_003478725.1 Clostridium sp. AF22-10
TCTCTGTATAATAAGATTTTTACTAACCTGCCAGTCAGTAGTCTTATTGTACTCTGAGGTATTTTCAATTTTCAACGTCTACGCTTTTTATTATACAGGAAGCTCCTTTCCTCTGTTATAAGGTTAATGACTATGGATTAATATCCTTCAACTCCCATCTGCTTGCAGATTTCAGCAAGTTGCGGATCCACATATTTTCCGTTTTCCTCAATTGTCACGCCATCTACGATAATTGTAGGTTTCGATACTACACCGTCTGTGTGAGAAGCTGCTGTCCAGTAGCTTCCGCGAATCATTTTACCCTGACTTCCAATACCAAATTCCATGCATCCAAAAATTCGTTCATCTTCTACGATACGTCCGGTTGGTTTCATAACGCCCGGATTGAATCCGAGTGAATAGTGTGCCAAACGGAACATATTCGGATCGTTGAACGAATGCAGCCATGCGCTGAAACGTTCGGCCTCTTTTCCGCCTTCAATCTTAGTTACACGTCCATTTTCCAAGGTGAGTTTCACATTTTCAGAAATTGCACCCATGTCGGTCGGCGGGAAAATCGCAACATCGAATACAAGGGTTCCATTAATCGTTTCCTCTATTGGACACCAGCTAATCTGGCCAGCCATCATGAACGGATACCCCTTAAAGGTTGCCAGCTGACCGGAGTGACGAACTTTTCTTCCCTCATTTTGGGCTGTTAAATAAGTTCCATTATTATCTTTAATGATAATATCGTTTCCTGCCTCTAATTTAGCCTTTAAAGCCTCTCCCAGCTCTACTACCTTGTTAACATCGACTCTTCCGATACAATTCACGATCATGGTTGCATCCATACCGGTAAGATTAATGTAACGGCAGCCAAAATCAATTGCTCTCTTCCATGCATCACTCAGGAAGATGGAACCGTATGATAACTCAATCCAGACATCGGAAACAGCAACTGCATTTCCAAGCGGAGCCGCCGGTTCTGAATAGGTACTTAAATTGGTCGGTGCGAAAACAAGCAGCGGATTGGCTCCAACAGTATAAGCTGCGCTCATGAGAGCTTCCAGTACACGTTTATCCGTAGAGGTATCTCCGGTAATTACTACGTTCTCTCCCGGCTGCACCAGCATAACATCGTGCACCAACTTGTACGCAGCCTTACTGACCTCATACGATAAATAGTCTTTCGACATCTCAATTCCAATCGGGTATTCCATAGTTCCTCCTTTCCCTAACATTCATAATTTTAAGTATACTATTTTGAAATTCGCGAAAAATATTTTTCTTTGTCTTGATCTTAGCATATAAATCAAATAAAATGAAATTATGTTATTTTATAAAGTGATAAATCTGTATTATACAGACTGTAGTCTGAATTTTGGTCTACAAATTCAAGAATACCCAGGTATTCTTGCTACTAGATGTGCGTTATTTCATATCTGATATAGCCCGCCACCCACGAAATCGCCTTATACAGATATTCACGCAGAAAGGAGAGAGTATATCTGTGTTAAATTATAAGCTCAGTACCTTTTTAGAGCTCTGTGAAACGAAAAATTATACCAAAACCGCTGAAAAGCTTCATATGACTCAACCAGCCGTAACTCAGCACATCAAATATCTGGAACAGTATTACGGAACAAAACTATTTTATTATGATGAGAAAAAAAGACTTCACCTAACCGATCAAGGACGTCTCCTCCGCTCATATGCCCAATCTGTACAGGCTGATTCAGAAATCATAAAAAACCGGCTTTCTGTCCCCATCAACGAACCTGACATTTTCAAACTAGGTTCCCTGACCGGATTCGGAGAAACATTTGCTGCAAAAGTAATGGGAAAATATCTGGACAAATACCCTGAAAAAAAGGTCAGCATCTATATGGGAGAATCTGATGACTTGTTAGTTCAATTAGCAAACGGAAGAATCCAGGCTTGTATTGTGGATACCTACTGTCCACCGGAAGAATATGAATGTCACGAATTATTCGAGTCTGAAACCATCTGCATCTGCGCTCCCACTCATCCGCTGGCCGGAAAAACCGTAGATTTTAAAGAATTACATCCCTATCGGTTGATTTTCAGAGAAGAAGGTTCAAAATCCTATCTCAATCTGCGTTCTATTCTTCACGGTTACAATCAGGACATACATAATTTCGCCTCTTTTGTAGAAGTCGGAACCATCAATACCGTTCATAATCTTGTCATTGAAAATGTTGGTCTCTCATTTGTATACAAGTTTGTCGTACAGAAAAAACTGGATCGCGGTGTTATGAGCCAAATTTTTATTAACGATTTTAAAAGCAAAACCTTCATTAACTATGTATGGATGAAGAACAGCTTTTTCGCTGAAAAAAACAGGGAATTCCTGGATATATGCAAACATTATCTTGCCAGTCTGGGAGATCTGAATTTATAAGAAGAAATGTGCCATGGCACATAGAACGAGGTTTCCTATGGCAAAACAGCCGCTCCGCAATCTTATTGATCGCGAAGCGGCTGTCGACACTTATGTATAAGCTTTTCATACTTCTATTGCATATCTTAACTTAATTAATTCCCTCTGTAAATTTATCAGGTGCTACCTTTGCCTTCACCTTCATTATTACATAATAGGTAATACCGGTTATAATCAGAGATTGTGCCGGCGGAATTCCAATTACTACAACATAGGTTGTAATATAGCCAACTGCAATTCCCACAATCATTGCAATTGTAGCCATAAAATTCCATCCCTGCTTATCTTCCCACACTCCCTTTCTGAGGAAGAAATCAACAAACATAACCCCTGCAATGGCCGGATAAAGAAGAGCAGCCAGACTAAGCAGTTTCTGTAAATTTTCCAGAATACCCGTAAAACAAAGAAGAAGTGATAAAAATGTACCTGCGGCCGTTACAATCGCTCTTCCTTTATTTGTTTTTATATTCAGCATATTGGAGAAAGAAAGTCCCATTGTATAGTTATTTACAAGCTGACTGGTCCAGGCAGCAAGCCAAAGAACAATAAATCCCCAGATAGGAAATCCTAAGTTTTCCATAACTGCAACAATATCTGCAGTTCCATTTCCTGCTCCCATGATGGCACCAATAAAAAGAAGCGGAATACCAATTGCAACAATTCCAATCGGTATTAAAATATTATCCTTCCAACACGGTTTTGCATATCTTGTATAATCAGCAGAAATAACAAACTGCGATACATTCATGCCAAGTATCATCGTCACACCGGCAGCAAATGAAATCTCACCGCTTCCTTTGTAACTAATAATGTTCGACCATCCAATGTTCTTTAATGCCAGGTAAATACCAACAATGCACAGAAGAATTCCACCAGGAACCGCAAAATAATCCGTCCATTTCATAGATGAATATCCAATAACAGAAGGAATTGCGAACAATATTCCTGCGACAATGGTGGTAATCATCCAGGCAGTTCGATTAACTGTATAGTCAATTCCCAAAACTGCACAAAACGCATTGCCTGTTACCGATGTCTGAACGGCCCACCAGCCCATACTGATAACACCGATAACTAGCGCGATAATAAATTTTGCCTGTTTGTCGCCAAATCCTTGTTTTGCAATTACGGAAGAGGAAAGACCTGTTTTGGCTCCCATATATCCACTGATAGCATTTCCTACCCATGTTAAGCATATGAAAGTGAACAGTACAACCGGTATGATTCCTTTTAAGCCAAATGCGCCTATTAATGTAGAACCTATCATCAACAAGGTAACACTGAATTCAAGGCCTCCGAAAATAAATGCCGGTGCTGTCCAATGCTGCCGTTGATTTAGCGGTACCGGGGTCATCGGATCATCTATAATCACCGTTTTTTCTTTTTCTAATTCTTTTCCCATACAATCTCCTTCCTATATTTTGTTATAAACTTCTTCACGTCTCATTAATCTCCACGGGATGGTTTCTTTCGCTTTCTCCAAACATTCCTTTTTGAGCACAACACGTGTGTAGGATTCTTCTGATGTGCATAATCTGGCAAGCGTTGTTCCATCCGGATTCGAAACAGTTGTATTACCACAATACTCCACGTCCCCGGATGCCCTGTTTAATCCAACCGTATAAACCTGGTTTTCTGCTGCTCTTATACTGCTGCATCCGGAAAACAGGTAATCCCAACCCGGATTCCACGCGCTCGGATACATAATCACATCTGCGTTCTTTTTTAATGCTAAAGATTTTGCCAATTCTGAGAATCCAAAATCTGCACAAATTAACAATCCAATTGTCCAGCCTTTAAACGAAACCGTAACCAGCTCTTCTCCTTTCGCAAAAAAATCATTTTCCTTATCCCATAAATGAATTTTTTTGTACTCTCCCAAAAGTGTTCCTGTTCCATCCCAAATACAGGCAACATCATAATGCTGGTTTCCCTCTTTTTTATTAATTCCGGCCATGATTGCTATCTTATATTTACTGGCAAGCTCTGAGAAAAAAAGTGCTTCCCTATCTGAAATTATGGCCTTTTCAAAATTGTATCCGCTGATACAAAGTTCCGGAAAGCAAAGAAGATCTATGTCGTCAGAAGAATGGTTTCTAACAAGTTCTTCTATATGAGCACAGTTTTTTTCGATATTTCCTTCCTGGATAGATAATTGAATAATTCCTAGCTTTAACATATGTCCTCCTTTTTAAACTTACTTTTTTTCAATTTAATCCAAATATTCGATCCTTTTCTCCTTTCATTTTCATACTTACTCACGAAATTACGTTTCTTTTCTTGATTTTATCACGCAAATCAAACAAAATAAAATCATATTATTTTATAAAGTAATAAATCGTCATTATACCGACTATAGTCTGAATTCAAGTCTGTCGTCATTTAGATATAAAAATATAGTAAAAGCCCCGGAGTTTTGTGATTCCGGAGCTTTTACTATATTTTGATACCGGATTGCTATGTGCTTCGCACTTTCGCAATCCTAAAACTATTCAAACATTGCGCTCTCAGCGCCTTCAATCTGAAGATTGGTCTGATAGAATTTGGTCAGAGCACTGATTGCATACTCCACATCCTTCACACCGGCTGTCTCGTAGCAGGAGTGCATACCAAGCTGCGGAAGACCGATATCTACCGCATGGACGCTGACCTGTGTATTGGACAGATTGCCCAGTGTGGAACCGCCTGCGCTGTCACTGCGGTTTGCAAACACCTGAACCGGAACACCTGCCTCATTGCAGACATTCGTAAATACCGCACGGCTGAATGCGTCCGTGGTGTATTTCTGGTTCGCGCTCTCCTTGATGACGATACCTTTGTTCATCCAGGAGCAGTTGACTGCATCCGTCTTCTCCCCGTGGTTCGGGTGAACGGCGTGTGCGTTGTCGCAGCTTACGAGGAAAGAACCGGCAACTGCCTGATAATAGTCCTCCGGTGTCTTGCCAAGTGCGCCGTTGATGCGGTGCAGGACATCCTGTAAGAAGGTGGACATCGCTCCCTGCTTCGTATTGGAACCAACTTCCTCATTGTCGAAGCAGCAGTATACGCTGACATCGCGCTCATTCTTCGCCTCCAGGAATGCTTTCAGGGAAACGTAAGCGCACTGTAAGTCGTCCAGTTTCGGACTGGAAATGAACTCGTCCGCATACCCCCAGATCGTACCCGGCTGGCGGTTTACAAGGAAGAGATCCTTTCCTAAAATATCCTCCGCTGCCACACCAAGCTCTTTCGCAATCATCGCGTCAAACGCGCCTTTTTTCAGCTCACCAGCGGAGAACAGCGGGCATAAATCAACCTGACGGTTGTATTTGTATCCATTGTTCACCTCACGGTTGAAATGAATCGCTACGTTCGGAATGATGAACAGATCTTTATCGATGTACAGAAGTCTCGCGCTCACGCCCTGACCGTCCTTTACCAGCACACGGCCTGCGACAGTCAGAGGGCGGTCAAACCATGTGCTGTCGATCATGCCGCCGTATGCTTCTACATCGAGACGCAGATACTCGCCCGGACCATTTAACTCCGGTACATTCTTGATCTTGTAAGTCGGTGAATCACTGTGGGAGGCGCACATCTGGAAATGGTAATCGCCCAGTTCCTTTCCGACGCGGAACGCAATGATACTGGAATGGTTGCGGATCGTGTAATACGTTCCACCCTGCTTCACGTCCCAGCAAGTTCTCTCCGGCAGATAGGTAAAACCTGCCTCATCCAGCATTCCCTTGATCGTCTCAATCGAATGAAACATACTCGGGCTGTTCTCAATAAAAGTCAATAATTCCTTCGCAGCATTCATCATGCAGACTTCCCTTCTCTCTTCTTAATCGCCGGTAAAATCAGTCCCAGTGCTACCAGAACGACTGGTGTGATGACATTCAGCATGGTTGTGTACAGATCACCCTGTTTGTACATACCTAATAAGCAGCAGGCTGCGGTCAGGATAAAGCACCATGCGCCAAAGCCCAGTGCCACTCCGTTGTTCTTCACAAAACGATACTCGCGCTCAAACTTATCTGAATGTTTGCGAAGCATGAAGTACGCAAAGAATACCCACAGATAACGCATCGGCATGGTAACCGAATTAAGCTGTGTCAGCTGGCGCAGAACCGTATCCGCATTCGGAACCAGAACCTGAGCCAGAATGATGGAACCGGACAGGATGACTACCATCCAGATACCATTGACGTAAGCGCCAAATTTGTTTTTCTTTAAGAGCTTGGTCGGGATGAACTGACGCGCATCCTCGTTGTCAAGCAGCATACGAAGCGGTGCATCGATGCTGACTACCAGCGTCGAGAACTGGCCGATCGCGTTGCAGGCTGCATAAATGATCATAATCAGGTTTCCAACGCCGTAATACTCACCCAGTTTCTGGAATGCCCAGTACTGTCCATTCGCATTGTAAGAGTCAAAATTAGCCTCAACCAAGGATACATCGAACATCATACCCATCGCGATTGTACCGAAGATCGCGCAGACGATTACCATGATCGCTGCAAAAATCATACTCTTCGGGAATCCCTTGGACGGATCCTCTACCTTGTTTACATATGGGGAGATCTTCTCACAGCCGCCGACTGCAAATACAAGGATGGACAAGCTGCTGAAATACTTCCAATCAAAATGCGGAATCAGGTTTTTCAAGCTGAAATCCACCGACAGGTAACCACCGTTCGGATTGATGACCGGTGCAGCAAACATCAGCAGAATGTACAGGATACTCATGACAAACATACTGGTTCCCGCCAGGGTAGCCAGTTTCTTTAACGGGTTTAAGCCGCGGCTTGCAACCCAGCAGAAGAACAGCAGTACCGCAAAGGTAACTAACTGAACCGCTTTCGTGTTAAAGGACGCATACTTCTCTGCGTTCTGGAAAATCATCCAACTCAGCGCTTTCAGACCGCCGGATCCCTTCGATGCGATGTAGGTGACATGGCAAGCCCAGTAGGTCCAACCTGCGTAGTATGCAGCCTTCGCGCCGGTTGTCTCATGAATCCAGGAGCTGACACCGCCGCCCGAATTCTTAAATGCGGAACCAAGCTCTCCGACCATCAGTGCGTACGGTACAAAGTACAGTGCGAACATCAGAATCCAGGAGAAGATAACCTGTGTTCCATTGAAGTATACGAAACCATTTAAAACGTTTCCAAATCCCCAGAGGGTGGAGAAACACATAAAGGAAAGCATATACCACTTGATTTTGTTTTGTTGTGATTTGTTCATATCTTATTTTCTCTCCTTACTGAAAGTATCTTTTTTATTCTCTCATATGCTGCGTTAATTGTCAAAAGTATTTTTTTATTAACCCAGTATTTTCCAGTCCGAATCGGTAGTATTCTGTAGTTTGTGGCTACTTTTTGTTAAATCCATACAATATGCACCTATTTTTTCCCCAAAAAAAGCGGCGATTCGAAAGAAAACGCCGCTTTTTGCCTCTTGTTTTATAAATATTTTATTATATCATTTTCGATATACACAGCTCCTCCAGCGCCACGTTAACCCCCGCGCAGAGGAAGTGCCAGAGACTTAACTTCTGTCCCTACTTCATGTAACCTTTCAGCGCCCACTCATACGTCTCGATCGCCTGCTGCAGGTTCATGTTAGCTGTCTCTTTGTCGATCTGTTTCTCCAGGAAGGAAACTTCCTCGCTCTTGTACTCCAGCTGGGTCGCCATGCCAAGCTCCAGCTTCTTCTGCATCGCATTCATCGTCTGCGTCTCTGCTGCCAGGGACGCATCGGCAAGCTGCAGGGCTGTCTGCTTCTGCATGATGTCGTTGTAGAGTGTCTGCATACCGGAGCGGATCGTCTGCTCCTGGTTCTTGATGGTGCGGTCCATGTTTTTCTTATCAGCTGAACCTTCTGCCATATTGGCATAGCCGCGCTTATTGGACTGTAAGGACAGGTTCTGTTCGAGCGCCGTCTGTGTGTCCGCCGCCAGGTTCATTGCCGCGATCCGTCCAAGATCCGCCTGCGGCAGATCCTGGATATCCGGTTCCGCGTCATAGGTCCAGCCGGTCTGGACGCAGAGCTGCTGGTGCTGGGTCTGAAGCCCCGCTTTCGTCTGTGTCAATGTGGATTGAAGCGACTGCAGCGATTTCTGTGCATTTAACACATCAATCTGGGTCGCCTGACCGAGCTGCTGGCGTTTCTGAGTCATCTGCAGTGTCAGTTCCTGCAGTTCCAGCGATTTCTCCATCAGCGGAATTGTCTTTTTGACCTGATTATACGCCGCAAACGCTGCCTCTACCTGTACCACGACCGCATCCTGGCTATTCATATAGTCCAGACGGTCCATCTCGCTGTCACGGTAGGAGGCATCGGCCGACTGCTGCGTTTTTAATGCATTCTGCTCGACCATCGCCGATGCAGACATCAGGCTGGCATACGCACTTGCCATGCCCGGCACTGCCAGATAATCCTCAATCTGGTCTGCCTGATCCCGCAGGTTATCCGCGCTGTCATACAGGTCATTTGCCTGATTGTACTGCTTATCCTGCACTTCCTTCGCATTCTTTGTATCGCGTCCTGCCTGATAGGTTGTCTGGTTGTTTAAATACGTCGGGTTGTACTCCTGTACCAGATACGGCAGCTCGCTGTATTCCATCACATTGTCCTGAAGCTTCGCCCATGTATCCGCATCGTAGGCGAACTGCGGGCTGGCAGCCAGCGCCGCAAATGATCCCTGCAATACCAGAACCGCTGCTGCCGCTGCGCTCAGAAGCGCCGTTTTCCTTCTTCTATGTTTCATTTCCGGTTCCTACTTCCTTTCTGTTACCACCATGTTATCCTACGGCACTTTCTGTTCCAAAAGTGCCTACCCGTGAATAGCAACCTGTTCACACCTTAAGTAAACTGCCATTCCTGACGGATTAATTCGTCACAATCAGACCTTTCACAGCCCACTCGTAGTTTTCCACCGCTTTGGTATATTCCAGTTCCGCGCTCTTATACGACGCCACGCTGCTGAGCCAGGAGCACTCAAGCCCCAAATAATTGGCTCTTGAGAGCATTCCCAGTGCGTTCTGGCGCTTTGCCGCCTCGTAGCTCTGCGCTGCCGCCTGATATCCAGCCGTCGCACTGTCATACGCCTGTTTCTTTGATACCACCGCCGCATAGAGGTTCTGAACCGTGATCGTCACCGAATCCTCGGTATAGGCGACGTTTCGCTTCTTGACTGTGCGGTTGGAAGACCCTTCCGCTTTCGCAGCACGCACAGACATCAAATCATAATTTGCGCTGACTGCCGCCTGTGTATCGGCTGCCAGATCCATCGCCGCAAGGCGGGTGGCATCCGGAACCGGCACATCCGCAAAGGTTACCGGCGCATCCGCGTCAAATCCAAGCAGCATCAAAATATTCTGCTTGAGCTGCAGTGCCCCATTCTCTGCCTGCTGGGCGCTGGAATTGGCCTGCTGCAGCGCCTTCTGCGCCGTCAGGACCTCCTGCGCGGAAGCACGGCCGAGCGCCTGCATCTTCTGTGCGGCATCCGCATTTACCTGGCACATTTCCACATTCTTTTTCGCTGTTTCCACCTGCGGGAGCAGTTCCTCATACTGGATGAGCAAGTTCTGCACCGCCTTGACTAACTTATTCTTTGTCTGACGCAGGGTCCGGGCATAGGTGCCGGAAAGCTCCTTGTTCGTAAGCTTTGCCCCCTGTTTGCGCAGCTCTCTCGCTGCCGCCTTGTAGCCCTCAAACAGCTCTCTCGTCTCCGCATCCATATCGTCGGACTTCAGGTCCATCGCATCTTCCATGAGGGCGCTCGCCTCTGCCGCCAGGGCAGTTCCCGCCGACTGGCTGGTCGTCTGGCTGTAGAGCTGGGAACGCAGGTTTAAGTACGTGCTGTTGTACCCCTCGATTCGCCATGCGATCTCGCCATATTCCAGCGTCCCGTCCTCAAGCTGCTCTTTGGTGTACGGGGAAGTCTCCTCCTCCATCTCGGTATTGCCGCCCGTCAGCACCGGACCGGTCGCATCGTCACCGATCCGCGCATCTGAGCCGATCCCCGGTGTTTTAGCCGCATATGCCGGCATCGTCATAGCCGTGCTGACTAACGCCGCCTGTAAAAGAATGGCAAACAGTTTCTTCCTGTTTTTCTTCATCTTACTCATCTTCATTTCCTTTCGGCGCTCTACGCGCCTGCTCCCGATTCTATCCCGGCGCCCCGTTTCAGGATGCCGAGCGTCCGGACAAACCGTTCCCGGATACGGTTTTCCGGGACTCCGTCGTGAAAGCTCTTGATCTCCATCGCGATCGACATCATCGCCATGCGAAAAAAGCTCATATATTCCTCCCAGCCCATCTTCCGCAGGGATTTTCCCACGCACGCCTCATAAGCGGCGCGCTCCAGCCTGCGTCCGCGCACGGCGCGCGGGCTGTCCAGGTCATAATTGAATATATCGAAGGTCAGCGCCTCCCGACTGCTGCACTCCATGATGTTGCGGATGAAATCCGCGCGTTTCTGGTCGCGGCACAGGGCGAGTGACCCATTTAAGGACTGGTCAAGCATCTCCCAGATGTCCCCCTGCGCCGCTTCGAGGCAGCGCTCGCCGCATTCATAAAATTCATTGATAAAGCTCTCACACAGATATCCTAAAACATCCCATTTACTGTCAAAATACGTATAAAAACTGCCCCGGGAGATCCCGGCATCTTCTATCATACGGTTGAGCGATGCTTTTTCTATCGTTGTCCGCGTATATTCAGCCATACACGCGTCCCGGATTTTCTTCTGTTTTTCCTCCGGCAATCGCTTAAATCGTTCCGACGGCATCTTCTTCTCCCCCTTTTTCTATCCGTACAGGCAGCTTCCCCGCCCCGGGTCCGCCGCCTGACAGATTCACTGCTTAACCTGCTTTTCCTTAGTCGCAGTCCAGCTTATCATACTCATCTTCTTTGCCTTTTCCCATGTTATAAACCACCCGGTAGAAGGACGGAAGCAGTACCAGCGTCAGGATCGTCGCCGCAACCAGACCGCCGACGTTTACAAGCGCTAAGCCCTGCATCATCTTGCCCGCCTTACCAAATGCCAGACAGTTCGGGATCATCGCAATGATGGTCGTCAGTGTCGTCATGCAGATTGGGCGTACACGGATCGCACCGGCTTCTACCAGCGCCTCGTCTAACGGCATCTCCATCCGCAGCTGGTTCACCGTATCCACGTATAAAATACCGTTGTTTACAACCGTACCGACCAGCATCAGGAAACCAAGCATGGAGTTCATACTGATCGGGCAGTCCGCCAGAAACAGGAATCCAAAGGAACCGATCAAACTGAACGGGATCGTTGCCATAACCATCAGGGAGAATTTCGGGGACTCAAACTGGATCGCCATGACAATGAAAATCAGAAAGATCGCTGTGACAAGCGCCATTCCCAACGCGGAAAGCTCCTCGCCCATCGACTCATCCAGGCTATTGGTCGCCATCTCAACGCCGTACGGGAATTCCCAGTTCTGCACGAAGCTCTTGACATCTTTTTCAGCCGTCTTCTTATAATCTGCCTGTGCCTGCATCGTGATCGATACCTGGTACTGTTTCTCTTTTCGTGAAATCTCCTGTGGGCTATCCTGGTAGTAGATCTCTGCCAGATCCTCCAGCGGAAGCGTATTACCCGTCGCCGTCGTGATCATCATGCCCTGCAGTTTCGCGATGGAATCGTAGCGATCCGGCGCAAATTCTACCTTCACGTCCTGATCATTGCCGTTGACGGAGATCGTCGCCGCTTTCACACCGCTTAAATTACTGTATACCATCGAACCGATGCTGGCCGGGGTCAGTCCCTCTGCCTCTGCCTTAACCGGATCCACATTTACCTTGATAACCGGCGCCGCATTCTCAACAGAAGAATGTACCTGCATAACATCCTCGCGCTTGCGAAGCTCCGTTACCAGATCATCCGCTGCCTTCTTTAGGGTGTCGTAATCGGTACTCTGCAGATCCACCTCAATTGAATCACCGCTGCTCATGCTGCTGCTCATACTGCTGCTGCCCTGTTCCAAGGTAATGGTCGCATCAACGTAGTTCTGTGTCGCATATCTCCACTTCTCGATAACCTCGTCCGTGGAAAGTTTTCTCTTATCTTTTAAGTAGGCATTCAGCGTCACATCACTTCCGGAAGTCATGCTGACACCACTGTTTCCATATGTCATCAGGTAATGATCCACATCCTCGTCTGTCTCTACCATATTTTCCAGATCGAGCACAGTGTCACGGATCGCCGATACCGAATAACCCGGTTTCGTCTTGATCGTCATCGTGACGATACCTTCATCGATCGAAGACATCAGCTCCAGGTTCAGTCTGGACGCCATGAGGATGGACAGGACAACCAGCACTGCAGTCGTTCCGAATACAAGCGCATAGCGCTTGATGACATGCGGCATATGCTTGCGATACCAGCCCTGGATGCCTTTGATGATACGTCCTGCCGGCGCATGATCCTTCTCAACCGGATGCCAGAACATATAGCAGAGCGGCACGATGATGACTGCTGAGAATAAGGAAGCCGTCATACAGAAAATGATCGTGTACCCGAGCTGTGTAAAGAGCTGTCCAGACATACCATTTAACATCAGAAGCGGAATAAATACAACACAGGTTGTCAGCGTACCGCCGGTGATCGAGCCGATCATCGTGCGCGTACCTTCCAGCGCCGCATCATAGAAATCCAGTTTTTCCTTTGCCCGGAAACATCCGTCGAGGACGTTGATCGAGTTATCAACCATCATACCTACACCGAGAACGAGCGACGTCAGGGAAATAATATTCATTGAGAATCCCATCGCCGCCATACAAATGATCGCCAATACAACGGAGATCGGAATGGACGTACCTACGATGACCGACGCACGCAAATCGCCATAGAATAAGAACAGAATGATCATGGACAGGATGATCGCCAGGATCAGGGTCTGGATTACGCTGCTTAAAGACTGTTTCAGCGTGTCACTGGCATCATCTACCACGGTGATTTTAAGACCCGGATACTGCTGTTCAATTTCCTGCACCTTCTTGGTTACCTGGTTGGAAACCTCGATCGCGGTGGAACTCTGCTGTTTTTTGATTCCCAGGGAGATAACATCTTCGCCATTGTAACGTCCGATCGAGCTTGCATCCTCCAGCGCCTCATAGACATTTGCGATATCAGAAAGATGGATCGTCTCACCGTTTGCCAGCGGAAGTACGACATTTTTCAGACTTTCCGTGCTCTTAAATTCGTTGCCGACACTGACGTCGAGATCCTGTTTTCCAACCCGGACATCGCCCGCCGGGATCGTGAAATCGGCGGCACCGACTAACTGTGCAACCGTATTCATATTCAGGTGGTACTGTGCCAGTTTTTCCGGAATCAGTTCCACGCGGGTGTAGCTATCCTGACCGCCGGCAATCGAAACCTCGCCGACCGAGCTTAATTTCTCAAACTCAGGAACAATTTTGTCATCTACATATGTATAAAGGTTCTGATCAGCGTCGCCGCTGACTGCCAGCGTAACCGTCGCCATCGAGTTGATATCCAGCTCCATGATATTCGGATCGTTGGCATCGTCCGGCAGATCGCTCTGAATGCCATCTATCGCCTTTTTCAGGTTAATGTATGCGGTATCCATGTTGGTACCGTACTCATACTGGACAATGACGATCGATACATTTTCACGGGAAATGGACTGTACCTTATCGACCGAGTCCAATGATGTGATCGCATCTTCTTCTTTCTTGGTAACCAGATCGGTTACGTCCTCCGGGCTGGCTCCCGGATACACCGTAGCGATGATTAACATCGGCATCTCCATCTCTGGCGTCAGTTCCAGCTTCATGCCCATGACGGACTGAAGGCCGAAGTACGCGATGGTAATCAGACAGAGAATGATGGTAACCGGACGCCGCAGTGCGAGTTTTGTCAGTCGAATCATTCTTTGTCACCTGCCTCTGTCGTCTCCGCTGCTGTCTCATTGTTTCCGTCTGTCTGCGCGCCATCGGTATCCTGTGCTAACAGGACTTCTCCCTGATCCACCAGCTCGTTGCTCCAGCTCACGATGACCTGGCTGTCACTCGTCAGACCCGATTTTACTTCCATATTTTCATCGTCATAGATACCTGCTTCGATCTCGGTCTTCTCCGCTTTTCCATCCTCATAGAGATATACAAACGGGGCACCGTTGTCATAGCTGACTGCATCGACCGGAACGGTCAGCACCTGGCTGACATGGTCCATGATAACCGTCATTTTTACGCGAGAACCATTCGTAAGACCTGCTGCATCCGGCACCATCGCACGCGCGTCATAAAGGCCGCTGCTCTCGTTGACCATAGATCCGATTTCGGTTACAGTACCGGTGTAATCCGCACCATTTTTCTCCAGCGTCACGCTGTCGCCCAACTCCATCGTCTGGTGGATCTTCTCGGTGATGCCGAATTTAACCTGTAACTGGCTGGCACCGGAGATCGTGCAGATCTCGCCTGCCGGAGATACATGATCATGCGGCTCGACGCTCCGGGACTCGATCACACCGTCGATCGGCGCCGTCACGGTCGTGTATTTCACCTGCAGATCGTACTGGTTCTTCGCAGATTCATAGGAAATCTTCGCATTCTGTGCGCTGTTTTGTGCCTGCTCCATCGCCTCCTGGGAGACAAAACCATCAGCAAAGAGCGCCTGGGTACGGCTTAAATTGCTGTCCGCATTCTTTAAGGCAACGGAAGCCGCATCCACCTGTAGCTTTAACGCTGTCAACGCGTCGGAATCGATCTTGCACAGCGCCTGCCCTGCCTGGACCGTATCGCCCGCCTGGAAGTAAACCTCCAGCACCTCGCCGCTCATCTTCGGCATGACGCTCGCGCGGGACTGCGGCTCTACCAGTCCGGTCAGATCCGTGTACAAGCTGATGTCCTGACGAACCGGATTTTCTACTCTTACGGTTGGACGGGATTCATATTCCACCGCCGTATTCTTATGACCGCATCGGGACAAAACGACAGCGCCAACAACTACAATCGCAGCCAGCGCCAGAATCTTTCCTCTTTTTTTCATAATTTCCTCCATCTATGCTTGTTCTTGGTAAAAATTTTTCTCAGTCTATATTTTACTCATCTCGTATACACTTTGCCACTCCCAAGTTCGGACAGGTGTGTACACAAATTCGCCAAAATGTATCTATCCATGTTCATCTTTTTTTCATGGCACCCGAATTCTCCTGCCGCTGACCGTTTTTTCCGGGTACATGACAGCAAAAACGCAGAAAAAACCAACCAAATACCGCTGATTCCTCCTGCGTTTCCTTGTTCCATTTTCTAATTGATAATAATTCTCAAACATGCCGGAAAACTGATTTCCTAACGATTCCGCGTAGGGTCGCACCCGGTGCATTTGCGGATCACGCTCATGAACGTGGCGACGCGCTCCTTCACATCCGCCTCATTCTTAAACGGCGCATCAAACGCAACTCCCATAACCGAGAAAATGATGATCTGCACCGCCATCGCCGCCTCCGACATCGTCAGGTTCTTAAACATACCCATCCGTTCCAGATGGTTATAAAAATACTGGTACACCTTTTCTCCCATCTGACGGCGCAGGGCCATGAACTGTACCGACTCGGACAATGCCCGGATATGCTTCTGATTTTCCATGATATACATATACAGCTGTGTCAGCGCCTTCTCCGGATCTGTCTGGCTCATCGTCTCTTCCATGACGCGCTTCATCTCGCGTTCCATCCGGTATTCCATCAAATCATATATATCTTTAAAGTAATAATAAAATGTTTTTCTTGTGATCCGGCTCCGCTCGACCAGCGCCGTGACCGTGATCTTCTCGACCGGTCTCTCCGACTCCAGCTCGATATAAGCCTCTACAATCCGTTCCTTCGTATTTCCCTGCTGCATACTCTTTTCCTCCGGCAAACCGTTGTTGTTTAAGTATAGTTTATAATTCAACAAACTGCAAGTATTGCCTGAAATTTCCATGTTCCTGCGATGAATCGTTACTGTTCACGCATGCGTGCCCAGTAACGGAATTTGCCGTGGCTTCGCATTCAAATACGGCAAATTCCTGCTGCCACCACGTTTTCTTACGGCACTTTCGGTTCCAAAAGTGCCTACCCGTGAACAGTAACGATGAATCCACGTTACTGTTCACGCAAACGTGCTTATTTGTGGACAGCAGCCGATACGGACGGTCCGCTTTCGTGCTTCACACGCCCTTCCACCTGCGGCAGTTTCTGCGAGTATACAACCACCCGGTCGCCTTCCAGTATCTGCGTACCGCCGTCTGGAATGACGATCTGGCTGCCCCGCTTTATCATCACAATGATCGTATTCTTATAGAAGCGCGCCTCCGCGATCTTCTTACCACACCAGCGGTGATCGGGTGTCATCAGAATCTCTTTTAAAAGGATTCCCTGGCTGTCCGTAAAGCCCTCTGCACCCAAGACGACGGTATCCCCTTCCAGAATTACAGTCTGCCCTTTGGGCACAATCGTCTGCGCGCCGCGCCGGATCACTGTGATTAACATACCCGGAAGCATCTCAATCTCACAGATTTTACGGTTTTTCCACGGATGATTGTCCCCGATCGGAAGCTGCACGAACTGAATCTGCATATCGCCCGTATAGTCTGAGAACGTCCGCATGACATCGGTCGAGTTGTCGATCATGTCGCATTTTTCTGCCACCTTCGGAAGCAGCGAACCCTGAAAAATGATGGAAAATAAAACAACGCAGAACACGATGTGGAATATATCATATTTCATATATCCCTCACTGAGCGTCGCCATGATCGCAAATACGATTGACGCCGCACCGCGCAGACCCGCCCAGGAAATAACCAGATACTGCCCGATCGGCGGTTTCGACGGTGCGAGCAGCAAGCCAACCGCCGCCGGACGCGCCACAAATGTTAAAAACAATGCGATTGCGATCGCCGGAAGCACGATCGACGGCATCTGCGAGGGAAACGCCAGAAGTCCCAGTAAGAAAAACAGAAGCATCTGCATCATGCCGGTAAACGCATCAAAGAAGCCAACCAGCGCTTTCTGGTTCTTCAGCTCCTGATTTCCAAGGATAATACCGGTCAGATACACGCTTAGGTAGCCATTTCCGCCAATCTGGGATGCAAGCGCGTAGGAAATGATTGCCGCCGCAAAGACAAAGATCGTGTCAAATCCCTCGCCATAAAAGGCATACCGCTTTAAAAGCCATGTCACCAGCCACGCGACCGCCGCGCCGGTCAAAAGCCCAAATGCGAGCTGGCGGATCAAAAGCAGAACCGCCGAACCGCCGCTCACACTCCCCGTCATCGCAGACAGCAGAATCACCGTCATCATGTACGCAAACGGGTCGTTGCTTCCGCTCTCTAACTCCAGCATGGATGCCGTGCCGTATTTGAGGTTCAGCTTGCGCGAACGCAGGATCGAGAACACGGATGCCGCATCGGTCGATCCAAGAACTGCGCCGAGAAGCATTCCTTCCATCAATGCCATCTTAAGCACCAGATGACAAAACAGCCCGGTCAAAAACGCCGTCAGCACTACACCCGCCGAGGATAACAAAATCGACCGCCCCGCGACCGGCTTCGCCTCACTCCAGCGCGTGCCGAACCCGCCGTAAAACATAATAAAAATCAGTGCCACCGAGCAGACCTGTTCCGCCAGTGCAAAATTGCCGAATGGAATCTTAAAAATACCGTCCGATCCAAACAGCATTCCCAGCATAATAAAAATAAACAACGTCGGCACCCCCAGCCGCCCCGAAAGACGGCTTCCCGCGATGCAGACAAGGATAATAATCGCTACGACCAGAAGCGCAAATGAAGTTGAAATATGTATCATTCCTTTCTATGTTTAGTAGGTATCATAAATGTGGTGTTTTTATAATGATACAATATCTCTATGCCTCTTTCGTGTTAAGATTCCATTAAAAAGAGGAAATCTTACAGCGACAGATCTCCCTTCGCCCGCGCCCTCCGGTCGCGGATCGACTGGATCACCGGCACCAGGAACATTGCGACGATACCGCCCGCAAATCCATTGTTATAGAGGTTCATGCCCCCATACACGATCCCGACATTGAGCGCCACCGACGCGTGCAGAAAACCGGCTAACACGCCGCATAAAATTCCAAACTCTCCGGCGATCGGCGCCAGCGTCGTGGAAAAGAGCAGCGCCAGAAGTGCCGACGGATTCGTGATATCCCACGCCCGGACGGTACTCGCAATGCAGACGCCCGCCATGATCGGGAAAATATTCCGCAAATGTTTTCCAGTCGCACTGAATCCAACGATGGTAAAGATTCCGCCGATCGTCGGTCCATTTAGGTTTCCGCCGACTGCCAGCACAAAGAAGGTCGCAAACAGACCATTGAGTCCCATGTTGAGAAGCGTCACCGCACCGCCCAATTCCAGCAGGTAATCGGTACCGCCGATTCCCGTTGTCGCAAGGAGTTTTTCATAGCCTAAAAGCGTATCTTTTCCGCGCCACAGCACTGCCACCACCGACATGCCTGCAAACAGGACAAATAGCAGCCCTAAAAGCATCGCATCATTGCCGGAGGACCAGATAAGACGCGCCTCCGTCTCAATTCCAAAGGACTTAAACGTGGAGACCAGGACCGTCGCAATGATACCAGAGGCAAATCCCACATTATAAAGGGAATATCCCTTATGGGCATAGTGGGAATGCGTCGCGAGCGGTGGAAGCACGAATCCGATACAGATTCCCACCAGAATCGTCACACAGAAGCGCTGCCAGAGCGGCAGCTCCACCACGTGCATCAGCTGTGTGATGATCGGAGACAGGCTCGTTCCGTAGATGCCGACATAAATATAGTTGGATAAGTGCATTTTATGATATTTTGCATAGAGAAATACACCCAGAAAAATCGCCCAGATATTCATCAGATTTTTTCCGAACAAAGAGAATCCAAACATCAGACAGCAGGATGTGATCGTATGCCCGTCCATCTCCATCCCAAGACTATAGACAAAGTAGATGCTGATAAGCGCCATCATCCCGGCATTGACAAACGCGGCTCCCATGCCGCCGACCGCAATATAATCGGTGATCAGGAAATCCGGTTCCCTTATGATTTCATAGATACCAGTCACAATGGAGTCAAACGGCTGTATAATCAGCCCCACTGAAATGAAATAGATCGGAATCAGTGCCAGAAGAAAGAATTTCATCTCTCTGGACAGAGATTTCACTGTAGTCATATACGCACACCTTTCAAAAAAGGGATGCAAAAAAGATTCCGCATCTTTGCACCCCCGACTGTTAACATTCTATAAAAATGGTTACTATTCTATTGTATTGGATTTTCAACTGTTTTGCAACTGATTTTTTTCTCACTGTAACCCGTTATGAAACCCGTCCGACAGAACCGGCTGCCCCCATTCTCATGTGAAATTGTTACTCTTCCTCCGGCGCACTTCCCAGCACATAACCGCGCTCTTCCAATATTTCGCGCAGCTCATCAACCACCGCCCCCAGCTCTTTACCTTCCTCGTCGATCGTGATGTCCGCGTATTTCTCAAAATACGAGATCCTCTCATGGTAGAGATCCAGAAGTGTCATGCCGTCTTTCAGCGCCACGCCGCGGTCCTTGACATCGCCGACGCGTTTTACCAGCTCGTCATAGGTAATTTTCAGATAGACAACCAGTCCGATGGATTTTAAATGTTCCATCGCTTCCTTTCCGTAGATCACGCTGCCACCCGGTGCGATGATCGCCTGCTCGGCTTTTACCCCCGCGTTGACGCGGTTCTCCACATCGAGAAATCCGTCCAGCCCCTGTTCTTCGATAATCTCGCGCAGACGCTTACCTTCCTGTTCCTGAATCAGCAGATCCACATCTATAAAGGAATAGCCCAGTCTCTTTGCTAAAAGCACTCCGACCGTGCTCTTTCCTGCGGACGGCATACCAATCAAGGTTACATTATTTTTCATCTTTGGCACCTCTTTTTTTCTTTACACTCCATCCAAATGTTCCAAGAAGCTCTGAAAGCCCATAGTAGCCGCCATGTGAATACACAATCGGTTCCGCCTTTGCAAGCTCCAGGCCGCCGCGCTCGTTGAGCCACTGCTCGTCCACGCTGACCCCCGTCACCTCTGCCAAAAACATATGATGCGACCCCAGTTCCTTAACTTCGGTCACCCGGCACTCGATCGCGACCGGGCTTTCGGCGATCACCGGCGCTTTCACCGTCTGCGCCGGAACCGGCGTGAGCCCTGTCTCCTTCCATTTATCCACATTCCTGCCGGAGCGGACGCCGCAGTAATCGGTCGCATATGCCATCGACTCCGTCGCCAGGTTGATGACAAATTCACCGCTCTCCCGCAGCATATGGTAGGAATAGCGCTCCGGGCGCACCGAAATGTACGCCATCGGCGGGTTCGTACAGATCGTGCCCGTCCAGGCAATCGTGATGATATTGCTGTTTCCTTCGGAGTCCGCCACTGTCACCAGCACCGCCGGAACCGGATAAATCATATTGCCCGGCTTCCAGTGGGCGCGCGGTCCCGGAGTGTTCCGGGTCTCCACCCGTTTTTCCAACTGTCCTTCCGGGTTCTGCCTTGCTCCTCCCCGGCGCCGCTCTTTTGGCTTTCCAGCCGCTCTCTTCTGTGCCATCCCTATATCTCCTTAATCATTGTCCGGGAGAAGTTTGATCCGGACCATGATCTGTTTCACCATGCTTCCCTCCGGCAGGCTCATATCATCAATATGCGTCTGTGCCGGCAGATCGCCCTCTTCCTCCAGTTCCAGGCTGATCCAGTTGTACGCTGCATCCCGCGCATTTTCCACCGCATCCTCCAGATCCGGACCTTCTGCCTCGCAGCACTCCAAATCCGGAAAATATGCGTCATACCCTTTTCCATCTTTCTTAGGCGTAAAAACCGCCGGATATACAAATGTCATGGTATCCTTCCTTTCCGTCCGACCTTCCTGCCCTGCACGAACTATCACTGGATTTTCCGTATGGAACAATCCCGCCCGCGCACCGTCACCTGATTTACTGCTCCAATGTCACAGTCAGTGCCGGAATCAGCTGTTTCTTTCTGGAAACAACGCCCGGCAGTGTTGCCGTCTGCTTCAGCTCTTCATTTGCGTCGCCTACGTGGAACGCGTCTGCCACAACCTGTGCCGCCCCCTGTCCAACACAGAGAAGTTCGGTCGTCTCCGTCAGAATATTCGTCAGCATGAAGAAGATCATATCCAGACCTTCGTCCTCACGCGCCTTCTCCATAAACGGCAGCATACGGTTCTTCAGCTTTCCAAGCTCCTCTGCATTCAGGGAGTTGATCTGACCGACGCCGAAGTTTGTCTTTCCAGCTGAGAATTTCTTGAAATCCAGATACAGAATCTCCGCATCACTCTTGCCCTTTAACTCGCTGCCTGCCTCAAACATCTGATTTGCGAACTCATCCAGCTTGATGCCTGCCATCTCAGCCAGAGAAACCGCTGCCGCCCGATCCATCGGTGTGCAGGTCGGGGAACGGAACAGAAGCGTGTCGGAGATGATCGCACTGCAGAGCAGACCCGCGATAGTCTTGTCGATCTCCAGCCCCTGTTCACGGTACATCTGGAAGATGATCGTTGCCGTACAGCCCAGCGGCTGGTTACGGAAGAATACCGGTCCGACTGTCTCCACAGTACCCAGACGATGGTGGTCAATCAGCTCCAGGATATTGGCATTCTCGATGCCGTCTACCGCCTGGCCGCGCTCATTGTGATCGACCAGAATCACGTTCTTGCCGCGCGCACCCAGTAAATTACGGCGGGAAATCAGGCCTTTGTATTTGCCTTCTTTATCGAGTACCGGGAAATGACGGAAACGCTTGCTTGCCATCACATCCTTAATATCATCGATGAAATCATCTGTATCGAAGGTGATCAGCTTCTCAGTCTTCATGAAATAGCTGATCGGCATACTCTGGTTAATGAGACGGGCTGCCGTGTAGGTATCATACGGAGTTGTGATGACGGTACAGCCGCGCTCCTGTGCCAGTTTTTTGATCGTCATGGAAACGCCAGCGCCCTCACACACGATAATACAGCTTGCACCCATCTCGATCGCGCACAGCTGCGACTCATAGCGGTTGCCGAGGATAACCAGGTCGTTCTCTTCAATATAATATTCCATCATATCCGGATTAGCTGCCGCAATCAGGACTTTTCCTTTATCAAAGTACGCTTTCTCATCGCCAACAAAAATCGCGCCCTCCAGGGTCTCGATGATATTTGCATACTGGGTGCATGCCTTGGAAAGAATGCTGCTGTCGTATACATTCATATAAGAACGGGTGATATCGCCGACTGTGATCAGACCTTCCAGTATATTCTTATCGGTAACAGCCGGAAGTGTTACCAGACCGTCCTCCTGCATCAGGTTCCATGCTTTTCTCAGGGAAATATTCTTGGAAACACCTGGAGTCTCGCGGATCTCAACATCCTTGACCTGCGTTTTAACGGATTTAATCAGTTTCGGCACATCTACCTTAAAGTAATCCAATACGAGGTCGTCTCCGGGTTCAGTTCTCCAGCACGGCACGGTACATATTCGCCGCCCGTCTGAAGTGTTTTGAAATTCGCATAGCCGATTGCAGAACAAATCGAATCCGTATCCGGGTTTTTATGTCCAATTACAATCGTTTTCTTTGCTTTTTCTGCTGCCATTTTTTCCTCCTGATTCGCACCGTGCGCTGCAAATTCTGCCATTTTTCTTTCTATCCTCTGTTTTGATAGAGAAACCTCTGATTCATGAAACTTTTTTGTACAAAATCGCCAATTTTCATAATCTGTTTACACGGTGTTCATATTTTATTCATATCTTATTTTTATACTAAAAGCATAAAAGATTTCACTTTTCAAATTTGTTTTATAGTGATTTTGCACATAGATTTTTCATAATTGCCCCGGATGCTTGACCGCTCCGGGGTCTCCTCTTGTCTACAGCATTTTTCGGCATATCTGAACGTTTTTCTATCCCTATTTTCTTCAAACGTCCAGCCCCTTTACCCTGCACTCTGTCACTCAAAACAAGGCGTCTAATCGTAACTGTTCAGCACCTTCACAGTTACGCCTAATCTAAGATCAGTCTCGCCGCCCCATAGATACCTGCGTCATTTCCCAATGTTGCCAGGCGAACCTCGCCCTTATTCTCAGAGATCGGGGTCAATTCACGGTAATAGCGGTCAATCCAATCCGTTAAAAAAGTCCCCGCCTTTGACACGCCGCCTCCGATGACAAAAATCTCCGGATCCACGGTCATCGAAATAGTCGCCAGCGCCCATCCGAGATAATAGCACACGGTGTCCATAACCTCCAGCGCCAGTGCATCCCCGGCTTTTGCCGCATCCAGCACATCTTTTGCGGTGATCGCATCACCGTAGGCACGCATCACCGACGCATCCGGCTTTGCCGCCATCTTCCGCCTCGCTTCCCTGGCGATACCGGTCGCGGACGCTACCTGTTCCAGACAGCCGTGTCCGCCGCAGTTGCAGGTTTCTTTCTCGCCCTCGCGGATATGGATATGACCGATCTCGCCGCCCAGTCCGTGGCGTCCTGCAACGATCTTCTGATCGTGTACCACGCCGCCGCCGACACCGGTTCCCAGCGTCACCATCACGATATCATGGCAGCCCTTGCCGCCGCCCTGCCACATCTCGCCGAGCGCCGCCACATTAGCATCATTACCGGAGCGGACCGGCATTCCATCTAATAACTCACTCAAAATCTTCTGCGGGTTCAGATCGCGCCATCCCAAGTTGACGCAGACCTCCACATAGCCGTCCGGCTGCACCGGACCCGGAAATCCCATACCTGCGCCGATCACGGCGTCCATCGGGATTCCCTGCTCGTTCAATTTCTTCCTGATCGAAGCGGCTACATCCGGAAGAATGTACGCCCCATTCTCTTCCTTGCGGCTCGGAACCTCCCACTTATAAACAAGCGTTCCGTCCGTCTCAAAAATACCAATCTTAACCGTCGTTCCGCCGACGTCTATCCCAATACATTTTTTTTCCATGTCTGGATCCCTTCCCTTACGGCTGCACCGGCAGCCTTTCTTCTATGCCCTCATCTTTTTTCTGCGCTGGCTCTTATTATACGCAATGCATCCCCGTTTTGCAAGGTTTGGAAAGCAAAATACACCTGCCTGCCGGAGAAAGGCGCATTTCTGCTTAAGCGGTACCGCATTCTTTTCTGCCGACAGACAGGTGCCTGTCTTTTATCTTATTTTTTTACCAAAATCAGCATTATTTCAGGCTCTTAGCCACCTCTACCACATGCTCAACGGTAAAGCCGAACTTCTTGAACAGAAGCCCTGCCGGTGCGCTGGCGCCGAAACTTTCCATCGCGATGATCTTGCCGTCTAAGCCGGTGTACTTGTCCCAGCCGAAGCTCCAAGCGCCTCTACTGCTACACGGCGGCGTACTTCTCTCGGAAGTACGGACTCCTTGTACTCCTCGCTCTGCTCCTCGAACAGATCCATACACGGCATGGAGACAACGCGGACTTTCTGACCTTCTGCTGCCAGAGTCTCTTTTGCATGAACCGCCAGAGCTACCTCGGAACCGCTGGCAATCAGAATTAACTCCGGTGTGCCTTCGCAGTCGTCGATGATGTAGCCGCCCTTTAATGCCTCACGGCTGCTGCCTGCCATCGGCTCCAGATTCTGTCTGGTCAGCACCAGTGCGGTCGGTGTGTGCTCGGAAGTAACAGCACTGTACCAAGCTGCCTCTGTCTCGGTCGCATCGCACGGGCGGAATACATGGAAGTTCGGCATCGCACGCAGCGCTGCCATCTGCTCGATCGGCTCATGGGTCGGTCCATCCTCACCAACGCCGATACTGTCATGCGTAAATACATAGGTCAGCGGCACGCCCATCAGTGCAGACAGTCTTGCCATCGGTTTGCAGTAATCACTGAATACAAAGAAGGTCGATACATACGCACGCAGACCGCCGTGCAGCATGATGCCATTTCCGATCGCTGCCATCGCAAGCTCGCGGACACCGAAGTGCAGGTTACGTCCAGCTCTGTCCTCCTTGGAGAAGTCGCCCGCATCCTTCATGTTAGTCTTGTTGGACGGTGCTAGGTCAGCAGAACCGCCAAACAGGTTCGGCAGAACATCCTTGATGTAGTTGATCAGGCGTCCGGAGATCGCACGGCTTGCTTCCGGTTTCTCCTGTTTTGCCCAGAATCCGGCGTCATCTTTCAGCGCCTCGCCCGCCTTTGCATTGTGATACTGGTTCCAGAGCGCTTCCATCTCCGGATATTCCTCGCAGTAAGCGGCAAACATCACGTTCCATGCAGCTTCTACCTCTGCCTTCTGCTCTGCGATCTCGGAGTAGTTTTTGTATACCTCTTCCGGTACGAAGAACGGCTCTTCGCTCGGCCAGTTTAAGTTCTTTCTGAGTGCTTCCACATTCTCCACGCCCAGCGGCTCGCCGTGTGCGCTCGCCTTGCCCTGTTTTGCCGGGCAGCCGAAGCCGATCTGCGTCTTGATGGTGATAAAGGACGGATGCTCGGTATCTGCCTTTGCAGCCTCGATCGCCTTGCCGATCGCGTCGATATCATTGCCGTCTTCTACAGTGATCGTCTGGAAACCAAATGCCTGCATACGCTCCTGTACATTCTCACGGAATGCGATGTCGGTGCTTCCCTCGATGGAGATGCGGTTGGAATCATAGAGAACAATCAGCTTGGAAAGTCCCAGGGTACCTGCCAGAGAGAATGCCTCAGAGGAAATGCCTTCCATCATACATCCGTCGCCGCCCAATACATAGGTGTAATGGTCAACTACCGGATAATTTTCTTTGTTGAATACGCTTTCCAGATGTGCCTCAGCCATCGCCATGCCGACTGCCATACCCATACCTGCGCCCAGCGGACCGGTCGTCGCCTCAACGCCAACGGTATGACCATATTCCGGATGTCCCGGAGTCTTGGAATCTAACTGGCGGAAGTTCATCAGATCTTCTTTGGAAAGATTTCCGTAGCCAAACAGGTGCAGCAGAGAGTACAGCAGCATGGAACCATGACCGCCGGATAAGATGAAACGGTCTCTGTTCTCCCACTTCGGGTTAGCTGGGTTATGGTTCATATGATGTGCCCACAGTTCATAAGCCGCTGCTGCACATCCCAGCGGAAGTCCCGGATGACCGGAATTTGCCTTCTGGATTGCGTCTGCGGATAAAATCCGGATCGCGTTTACGGATAATGTGTCAATCTGATTCATAAGTAACCTCCTGCTATGTATCTTAATTTTAAAAACTAAACGTGTGTTATTTGAGGCGGATCTCGCGCATCCGGTCGCCGCCGCTGATAATCAATGAATTGAACGCGCGGCCGCGTGTTACCTGCGCCACAGAGAAATCAAACTCCCCGGCAAACCGCTCCTTGCCGGACAGACTGTAGACCCGACAGGAATTTTCGTTATTTAGGATGACGAAATCGCCCTGTATATTTATGTTACGCCACGAATACGAGAAATCTGCCGTACCCATAGCGGTTCCATCGGATTTAAACATGCTCAAACGGCTCTCACTTCCGCCCTCGGTGTTGTCCGAGATGACCGCCACATAGTCCTTCGACCATGCCACGCCACGGACTTCCCCGTCGATCTCCGCCTGGCGCACCAGCGCCGGGCTTGTTACATTTTCCAAAGAGAAAAATGCCACCTGATCATCCGCAAATGCACACGCGTGATCCTCGTCGAGAAACCGGACGCGCGGACAGATGCTGTCTCCCAGCTCATCAAAACCTCCGACCAGACGGTCTGGATAATTCTTTCCATATTCGGAGAAATTGTAAAATACAATCCGGTTTTTGAGTGCCCCGTCCTGCAGATACAGGTCGGAAAGCATGACCTGCGTACCATCCGGCGATAAGGAAACGTCCATCAGGTAACCATTTCCCGACATAACCGTCTTGATCGCCCAGTCAAGCTCGCTGCCGTCTTTCTTGAAAAAGGTCACATACGAAGCATTGCTGTCCTCCACCAGCGCCGCCACGATGCCGTATGCCGATACGCTGACGCGCAGGATCGGCAGAAGCGTCGTCGCCTGTCCCTGGCTTCCGGTCTTGTCCACAATATAAATATCATTGCCCTGCTGGTCCCCGATCACGGCATAATCGCCGTTGACATAGCAGATTGGTGATTTCAGCTCATAACTCATCGACCAGACCGCCTTGCCGGACTTGTCCAGATAGGAAGCTCCGTCCTTCGTATATTTCAGGACATTTTCCCCAAATGGAACAAATTCCGTCGTGCTGCTCTCACTCGCCGCAATCTCTTTTTCCCACGCTACCGTATAGTCCGTGTAGGCATGGTTATCTTTATAATACATAAAACCAGCCGCCAAAAGCGCCGAGATTAACACCGCCGTCAGCACCCTGCGGAGACGTTTCCGTCTGGAATGGCGCTCGGCTTTCTCCGCCACCTCTTCCTCATTTTCCCCGTGGCTTATGCCCCGGCGGGGAAACATGTCCTGCGTGGCGGTGTCGATCACACGCCCTCTCAGCTGCTTTTTCTTCTGTTCCCGTTCAATCGGTTCATCTCACTCATTTTTTTATCTCCTGTAGCTGGACTGCCATCTTGATTATACACTATTTTAGATGGTTTGGCATTATCTTTTTGCTATTCTCCGGACACATCCGGCAGCACCAGCGTCTGCCCTGCGATAATGCGGTTTTCATCGGTCAGATGGTTGACCGCAAGGATATCGTCCAGATGACGGATATTACCATAAAGCTTAAAACAGATCCCATAGAGTGTCTCCCCGTCCCCGACCGTGTACGTGCCGCCGGGCTTCAAGTTTGTGACCGGATAGTCCTGTCCCGCCGTCGAATTGCCGCCCGGATTCGGCAGGTCGCGCTGTGCCTCCGGCTCCGGCAAAATGTACGGGGCTTTCGTCTCCGCCATTTTTCCGTCCTCTTCGCTCTGCCCGCCGGAAGCCTGTCCATTCTGTCTGCCTGCTATGGCAGTGCCCTCTGTATCTCCATCCGCCGCGCTCTCAAGTGTCCATTTATGCGCCTGTCCTCCGTTTTCCGCTGTTGTTCCGTCTGCATCCACATCGCTGCTCTCAAGCGGCGTCACACTACCGCGGAGCTGTTCCACCGTGACCGCCTCTTTCCCGTCCGCAGTGCCCCGCACACCATCCGGGAGGACGGATACCAGCACACTCTCCATCTCGCGCATTTTCTGGTAATTGCCGAAAAGCACCACGCCGCCGGCAAGCACCGCGACCGAAAGCACGCCGCACAGCGTCCCCAGCGCCCGGATCGTCCCGTAACGCGACGCCGCCTCCTGCTGCCGCTCTTCCATCCGGTTACGGAAATCGCGGATCACCCGATCGCCGGTGCCTGTCTCCACCCGGCGGGCGTCCTTCCGCAGAATCATATAGTCCTGCATCATCTGGTTTTTCTCGTAGTATATATGATATCCTTTCAAACGGTAAAACCCGTCCTCCGACATCACATAGTATGCCGCCTCACCGTCCACACCGCTGTTTATGTACATGAGCTGGTTTTTCCCACCGAAATACTGCTTGTGCAGCCGCCAGTAGGTCAGGGGACTTAACATACACCCCGGCGCGCCGCAGATAAACCACCCCTGCACGGTCTTTTTCGGAAATGTCTCCTCCATCCGCTGGTATGCCTTTTTCCATGCCGCCTCCGAAAAGACAATCTTCTCCCCGGACGGCACAACCTCCTCCATCTCCAGCGCCCCGTCCACAAAGAGGCACGGAACCTCCTGCTGTGGATCCGAATTTCCGAGCAGCAGCCCGACCCGGAGTCCCGGTCCGCCGGATGGATATACCTGTTTCAAATACGTGTTTACATAATCCTCCACATACAACCGGACCACCTCATCCCGCTCGCCGATCTGCCGGATATTTTTCGGCAGTTCTGCGCGGGAACCAGAATATTCTCCCATATGTTCACCCCGCTATGATAGATTCTCCTGAAACCGGGTCTGTACTTGCTTCCATGATTTGATTGCTGCACCGTGCAGCATTTTCAGTGCTGAAAATACCTGCTCAAATACAGTAACATGATTTTCCGTAATTTCAGGAGTATGATGAATTTCTTTCCGCCTATCATAACGCCGATTGCATGCAAAATTTGTCAAACGGAGGCAGCATCCAGGCAAAAATTTTCGACAAGCCCGATCCCCGCGCTGATGCAGTCTGCCAGCTGCATAACGAGTGCCAGGCGGATACTCTGCAGCATCATCGGATCGTAATGGCTGCAGCCCGCCACGATCCCGGTGATAAAGAGATCTCCGACCGCGTGAAGCTCCTTGCAGACGCCAAGCCCCGGCTTTAAAGCCCCACGCCCCAGCGTGACATAGCCGATATGGTTTTCATCGCCAACCGAGGCATCGACCGCCACCACCAACGCATCCGGGTACCCATTTTTTAAAACCTGCGCGTAATGTTCCAGGTTCATCGCGTGCACGGGGCGATCAAGTGTTCCGAATACCAGCGTACCGCGCCGCCGTTCCTGTTTGAGTTTATATCCGATCAACGGTCCCAGACTGTCTCCGGTCGAGCGATCCGTGCCGATGCAGAGGAAAACCAGTTTCTTTTTATGCCTTCGGGTCATTTCTTCCTGAATCAGCCCACTTAACTGCCCTGCCAGCTCTCCCACCGCGTCCCGGCGGGCTGAATTGTAGTAATATATCTCCGGACTGCCACCGAACCGGCTGCGTCCCCGTCTGTTCATCTCCCACACCGTCCTGTTTTCTCCCTGCCTGTTGGACAGGGGTTGTTTTACCTTTATTATAGGCGGGGTGGCAGGAAATTATGCGAAAATTGAAGGATATATACACGGACGAAAAAAGATGTGACAGAAGGCAGCTTTACAGCGCCCGGTGTCACATCTTTTTTCTGGTTGTTCCTATATCTAATTATTTATTTTTATGAAATAATTTCCACAGTTTACTTTCCGCCGCGTTCGCGGTACTCTGCGATGACCTCGCTTAAATTAACGGCTGTGCTGTTATCCAGAATATGTTTTAGCGCGTCCAACTTTTCTGGATTCAGAAATTCCTTGCCTAAGTAGCACTCGTAGGTATCTGTGATAAAGATTCTCTTTTCCTTGATTACCGTCTCGGTATAGTGCAGGCGGCTCTCGACCTCCTGATGGCCTTCTTTGAGTTGTTCGAGCTTTGCACGGCTGTTGCTGGTGATCTCATCGGTCAGGATGGTTTTTGTCACATTTTCGAAGGTGTTTAATGCGTCCTTTTTCTTCTTCGCCGTCTCCTCCAGATCCTGCTCCATCTGGGAGATCTCATCGTCGTATTTTTCCAGATCGTAGAGCGCTTCACTGCGATCCCGACGGATCGAGGAGGTGATCACCGCGATCTTGCGGTTGTTCGCCGCGATCAGACTGCGGATCGAACGTCCTTCCTGCAGCGCCGCCAGATGGCGATCCTTCGTCCAGTTTCCAATCAGGATATACAGTCCGCCAAAAACAACCACATCCACGCCGTAGATCATCGCCAGGTATAAAGTCTTCTGTTCTGGAAGCAGCTTGTAGATGCCGCACGGGATCAACAGGAAACAGATCGCAAAGGTAATCAACACCGTCAGAAATTCTTTGAATCCCCTCGGAAAATACAGCGCATAGTACAGTGGGCTTTTGCAGACAAATGGAACACGATCCGACTGGAACAGCGTCCGCATCCGCACGGCAAGCTCTCGGTTGTGCGCGTGAAGCTCCTGCGTTTCTTCCTTAATCCGCTCCTTGATGCCCTGGTTTTTCGCCTTTTCGCGGCGTGTCCGCGTGCGTTTCAGCTTATCCTGCAGCTTCCCAAGCTCATCGTCATAGCTTTTTTCAATCTCATCCCGGCGCTTTTTCACGGTCGAATTCACGGCATCCGCCACCGCTTTCCGCTCCGTCTCCAGCACGCGCAGACGCTTTTTCTCTTCCTGAGCAAGCGTCTCCTCCTGTTTTTCAAACTCCGCCAGCTCCACCACTGCCTGTCTGGCGTCTTCCAGAAATGTTTTCACATCCGTTATCGCCTGTGCCATCTCGCCCCTCCCGGTCTTTGTCTTTTTGTAACGGCTGCCTGCCCTTTATTCTTCCAGCACCTGTATCTCCAGATAATCGAAATCGATGCTCTCGATAAAGTTGTCCTGGGTAAAACGCGCCTTATCGTGACGTTTGAACTCCTCGATCGTCTTATCCAGCCAGACCGGATGCCCCAGATCAAAGGCATAGCAAATCTGGTCGATCGCGTCAAACACCATCGCCGTTCTCGACATTGTATAATCACCGTTGCTGATCACAATATCCCTAAGCATCCGGTTTTCCTTCATCATTTTTCCCCAAAGACGAAACATCCTGCCGTTCCTTTCCCGCTGTCAAATTTCATTTTTACCGTGTCCGGATGTTCTCTCCGGACATCTTTTCTCACAATCTTATGTCCAGTATATCAGCTTTTTTAAGAGTTGACAAGGCGGGGCTTTTCGGCAAAATTCACTGCCACTGTGTCATCGTGCAGCACTTCCCATTTTCAAAAGAAACTGCAGATCTTCCTCAATCCCCCGCACATTTCCAGAAACGTCCATCGCATACTCCATGACCCACTCGGCATCCGGCGTCGCCTGCTTTGCCAATTTTAAAAAGCAGTCAAAATCAAGTGTTCCCTCATGAATCCTCTGATGGCTGTCGTGGACACCGTCGTTGTTGTGGAGATGGTACGCCACAATCTGGTCCGCCAGCGCGTTTACGACCCGCTTAAGCGACCAGCCGTTCGCCCAGGCGTGCCCGATGTCGATGAGCACCGCATACTGTTCCCGGCGGCACAGATCGATAAATTCCTGCTCATCGAAGAGACGGTTTCCGCGCTCCAGAACTCCGGCATTCTCCACGACCACCTGGGTTCCCGCCTCCTCACACAGCTGTTTCACGGTGTAATAATTTTCACAGGAAACACGGACGCGGTCTTCCTTCTCGCCCGGTATGATGCGGCAGTTGTTGTGATGATAAACGAGATATTTGCTTGAAAGCTCTTTCGCATACGAAAGCGTCTTTTCAAGCAGCTCCATCGTGCGCGCATACTCTACAGTCCCCTCCGCTGCCGAATGCTCTGCCTGATAATATGGACCATGGAAGCTGACCGGGACTTCCTTTAAGAGCGGCATGGCGTCCCGCAGGTTCTTCTCAAAGCATTCCTCATGAAACATCGGAAACACCTCGACTCCCACCTGTCCAGGAAACCGTTTGAGATACGGAAGAACCTGACCGAACTCGCTGCCTTTATACATATTAGTGCTGATAAGAATTTTTCTCATGATTGCATGTCTCCTCTTCAAAATATACGTTCATAATCTTGTTTTGAAAACACTTTTTTCGCTCTATTATCTCTATTCTTACTGGGCGATCGCCTTTTCCAATTTCGGCACCGCCAGCTTTTCCTGTGCGCGGATCACCATCTCCGGGTAACCGAGCGATTTCTCCGTCCCGCGGTCAAACAGATGCAGCTTTTCCGTCTCCACATGGATGTATACCTTCTCACCCGGCTGTGGAATCTCGCCCTCGCGGATGGCAATCAGCTCGTTCTTGTCTCCCTCGACCTGAATATAAACACCGTACCGGTTTCCGTAATCCTCCACGTAACGGACCATGCCCTCGATCGACCGCTCCTGCGGGGTGCGGCTCATCATCACGTGTTCCGGGCGGACACCGGCGTACAGCAGTCCCGACGGGCACTGCGCGGCGATCCGCTGCCAGATACCCGGAAGTTCTACCTTCTGCTTCCCGATGACAAGCGCCCCGTTATGATATTCCGCCTCCACGATATTCATGGACGGCGAACCGATAAACTTCGCACAGAACACGCTTGCCGGACGATTGTACACGTGTGACGGGGTATCGAGCATTTCCATCTTGCCCCGGTACATGAGCGCGATCCGATCGCCAACCGTCATCGCCTCGATCTGGTCGTGCGTAACGTAGACTAACGTCGGGTGGTACATTTCATGGATTTTTACCAGTTCTTTTCTCGCACGCATCCTAAGCTGTGCATCCAGGTTTGACAGCGGCTCGTCCAGAAGGAAATAGTCGGCGCGCTTTACCACGGCTCTCGCCAATGCCACTCTCTGGCGCTGTCCGCCGGAAAGCTCCTTCGGCTTCCGATCCTCCAGCCCTTCCAGTTCCAGCATTTTGAGGACTTCTTTTAAGCGCGCATCGATCTCGTTCTCATCCATCTTGTGCGCTTTTAAACCATATATGATATTATTCTTGACGCTCATATGCGGAAACAGCGCATAGTTTTGAAACACCATCGAGACACCGCGCTCGCCGCACGGCACATCATTTACCACCTGGTCGCGCATCCACAGGTTTCCGGCGGTCACATTTTCCAGTCCCGCAATCATGCGAAGTGTCGTCGATTTTCCACAGCCGGACGGACCTAATAAAATCAGGCGTTCGCCCTCCTTTACCTCCATGCAGAGGTCCTCCACGACCACATTTTTGCCATACGCTTTTTTAACATTTTCAAATACAATATTTTTCATTGAATTAATCTATCCCTTTCTTATGTCCAGCGCAATCTCCCATTATCCCTTCAATCCAGACGCCGCAAATGTATTGATGATATAGCGCTGGAAAATGATATACAGTACCAGCGGAATCAGCATCGTGAGCACCGACACCGCCATCGCGATCGTAAATTCCGTACCGCCCTCGGCGCTGATGTACATCTGCAATGCCAGCGACAGCGTATAATTTTCCTTGGATTTTAAGATCAGCACCGGCCACACATATTCATTCCACGAATTGATAAAGAAAATGATGCCGGTGGAAATGATGGACGGACGCACCAGCGGAATCACAATGTCGCGCATGATTTTCATGTGCCGGATATTTTCCATCCGTGCCGCCTCAATGAGTGCCAGCGGGATTCCACGCATTGCCTGGCGCAGCAGGAAAATTCCCAGCACATCCGCCAGCTGCGGCAGTGCGACGCCCCAGATACGATCGCGCAGACCGATTTTAGAGATCAGAAGATAATTTGGAATCATCGTGACCGTAAACGGGATGAACAGCGTACTTAACATAATAAAATACAAAAATCCTTTTCCCTTAAACCGGAAATAGACGAACGCATACGCCGCCAGAAGTCCCGTGATTGTCTTAAAAATCGTGACCGTCGATGCGATCAGAAACGTATTCAGCGTGATTTTCACAAACGGCAGTTTGTCAAATACATGCCGATAATTTTCCAGCGTCGGATGCAGCGGAATCACCTGAAAAACCGTGTTGAACGCCTCCTGCATCGTCTTGAAAGAGTTGGAAATTGCAAATACGATCGGCATCAGAAGGAGGAAAACGACCACCACCAGAAACAGATGCCAGCCGATCTGTCTGTCTTTAGTTTTCATAGTAAACCCCCTTTTCTACAAACCGGAATTCCAGCACCAAAAGAATGATAAAGAGTGCCATCGTCATGACCGATACCGCCGAGGAAGTTCCTGTTTTATAGAGTGTAAACGCCTCATGGTACGACATATAAATCAGGTTCGAACTGGCATAGTTCGGTCCTCCCTGTGTGACGACCTTGATCGGCGTGAACACATACTGGAGTCCCTGCACGATCGTCGTAATAAACACATAGATTCCAGTTGCAGAACTCATCGGCACGACGATATCCTTAAAAATCTTCCACATCGGCACATTTTCCAGACGCGCCGCCTCGATGACCTCCATTGAGACACCGGAGACGCCCGCTAGGATGTTGATGAAATTGTAGCCAAACGTCTTCCAGGTCGTGATAATACAGAGTACCGCGATGACCCAGCCCTCCGTTTTCGACCAAAACGCAGTTTCAGCCCAAACCAGCCTGCCACAATCGCGACCGGACCCGAAATCGGATTCAGAATCCATGTATACAGAATCGAGCCGACGACCAGCGAAATCACACTCGGCAGGAAAAAGACCGCCTTGTAAAAACTCTGTCCCTTTTTGATGACGCACGAAAGAATGAATGATAAAATGTACGGCATCACAAAGTTAAACACCAGAAGAATCACGATGTACCAGAATGTATTGCCAAAGATTTTCCATGTATTCGGATCCTTCAAAACGGAAATATAATTCCCCAGTCCCACAAACTTCTTGACCGGCTTTACCATGTTCCACTCAAAAAAACTCAAATACAGCGTGTAAAAAAGCGGATAAAACATAAATACCGCAAACATGACGAGCGACGGCAGCAAAAAAACATATCCAAGCGCTGCCTGTTTTTTGTCCTCCCGATTCAAACTATTTCCTCCATTCCAATGCATTTTATGAAGGGGCTGCCGCCAAACAGCTCTTTCGCGCTCCGGCCGCTTCCTGCGTCTTATCTGCACGCAGTCCATTCTGCCAAAACACGTTCTGCTATTCCGCAACAACCCCATTCTCATTTCTGTCCTAAATTTTGTAATGATTTTTCTGCCACCCGAAAGCCGTTCCAAGCGTCAGGCTGCCTGTCCCTACTGTGCATCCAGCAGCTGGTTGATCGCATCCTGTGTGCTCGTCATACCATCTTTCGCAGATACCTGACCGCCCAGAATCTGGTCTCTCATATCCAGAAGAAGCTGCTCTGCCTCAAGGCCTGCATCGCCCGGGAATGCGGTCCATGATACAACGCCGTCCATCTGCTCAATCGCTGCATTCATCATTGTGTTCTCAGCCAGAAAATCTTTCAATCCATTTTCTGCCTCTGCCACATCTTTTCTCGGCGGTACATAACCGGTTCCCTCGGTCCATGCTGCCATTGATTCTACGCTGTAAAGATACTTTTCAAACTCCCATGCCGCCTGAATCTGCTCGTCGCTCTGCGCGGTGATGGCTAAGAAACAGCCGCCTGCCGGAACCTTGCGCTCCTTGTCGTTCCACAGCGGGGATTTCACGGTTGCTACGTCAAACTGTGCCCCCTTCTGTACGGAAGCGCGTCTCGCAATGGTGGTGTAGAGCATCGCGCAGTTGCCGTCGATAAAGCTCTGGCAGCCCTCTTCCCATGAAACATGAAGGGCAGAACCATCTTTTACCATATCCTGCATCATCTGCATTGCCGCAATGCCGTCCTCGGTTGCAAAGCTTGCTTTTTTCTTGCCGGATGCATCCGCAGTCAACATATCCGCTCCCGCGCTCTCAACCAATGCCTGCTGCGCCCAGAAGTCTGCCGGTTCCTGCATATAGAAACCATATTTTCCTGTCTTCTCTTTGACTGCCTCGGCAAATTCCTGTACTTCCTGCCAGGTCTCCGGTCCATCTTCGGAAAGGCCCGCTTCTTTTAAGAGATCTTTATTGATGTAGAGAACCGGGCTGCTTAAGGAGTACGGGATTCCGACCTGCTCGCCGTTGCTGTTGACCGCCAGGTCTAAGACATTTGGAAGGAAATTGTCGGTTAAGAAATTTGCATCCTCGCTGTCGAATTTATCAATCGCATCCTGCGGCGCCACATAGTCAAAGTTATTGGAGAAATAATCCAGAAATGCCCAGCCAATCTGAACAAGCGCCGGTGTATTTCCGGTCGCCGCTTCCGCCTGCAGATTCTGCATCAGACCTTTGTACATATCCGGGTTGTATTTCGCTACTACCTCGATGTGATCATTTTCCTCATTAAATTTCTTTACCAGATCGTCTACGACCAGACCTCCCTGGGGTTCTGCGTTACAGTGCCAGTATTCAATCACCGTTTTATCGCCGGATGCCGCCTTCTCTGCCCCGCTCTCTCCGGACGCGCTCTGTGTGTCGCTGCTTCCTGTCGCCGAGCTGGATGCCTGGCTGCATCCTGCCATCAATGTCATCGTGCCTGCCATCGCAAGCGCCATCAGACGTCTCATACTTACCTTCATTCGTTCTCCTCCTGCTGCGGTGTCCCATCTCCCAGTCTGTCTTACCTTGGAACCAGCCATCTATGTCAAAATCGTGATCGGGAGTCCTTTGCCGCGCTTCTCTTCTGTCAAATCACTTGTGCTGTGTCCAGATTCTATCTTAAAGATGGTTTGTAAAATGCAGGAGGTGATTTATGTAAAAATTATCTATAATTTTTGAAAATTGTTTTTTCGAGGTTCTGCGGCATAAAAGAATGTGCCTTTTTGTGTAATGGGGAATTCCAAGGAATTTCCTATTACACAAAAAAACGCCTCTATCAGTTTTTGCTGATAAAAGCGTTTTTTATTCTATGTTCCGTTTTCTATGTTTATATCCGGGCTGCAGTTTCCTTCATGGAACATGCCGGAGAGAATGCCGCAGAACGCATACTTTTTTATATGTCCGCCCCCTACAGTCTCTTAAGCAGCGCCTCTCTCGCTTCCTCATAGCCCGGTTTGCCAAGCAGTGCAAACATATTTTTCTTATAGCTCTCTACGCCCGGCTGGTTGAATGGATTGACACCCAGAAGGTATCCGCTGACGCCGCAGGCAAATTCAAAGAAATAGAAGAGCTGTCCCAAGCTGTATGCATCCATCGCCGGGATCGTCACTTTCAGGTTCGGCACACTGCCGTCGGTATGTGCCAGAATCGTGCCGTTCATCGCACTCTTGTTGACGAAATCCACGCTCTTGCCAGCCAGATAGTTCATACCGTCCGTGTCAACATCTTCTTTCTTCAAAATGATCTCCGCCAGAGATTCAGCCACTTCCAGAACTGTCTCAAACATGATTCTCGCGCCATCCTGGATGAACTGACCCATCGAATGAAGATCGGTCGTTAAATCAACCGCTGCCGGGAAAATACCTTTCTGATCCTTGCCCTCGCTCTCGCCGTAGAGCTGTTTCCACCACTCCGATACATAGTGCAGGCTCGGCTCATAGTTTGCCACAATCTCGACCTGTTTGCCCTTCCGGAGCAGAATGTTGCGGACCGCCGCATATAACAGAGCAGAATTCTTCTCAAACGGAGTCTCCAGTGCATTCTTTCTCGCGTCTGCCGCGCCCTGCATCAACGCATCTATATCCGCGCCGCTGACCGCGATCGGAAGCAGACCGACTGCCGTCAGGACGGAGAAACGACCGCCAACATCATCCGGAACCACGAAGGACTCGTAGCCCTCTTCATTTGCCAGATTCTTGAGTGCGCCCCGCGCCCGGTCTGTCGTCGCGTAGATTCGCTTGTTTGCCTCTTCTTTACCATATTTCTCAATCAGCATCTCCTTAAATACACGGAATGCGATCGCCGGCTCCGTTGTCGTACCGGACTTGGAAATAATATTGATAGAGAAATCTTTTCCATCGACCAAATCCATCAGATCATGGATGTATTTGCTGCTAATGCTGTTGCCAACAAAGTAAATCTCCGGTGTTTTTCTTTTTTCTTTCGGAAGATTATTGTAAAAACTATGGGACAGGAACTCGATCGCCGCTCTTGCGCCCAGATACGAACCGCCGATACCGATTACCAGCAGGACATCGGAATCCTTCTGAATCTTCTCCGCAGCTTTTTTGATGCGTCCGAACTCTTCCTTATCATAGTCCACCGGAAGGTCGATCCATCCAAGAAAATCATTGCCCGCTCCGGTCTTTTCTACCAGCGTCTCTCTTGCCGCCTGCACGCCCGCCTTGATACCGGCGATCTCTTCCTCATGAATAAATGCAGCTGCTTTTGAATAATCAAAGATCACATCTTTTTCCATACGTTTTCTCTCCTTTGCATTTCAGCCGTCCGCAGGCGGCGTGATTACTTTGTCAAAAACTTAACTTATCCTTATTATAGCAATCTGGACACCCATGTGCAACCGGTTTTCAGTTGGATTCATCATTTACAATCCCGATAAATACTCCCTCATAATATCTCCTAGGACCTGCGCCTCCTCGCGGCTCAAACCTTTCATCCAGTCACCTGCATTTGCCTCTCCATTTCGTGTTTCCCGCGTATCCCGGCTTGCTGCAATCTGAGCGAGGCTCTGCTTCAAATACTCCATTTCCTTGTCGCTGGGACGCTCCTTTGCTTCCTGCCTGGGACCCGTATTGTTTCCCGTTTCATTTCCTGATACCATCCGGCGATCCGCAAGATGCCCATCTGTCTCATGCTTGTCCCGTTCCTCCGATTCGCACGGTGCAGTGCGAACTGCCCGCATCAGATTCTGTGCCCGTGCATCCCGCTCACGGAACGGATTCACTCTCATCGCTGTCCGCGATTTTCCTTTTTCAAACTCCGTTTCTCCCAGATCCCGATTATTCGTTTCTGCGCCATCCCGACTGCTCACACCGCGCTCTGCCCGCAAAGCACTCTGCAGCCGTTTCGGCATTTCCCGCACATTCGAGTCCGCGCCAGCAATTCCGCCGGATACTCCAGAAACTCCTGACATTTCCTGTCCGCGCGTCTCCTTCTCACGTGCCGCCCGAAGGAACACCGAATTATCCACATACTCCAAAAGCGCCGTTTCCAGCCGCTGCTGTTTCTGGTCAATCTGGAAACAGCTCTCGATAAATGCCAGAAACAGACCACTCATGACAGCTGCCGATGCATACAGCACAATATAGCTTGCATCCAGCTCATACCAGTACGCCAGAAATGCCTCCGCTGCTCCGGTCAGAAGCCCTAAAAGCACCATTTCCATTGACACGCCGTTCCACGCATCCAGCGAAATATGTAAAAATGAAAATCCGTCAATCTGCTTGTCCAGATATGCCTGCGTGTTCACGATGTTCTGTCCCAGGCGGCAGGTATTTTCCAACCGCTGCTTCAGATTTTGAAGATTCTTGTTCCGGGTCATCGCCATGTTGTCAGTTTCTTTTAATAATCTTTTGTAGAGGCTCCGTGTAATCAACTTGCTGACAAATCCGATCATTCCGATCGCCGCAAGAACGGACAGCGCTTTTCCAGTTTGTAAAAATTCCAGCATAAAAAAGCTCCCCTTTCTCTACTTCCGGATCACTTCCGGATGGCTTGCCACAGGTCAGGTTTAGGCGCTTCGCAGTTTGTCTCTTGCAATTTGCTTTTTACAATCTGCTTTTCACATTCTGCTTTTCACATTCTGCTTTTTGCGCCCTGTCAAATCCCGCCTGCATCGTGCTTTATTATAGCCGCCGAAAGAGTCTTTGTGAAGATGAGAAAGGGGAAAATCGTTCGTCAAATTCTGCCTTAATTCGATTTTAAATAGGTATTAATAATGCGTATCATGCAAAATTTCGGGTTATTAAAAATTCTGTCTGTGAATCATATCTATGACTCATTACGCCTCATACCGGGACGCCATTTCAAGCAGTAGGTTTACCGAATGCTTGATCGCCTGCGCCTCAAACGCCGCATAGTCCATACCTGCGCTGTCATCCGCCTTATCTGAAATGGCACGGATAATCAGGAACGGGATTCCGTTTAAATATGCCGCCTGTGCGATCGCTGCGCCCTCCATCTCGGTACAGCTTGCGCTAAACTGCTCGATCAGCCACTCCTTTTTTGCCTTATCCGAGATAAACTGATCGCCGCTTACCACGCGTCCCGGAAATGCCTGAATCTCCGGATTGACCTTCTGGTTGCACTCAATCGCCAGCTCGCGCAGCTTCTCATCCGCCTCAAATGCAAAGGTATCTACTCGCGGAATCTGTCCGATCCGGTATCCAAATCCGCTCGCATCCATATCATGCTGCACCGCATCCGTCGATACAACGATATCGCCAATGTTGATCTCTGCACGCAGGGAACCGGCGATACCTGTGTTCACAATCGCGCTGATATGGAACCGATCCGCCAGAATCTGACTGCACATACCTGCATTTACCTTACCGATACCAGAGCGAACCACAACTGCGTCCTTTCCGCCCAGTTTGCCTTGATAAAAATCCATACCGGCTACGCTTGTCACGGTAACATCCGTCATTTTCTCCTTGATCTGAGCCACCTCTTCATCCATCGCTCCGATGATTCCTAACATCTGTTTATCCTCCTGTTTTTTCTAAATGTACTCTCGGAATCTTTCTGTGCTTGATTTTGTGAGATAATTTTTTGTCAGTTGCGCCCAAATTTCTGAAGCGTTGGCGTTGCGTCCGCCTCTGAAATTCGGGTGCAGCTGGCGGAAAATAAGCCGCAAAAGCAAGTGCAGAAAAGACTCCGAGCGTACATTCTATTATTCATCCTTCTATTCTTTTTAACACGACCGTATCGTCACAGTTCACACGTTGTACAAATTCCTGCTGCCACCATGTTTTCTTACGGCACTTTCGATTCCAAAAGTGCCTACCTATGAACAGTTACACCGTATCTTCTCAAAAGAAAGTATACTGGATTTTTGTTATCTTGACAACACCTTTACTGGCAGACTATAATCATTTTACTGCGGTGGATTCCCGCCACAGCAGATTAAAACACATACCATTTTGAGGAGGTTTTACCATGACATACAAGACAAAGGGAGTCTGTTCCCGTGAGATTAATTTTGAAGTAGAAGATAATAAAGTAAAGAATGTGCAGTTCGTCGGCGGCTGCTCCGGCAACACACAGGGCGTTGCCCGCCTGATCGATGGCATGGATATTGACGAGGCAATCTCCCGCATCGAAGGCATCCAGTGCGGCTTCCGCCCAACTTCCTGCCCGGATCAGCTGGCACAGGCGTTGAAGGAGTATAAAGCGAACGTGAAATAGGAATTTTTGAGGAGATTCTTTCACGCCTGTTGGCATAATGAAAAACCGTTTAAGAACCCCCACCTGAAAACATCTGGAATTTTGAATCAGAAATTCCTGGATGGTTGCAGGTGGGGGTATTTATGTGATCGCTTTTTTCATACTATTTCGTGTTGCAAATATAAATTTAGTAACACTGTCCCCGTTTAGAATTAGTCGCCGTATTCGGTGATTTTGATTCCCTCTGTTTTTGTCATAAAGGACTGTCCCTTTCCATTTGACTCTACATAATGAACGCCAACTACTCTATAATAATATCCTGTTTTCTGGTTTTTCACTGTAAAATCATTCGACATTCCTGATAAATCTTCCGTTGGAAAATCCTCTTTGCTAGCATCATATATATATCTAGAAACTTCTACCCATTTACCATCCTCTTCTCTTTGCAGAACTGCAATATTTTTTATTTTATCACACTCTACATGAGCTACTGTCTGAATAAGGATTCCAATATCTCCTTTTCCTAAATTACTAATTCTTGTTAATGCCGTATCAATAATACTTCCCCTTGGTTCTATCCCCCTCGCAATTCCCTCCGAAACATTTTCATTTAATAAACAAGCATTGCTATAATCCGCCTCTTCAACCGAAACTCCATTAATATACTGTGTGTCTGCTGCATAAACTTGCATCATACTTGCAGCTATAATCATTCCTGCACATATCAGTGTATATAATTTTTTTCTCATATAAAATTTCCCCCTAATAATTTTCTAAAAATAAATTTTCAACAATCTTTTTAAACTCTTTTTTAGGAATTATCCCCGAAATTTGATAGTATGTATCCCCTTTTACAATATTAGCACTATATTCAAATTTCAATATTAGCACTATATTCAAATTTCCCATCTGAAAGCTCTGATTTTTCAAAATAAATATTTTCTTTTAACAAATCATTATAAATATACTCTTCTTTTTTTCTATCAGATATAACATTTGTAGAATTACCAGTACCACCTACTTCTTCTAATATCTTTACACGATATTTTTCATAAGAAAAATACATTATAACCCACGTTTCTCCTATATCTGCTTTTACATACTTCATCTTTTTAGGCATATACGCAAGTTTCAACGGACGAACCTTTGTTTTTTTAGTTATTTCTATATATGCTTTATCTAATTCATCCTCTCCAGGAATAGCCTCAACATTATTTAAGACAATCTCATTCCGTACACTGTCCTTCTCCCGCACCACATACCGATACTCCCTCTTCGCCCCAACCGAAATCCCCATCGCCACAACCATCACTGCGATAGCGGCGGCAGCTACAGAGACTTTTACAATCGATTTCAACCGGCGTGGTTTGCGAGCTTCTTCGTGCAGTTTGACAATGTTCTCGCTGGATGATTCTTTTTCACTTTCCGGGCTTGTTCCCACCTCCGCTTCTAACTTTGCCATCAACCTCTCAAAGCCATCTTCTGATCCTGGAGGTATGTCGCTGTCTTTTACTTCCGTCTGTGCAAGGATAAAATCCTTCAACAGCTGATCTTCGCTGACTCCAAACGCTTCCTGCAGCAGGCGCTCTGCATCTTCTCCAGCTTTTTTTCCGCGCCGGCTTCTGCTCACTTTTTATCCCTCCTCTCTGTCCTCGTCCTAACTTTTAGGTTGACTTTTCTTTTTTTCCGTTTACTATACTAAATGTAACCCTTTGCGGGTATGATAAAGCATAAAAACAGTTGTTTTCAGGTTATGGTTGTCCCCTCACACCGTAACCAGCGGCTGATGTGTGGAGGAAACTACTATGAAAAAAATCATTCTGACCGGCGGTGGTACTGCAGGTCATGTTACACCGAATCTCGCCCTGCTTCCGGCACTGCGCGAGGAAGACTTTGAGATTCACTATATTGGTTCTTATAACGGCATTGAGCGCCGCCTGATCGAGGCAGCCAGCATCCCTTACGATGGAATCTCATCTGGAAACTGCGCCGTTATTTTGACCTTAAGAATTTTTCAGATCCGCTTCGCGTTCTGAAAGGATACTTTGAGGCTCGCAAGCTTATGAAAAAATACAAACCGGATATCGTCTTTTCCAAAGGCGGTTTTGTCGCTGTTCCGGTCGTTCTGGCTGCCAAGCATTATAAAGTGCCTGTCATCATCCATGAATCCGATATGACCCCGGGACTGGCAAATAAAATCTGTATTCCAGCCGCTTCCAAGGTATGCTGCAACTTTCCGGAAACACTTAAATATCTTCCGGAAGATAAGGCGGTTCTGACCGGTTCCCCGATCCGTGAAGAGCTTCTGCACGGGGATCGTCTGGCGGGACTCCAGTACGCCCATCTTTCTGCCGATCGCCCAGTAATTCTGATCATCGGCGGAAGTCTCGGCTCCGTCACGGTCAATCAGGCTGTCCGCGGCATTCTTCCGCAGCTTCTGAAAACCTATCAGGTAATACATATCTGCGGAAAAGGCAATCTGGATGAGTCTCTCATCGGCACCGAAGGATATGTTCAGTATGAGTATGTGGATAAACCACTCCGCCATCTCTTTGCAGCGGCAGATCTGATCATCTCCCGCGCGGCGCAAATTCCATCTGCGAAATTCTGGCACTCCGCAAACCGAACATTTTGATCCCTCTGTCGGCTGCTGCCAGCCGCGGCGACCAGATCTTAAATGCCAACTCCTTTGCAAAACAGGGATTCAGCACCGTTCTGGAAGAAGAAGTTTTAACCGCAGATACTCTCAGCCAGGCAATCGAAGAGACCTATAAAAATCGCCAGCAGTTCATTGATAAAATGTCTGAAAGCCACTTAAACAATGCTGTCAAAACCATCATGGGGCTGATTCATGATTGCGCACGCAGTTAGTAGCATTGCTACGTTTGTATAGTACAAGACTAAAACACTGAATATGTAAGCTTATCATCACATCGGACAGATTCGAAACGGCTCTGCTTCGATGTGATTTTTAAATATCAAACAGCTTTGCCCTCAACACGCGCTTCTGCAATTCTGCTTTTGCCCTGTAAAGACGTGTACAGCATACCGTTGATTTGATTTTCAAAACCGCACAGGCTTCTTCCGCCGTCAAGCCCTCCAAAACACGGAGAATCAAAACATCCCGCCAGTCCTTCTTCATAGATTTGACAATCTTCCATACGTTCCAATAGATATCCCTATCGATAACCTCCTGATCCAGAAGATGAATTCCTATCTCCCCTTCCAAAAGAAGGTTCATAATCTCTTCTTCCGCATCCGGATCTTCCAGATGCAGCATCTCGCGGCGCCGCATCTGCCTCCGGTTATCGATCCACTTGCTCCGTAAAATGCGGATCAGTAAAACCAACTTTACTTTATGATCCAGATCTAACGAATAGCGCTTGTAATATTCAATGAAAGCTTCATGCACCATATCCTCAATGTCATCGTACCCTACTCCAATTCTATACGCATATTTCTTCAGCGGTACCAGGTACTCTCTGTAAAGCGCTTCAAAAAGCGCCATTTTTTCATTCTCATGGTGCATATCCAAACTCCTATCGCGTCAGTTCTTCGCGGATGGAGCTGCTAATTTCTGCCAGCTCTTCCGGCGTTGCTTTTCCTGGCGCCCATGTCACCATATCCGGTCCATTTTCATATCTCGGAATAATGTGTACATGGAAATGAAAAACAGTCTGTCCTGCGGATATGCCATTGTTCTGAACCACATTGAAACCCGTGCAGCCCAGTGCTTTCTTCATCGCCGCACCAATCTTTCCAGCTAATGGAAGAGCTTTGGCCGCAATCGCCGGATCCAGCTCACATAAATCTTTGAAATGCTGCTTCGGCAGAATCAGCGCATGTCCCTTCGATGCCGGTCCTAAATCCAGAATCACACGAAAATCTTCATCTTCATAAACCGTTGAGGATGGAATCTCTCCGCCAGCGATCTTACAAAAAATACATTCTTTGTCTGTCATGTCGGTCTCTCCTTCTCTCTATGCTTCTCCATTCACTGGAAAAGCGGTATTTTCTTTTGTCACTTGGCTTGAAACTTCCATGTCAAGTGCCTTTATTATAGCATATCCCCATGGCTTGTTCTATGTAAATTTGCAGAAACGCGAAATTGATGTACTTGCAAAATAATTCACATCAATTTCGTGTTTTTGGTTATTATTTCATATTTTCAGACAATTTATCGGTGTTCCCAAAATTTATATCCGACATCCGCCAAATAAATGGAATCCCCATTCCCCAAACTGACTGTTTCATTTGCCTGAAGCGGATAGCCATTGACCGATGTTCCATTGGTTGAATTGAGATCTGTCAGAATGTATACGCCCTCCTTCTGATCGATCCGCGCATGAAGACGGCTGACGGTCGGACGGTCAATACATGCGTCCGACAGCCCCGGATGTTTTCCAAGTGTAAATGGAATATAGGAAATCTGAATCACTGTTCCTCCGGCTTCCACCGGCTCTAAGCGCACCGTTCCTTCCCCATTCTTTGAGGCAGACAGAAGCGTAGTCCCCGCTTCTCTCGCCCGCTCTATCTGTGCTTCTTCTTCTCTTCGAAGTTCCTGCCGATAAGCTTCTTCACTCTCCGGATAGACCTGCCAGCGGTTTTCAGGCGTTGTCTGCTGCCAGTCTTGATATGATAGAGTCCCTTCTATCCCAGACCGTTCTTTCTTTTTCTGGATCACTTTCCTCTCACCATTCCGCACACGACTACTCTTTCCACCTCGTCCAGCTTCATTCGCCTGATCCACTTCCGTGCTTTCCTCTCTATCCTCTCCCTGACCTCGATTTTTCTTCCTGCCACCATATACCTGCCATTTTCTGCGGGCTGCCAACATCTCCCTCAAAAACACGATTCCCCCGATGCCGCCGCTGATTGCATACAGCCATACATCCATTTCTCCCGTCACGTACCAATACACAATGCCAGCTGCCACCGCGCTTCCAAGTACCTTTATCCACCTGTTCTGCCATTGTCCCTTTTGTTTTCCACCTGCCCTTTCAGACTTTTCCCCCACTTCATCTGAGTTCTCTACCGGCTCCAGGTTCTTTTTCACCGTTTTCTCCTGATACAACGCTTCCTGCCTATATTTCCAATCCTTCCTGGCTGGCGTTTGAGTGTCAGAAGCCATTTTCCCAGATCGAGATTTCAACGTATCCCTCCGATTTTGCTCCGCTTCAATCCACTCCTGCCGATCCGCCCACACTCCCGCCGTCTCAGGATCCCCCTCATCCTCGTTTCGTTTTTCTGCCGAAAAGATCCGATCTTCCCCCGAAAGCTGGCGCAGCAGATCTGCCGTTCCGTAATTCTCCCGCAGACTAATCTGGTACAGATTATAAGCTAATACAACAGCCTCCCGATCCTGATGATCCGCACGTTCCAGAAGATACCCCAGCAGTTTTGAGAGCGCCTGCGGCGCCTCTTCCCGATGCCCCGGAACCAGACATAATTCCACAGTAAAATGATCGGGTTCCAGATACAGATATTCCGGATCCAGCAAAAGCTGTTCCTCTTTTAACAGGTACTCTTCCACCCGCTTCAGAACCGCCAACACACCAAGCAGAATCGACCGGAGTTCTTGTCCCGACAAGGTCCGCTTTTCCAACACCCGTCTAAGTGGCTGTCTCGACGTTATCTCATAATAATATTCTCTCGCCTCCTCCGTCTGGCGGACCCGGAACTTCAAAAGCCCTTCGATGGCATTCGCCGACAGCATCTGTACCGCATAGCCCGTTTCTTCCTCCGGCGCTTCGATTATCATATAATTATGATTCATTTCCCGGCTGTACCGAATCTCCATCCCGTATCCTCCATCACTCTGCATTTTCCAACACTGTCAGCAAACGGATCGCCCGCTCCGGCTCCTGTCCGCGCAGGGATATCTCCGTCTCTGTACTGCTCTTTACCCTTCCGTCCAAGTCTCCCCCATCTTCCCGGATCGTCAAAACTGCATCTCCGCACCGGAAGAATCCATGCAGGCGCTGTCCAGCTCTGCTGCTTATCTCCCCCACAGTCATTCCATCTCCCCGCAACGTTTTTTCCTCCCGATACAGGCACCATTCCATCGCCTCCTGCAGGACAAAACGCCCCGTAATCCTGCCATGCACCTCAAACACTCCATTTAACAGTGCCGCGATAAAAAAGAATGCAACCGCCATCACAAACGAGGCTTCCACCGTATAACTGGCAGAAACCTCCCGCTTCATCCAAGAGATGCTATCAGCATCCAAATCCACACCGGAAGCACACACGGCAGAAATGGCAACTTCTTTTTCCGCATTTTCTCCCATAGACCATTCCCCTTTCCGCCAAGCAGTGCCGTAAGCATCCAGACACCTCCTGCCAGACTGCTCACAAATACAGCTCCCATCAAAAGTTCAAGCGTCCGCCATCCCCCCAGATAGCACCCAGTGATCAGAAAAAAGCAGCCATCTCCCAGTCCGACCGCACCTTTCGTCTGCCGCTCCATCCAGAACAAAAAAATCCCCGGCAGCATTCCCAAAAGCCATACCGTTATCTGCAACACACTTTTTTTCCAATCCCATCCATCTTTTATAACCGACAGCACACACCGTATCATCGTAAGCGCCATTCCTGCCGTTCCAAATCCATATAGCCAGCTTACGCGTATCCGTTTTCTATGAAAATCCTGCCAGGAAAAGACCATCAGAAAAAGTGAAAAAACAACCGCACAGAGGAAACATACTGCACTTTCCAAATCCATCCGCGTAAATCCCATGAAACTTATCTCTGCACTGTTTTCCATCACTCCGCCCTCTCACCCCTCCTTGATTCTTTCCGCCATCCGCACCTATCCACTTCCACAGTATGAACACACCCCCATATATTCCACCTCTGATCGCCGCACCTTCTGCACATAATATGCCAATGACGAACAGTCCTGCTTTCCATGGTAAACCTCGCCGGACGGAAGAATATACACCAGACCTCCCGCCGACACCGTCTTTCCACAGTATCTGCAAGCCTTATAACGGCATCCCCCGCTGTTTCTAAGCACCCCCGAAATTACATCTGCATACGCAGCCGCGGTGATCTGATTCGATATATAATGGCACGAAGGTGAGAGATGGTAGCGCGTACTGTCCCGCCCCACATAGACCCATTTTTCCTCCGGTTCTGAAGCGTTTTTCTCTGAGAAATACCCGCCTTCCGCCCCAATCCATCCCCGCTTCCGGCTCCGGGAAGTAAGCGTCACATGGTCAAGCGCAAATACCGAGAACGGCAGCCGCACCTGATAGGAGGCGCGCAGGTCAATCCATTCTCCATCTTCCGATACGCGGCTGGCACCACACTGGATATTGGACACTTTGTTCCCGCCCGCTGTCTGAATCTTCTCCTTTAAATATCCCTGCAGGATAAGCCCGGACGGAAGTTCTGACCAGCCCCCCGTTCCCTTTTCTTCTGCCTCTGCCGCTTTTCCCGCCTCCATTTCTGCCGGATGCACCGTATGGGATGTCCGATACACCTGCCATCCCAGTTCCCGCCCCGTCACTTCCAGCACCGTCTGCACCTTTCTCTGAGTATCCAGTATTTCCATCGGAACTGACAGGAGAATCACCGTAAACATAAACAATGTCAGACTAAGCGCCGCCTCAATCGTCAGGCTCGCACACAGGGAAGCAGAGGACAATGCCCTTTTCCAGGGTCGTTTTGTTACTTGGGCTCTATGCCGCCGAAGGACGGGTATCCCGACCGCACAGATACTTTCATTTATTCGTTTTGTTAGGTTAGTTGTCATCATCTTTTTTACTGGCTTTCTTTATGTACTTGGAGAGGCACATTCACTTGCATCATCTCCTGAAAAAGGACACTGTCCTCCACTCCCCTGTAATTGTGTTTAATATTCCTTCTGGGACGTTCTACGAAGCGGTATCAACGTTCCCTGTGCCGCATAGGACACACTTACCCCATACTGGCACTGATCCATCCGAAATCCCGGCTCTTTTTCTGAAATGCGGTTCTGAATCATATCCATCATCCGGTAACAGAAACGGCTCTTTCCCTGTATCAGGAAAAAGAGTTTCAGCCAGTCCTGGTAGTCCAGCCCTCTGTCGTCTGTCCCGTTTTTCAATGAAGGATCCGTCCCCGTTTCCAGAAAGATGGACGCGCCCTTTTCCGTCAGAGCAGAAAGCGAAATCTGCCACTCCCCCGGCTGTTTGAAAAAAGGAATTTTTCCGCCCGCCAGCAGAACCTTCACATCTGCCACCGACTCTGCAAACGCCCAGACTGTCATGATAAAGAAGGATGCCGCCGCCGTGATCGGTGTGATTCCCGCCAGCCCCGTGATTGCCAGCGCCAATGCTTCCGCCTCCGACCGTTTTTCAGAATCCGCATATAAAGCTGCCAGATTCACCGCCTCGCGCACAGCCAGAAGTTCATTGACGGTGCGTTTTAAATTTTCCCGCTCCGACGCATTTCCCTGTAAGAGATATTCCTGCTCATAATGGACACTTCCCGTCTTTTCCTGCCCGAACCGGGTAAAAAAATGCGCCGCATACGCATCTAAAAGAGCCCGTTCAAGCCCCGCCGTCCAGACATCCCCAGCTGTCCCCCGCTTTCCGCTCTCTCCGCCTGCATACAATGCCGACGGAAATGCCGCGGTCGAAATCCAGTTTTCTGAAATCACAGTTCCCGCCGGCACACAAAGACTCAGCAGATCCGTCCCCGACAGGCGGCTGACTGCTTCCAGCACATTCATTTTTTTCTTGTCTCGGACTGCCGGAACCCGGAAACGTCCATCCTTCTGAAAACCCGCTGTGATCGTCAGAACCGGCGCCCACAGCGCTTCCTCGTCCAGCTCATCGTCCTCATCGTCAGGCTCCCAATCATCGATATAATCCTGTATCTCCTTTCCTTTCCGGACTGCTTCTGCAACCACCTCTTCATTTCCGTGAGCCGTCTCTTCTGTCTTTTTTACCTCCTGGCGGCGCGCTCCATCCGCATCCAAATACGAACGATACCCCCGCATCTCCTCCTGTACCATGCCCCAGGAGCCTTCTTCCAGATCCGGCTGGGCTTCCTGCGCCTCCTGCTCCGATCCCTGCAGTTCTTTCGCAAGCCGGTCCGCCTGTTTTTCATACGCCGCAACCAGCCCCGGAATCTGCTTTAATTCTTTCTCTAAGCTTTCCGCCGATTGAAAGAACGAGCTTCCATCCGCCTGGCGAACCGCTGCCTCCATCTCCTCCAGATGTTTCTCCTGTTTTTGCAGGCAGGCTCCGATCGCCTCGATCGACTCTTCCAGACGCAGCACTTTTCTGCCATTTTCCTGATATCCTTCCGCAATCCCATGAACCGCCCTTGCTTCCGTCATCCGTTTTTCCATCTCAGGCAGTTCAGACTCCTCACTTTCCAGCGTCCAGACACCCACTTTCATATAATCGGTAACTTCCTTCGCAAAGAAATCCCCATTATGCCCGGTGATCGCATCCATCGCTTCGATCTGTACCTTGCCGCCGCTGACCGGATAAAAGGGCGCTGCCGCCAGATATGTTTCCATCTGCGGCTCCATCTCCGCCGCCAGGCGCTCTTTATCCGCACATTCCAGCACAAAAATCCGGTATTTATCCCAAATCTCCCGGTGATAACAGCTCATCAGCGAATCCAGGGAGGAATTGAGCGCCATCTGCATATACCAGCCGCTTCCGGCTGCCCGGGCGGACTCAAACAGCCCGCCCATCAGCGCACAGATACAGGTCAGAATCAAACTCAGGAAAACTGTGATACCCCCGCAAACGTCCATTTCTGCTTCAACGTGCCGTTCTGCCCGGATCAATATACCTCCTTCGACTTGCTGTTGATCTGTTTAAAGATATTTGTAAGAAGCGTATTAATCTGCTTTTTAAAGACAATGACCAGACCTATCAGCACCACCAGAATCAGCACTAATTCAATGACCCCCACGCCATCCTCGTCCATCAGAAACGATTTTACTTCTCTTACCAGATACGCTTTATCCATATACTTTTTCTCCTTTCTCCCCATTTTTCAGATCCCAAACGCCAGAAACGCCGGGACTGAAACCATCACCATAATAATCATCAACATCAGAAACAATGGAAGCATCAGCTTTGTGGACGCCTCTTCCCCCCGGCGTCTTGCCAGTGCTTTCTCTTCTTCAAACGCCGACTCCATCTCTGTCTCCAGCGCCTTTCGAAGTCCTTCTGCCCCATTTCTGACATTCTGCTCCAAAAGCCCGGAAAGCTTCCGGTACGGTCTCAGACGGCAGCCCGCACCAAATTCCGCATATGCCTGCAGTTCCGGGACACCGCGCTGCATCCGGTGATATGCCGCTGCCATTTCCCGGTATGCCGCCCGCTCCGTCTGTGTTCCCGCCCGGCATGCCGCCTCGTATTCCAGCACAATCCGTTCCCATGCCCGGCGGACCGGAAGCCCCGCCCCGGAAAATACGGTCAGCTTTGACACAATCTCCGGGTAGTCTTCCATCAGTTCCCGCTTTTTCTTCTTTTTCTCCTCACTCTCCTTCTGTTTTTCATAAAGAGGAAGCAGAATTGCCGCCGCAATCCCCAGCACCGGAAACAGCAGATATTCCCTGTCTCCGCGCACCCGGTAAGATAAATTCTTCCCCTCATACATCTTTGGCAAAACCAGCTGACCTTCCGTTCTCTGCGCCTCATCCATCTGCTTTAACAGCTGCTTAAAACCTGCCTCTTTTTCCTGCTGCTTCGTCCGAAGCGGCGGATATAGCGTGACCGGAAACCGGTACTCCCGGCTGAATGCCCCCGCCTGCAGGGATGCGGTCAGTTCTGTCTGAATCCCCTTCTCCGGGCATTCTTCATTTAAAACTGTCCCATCTGTCTGAATCCATTCCGCATACTCCGGTGTCCAGCGGACCCGGATGCCCTCTTCTTCCATCCAGCCAACGAGATGTAGATCTTCCCTTACCTCCTGCAGGGACGGATTGTTTCCCCGAATTAAATCCGCCAGTTTACCTCCCGCCTCCAGCAATGCTTTTTTTGCATCCTCTTCCGCATATTCCCGCTCTCCGAGCGCAATCTCCACCGGAATCTCCTTCTCCCACAGTCCGCGCACCCACACTTCCTGCTGCCGTTCCCCTTCTCCGTATGCATAGCGGTTCAGCCGGTTCCCCTCTTCCAGCGCCCCATCCCTTTTTTCCACCAGATATCCCACAACTGCCAGAATTATCCCCAAAAGAATGCATAAAACCTGCTTTTTCCCCATTTTCCCCATTATGTTTCACACCTCAATCTGAAGAATTTTCCCCGATACCCTCCATGCCAGCAGATAGACCACCAGACACCCGGTCATCACCACCCGCCCCACCGCTGTCTCATACATCTGTGAGAAAAACCCCGGCGATGACAAATCCACGTAGAGCACAATCAGGTACGGCATCAGGTTCATAATTCTCTGTTCAAACTGCTTTTCTGCCGTCATCGTGAGAATTTCCTCCCGCACCTGTATGCGATCCGAAATCACGTGAACGACATGGTGAACCACGCTTGCCAGCTCACCCCGGCTCCGTTTGGATACAGTAAAAATAACAGAGAAATTTTCCACCTCATCCAGACCACTCCTCTTTGCAAAGGAAGAAAGCAGCACCTCCACGGTCCGGTTCATTTTAAGCTGACTTGCCAGGTATGAAAACTCACGGGTAATCATCCCCTCTTTTCCGTATTGTTCTTCCAGATCGCGCACGCTCGCGATAAACGCATTTTCCACCGAATAGCCTGCAGCCAGCGCCGAAGCCACAATCTGAATCGCTTCCTTAAACTGGAGCCGCAGTTCCTCTTTTCTCCGGCGGCAGAGCTCCCGCCTCTTAAAAAACGGCCGCAGCATCCCCGCCGGAAGCATCAGAACGAACGCCAGAAATGAACGGTAGAATACATACGCCGTCACGGCGCACACCGCTGTTCCCTCCAGAAGGTAACGTATCCACTCCTGCCCCGTCAGGTGGTAAACCCGGTAATCAGAAAGCACTTCCTCCCGCGAATCTGCGCCGCCCTTCAAATCTGCCAACCTGGATAAGTGCTCCTTCCACCTGTCCGGAATCAGCCTCCCCGCTTTCCTGAAACTGATAGATGGGAGAAAGGCGGATTTCCCCATTTTCATAGCCTATCACCTCCGTGATCTCCAGTACCTTCCGGCTCCGGTCCCGCATCCGCCCGACATGGACCATCAGATCGAGCGCTGAACCGATCTGGCTCCGGACCGCCGCAAGCGGCAACTCTGCCGCCATCAGAACCATTGTCTCCAGTCTTGAGAGCATGTCTTTTGCGCTGTTTGCATGTCCAGTTGAGAGCGAGCCATCGTGCCCCGTATTCATCGCCTGCAGCATTTCCAGCGCCTCGCCGCCCCGGACCTCCCCAACGATGATGCGGTCCGGACGCATTCGGAGACTCGCCCGGATCAGATCGCGCATGGAAATCTCCTGCGAACCATCCCGGTTCTCCACCCTTGTTTCCAGGCTGACAAGATTCTTTATATGGCGGATTTGAAGCTCTGCCGAATCCTCGATCGTGATGATGCGTTCCTCCTGTGGAATATAGCCGGACATGGCGTTTAAGATCGTCGTTTTTCCCGATCCGGTTCCTCCGCTGATGAAGATATTGAGCCCCTGCTCGACCGCTTTCTGCAAAAATGCCGCTGCCTCCCGGCTGATACTTTTTAACTCAATCAGACGTTCCATCGTGATCGGTTCCGGGAACTTCCGGATCGTTAAAATCGGACCATTTAACGCCACCGGTGCCAGCACCACGTGAACACGCGAACCATCTTCCAGTCTCGCATCCGCAATCGGAGACGCCAGATTGACCGTCCGGTTGACACGGCTTACAATCTGCTGAATCAGATCCTCTAGCTGCCCTACCGAATCAAAGTGCTTTTCTAATTCTTCCACACGCCCCTGCCGCTCGACAAAAATGTGCTCCGCGCCATTTACCATGATCTCCGTGATCGTCGGATCATCGACCAGCTCCTGCAAAATATCCAGCCGTCTGAATGAATCAAACAGCTCTTTTCTCAAAGAAAGCCGCTCTTTTAACGGCAGATACGCCCCTTCTGCTGCTTCCAGAATCGCCATGTCGATCAGGTCGCGCAGTTCCTCATCCTCCACCTGCATACGGCTCTCCATCTGCTCCATCAGACGCTGCCTCAAAACCATTTTCTGCTCCTGCATACTTCCCCCTGCCAGTTGTTTCTCTCACAACCGTTTACTCTTTAGAATGACTGGCAAAATCCCGCTCCATTTATCCCTGTCAAAAGACTTTGCCCCTTCTAATTTAACCCACAATGAACATTATCCGCCCACACTGCTTCCCCGCAGCAGCTGTCGTACATAATCACCCAGTTCTCCCCATAAGAGCTGGTCAATATAATCGCCCCGTCCAAAACTGCCGTGATACGGAAGCTTCAGGCGTTTAATACGTTCCCTTAGCATGCCATTTCCTGTCTGTGAAAAATACTGCTCCAGCTCCTTAAGCTTTGCCAAAGACACCGGATCTTCCCGGATCGGCATATAGATTACCCGGCACAGCTTCATTACCGAAAGCGCCGTCCTGCGCCCGCTTCCTATATCCACTACCAGCGTATCATACGCACTCTCCCCGGCAATTGCCCGTATAAGCCCCGCGATCGCTCCTCTCCTGCCTGATCCAGATCCTCCGGATAGCGCACCGGAGGAATATAGTCCAACTCCCCCATCGTGTGGACAACGCTGCTTAAACGAAGCGAATTATAGCTTCCACCGTTGTAAAAATACAACAGATCCGACAAATCACTCTTGTATTCTTCTTTCATCAAAACCGACAGACCGGAAAATTCCTCCAGGTTCAGATACAGCACCCGCTCCTCCTGTGCCAGAAGTTTTCCTATTGTCAGGGCAAACGAGGTCTTTAAACACCGTCCAACCGGCGAATACACTCCCAAGACCTTCGCCAGCCCCCGTCCAGACACCTCCGGCAGATCCCCCGGGCTTTCCCCATACCAGGTCATCACGTCGCGCACAATCGCATCACTGGACTGGTATTTGTAGACACAGGGAACTGACGGACTAACCGGCTTTCCCCCATTATCCGATAAAAGAATGACCTTTTCCGCCCGGATAGACTCCTTTTCTTCCGCCGGAACATGCTCGCCCAACAACAGAAGCTTTACCGGATGTTCCGCCGCAAATGCCCGCAGCCGCTCGATCGAGCTGAACGCCACCACCTCAAACGGTATTTTTTCCTTCTGGTTAACTACCTCTGCAAACCGCGCCGCATAGACTGGATCCACGTCATACACAGCCAGAATATGCTTCATCGCACCGCCACCTCCCTAATCACAAGCCATTTTCCTTACAGATACCGAATCAGCTCCGCCCCAATCACTCCCAAAAACAGGCACGGTGCCAGACAAAAAGATGCCTCTTTTCCATCCCGCGCTTCCAGATAGTACGGCTCGACGCTTCCCCCAAGCGCAGACCGGTACAAATAAAACACAAGATATGTAAGCCGCTGCCTGGCAATCCCACGCCGGATAAGTAATACGAGCGACCATATTCCGGCAGCTGCCAGCCCGCACAGGAAAATCCGCCCGCCCTGCCGCAGCCCGGCGGCACCAAACAGGACGGCTGCCATTTTGATGTCCCCCGCACCTATCATGCGAAACAGATACAGAGGGAACAGGACAATCAATAAACTCCCGCTACGAATCAAATATCCACAAGTCTCGCCAATCCCCATCATAAGCGCCGCCCCATATCCCGGCAGCCGCCCGTCCCATCCGGCCGTATATCCCATCTTCATCCCCAGACCAAACCGAATCAAAAGAAACAACAGGCCGCCAAGCAGAAGCATCCCATTGGGAATACGGCGTTTTTTCAAATCCCAAAACGCACAGCCGCCAGTAAACAACAGCAGCAAAAAGGTCAATCCATCCCCTCCTTCTCTTTCGCATACATGAAACGAACAATTTCTGCACAGTATGTCCTCTTTTCAAAACTCCTGCCGCAAACGATAGCTGCCAGTCCTGCGCCAGCTTTTACCGCCACCTTTTTCCATTCATTTCCTGTATGCACTTCAAACATTCCTGAAAAATTATCGAACATTTCTCTGAACTTAACTTTTAGAATCTTAATAATAGATCAACGGGAAATCCGGATTCCCGTGACAGATGGAAGAACCCATCCATGAATGTTCCTCCATTATGAACAGTTTTTGATCAAAAGTCAATCCCAAAACACCCGAAATATGCGCCAAAAACATCTCAAAAACTTTGTGCATCTGAACCCATTATTTTAGCTAGACAATTTCGTTATTTGAAAATAATTGCCAAAATATCTCTTTATTTTTTATCTATAAATACCCATTCCAGCATTTTCCTTTCCATTGACTGACGAAACAAAAAATGGTAAAATACTATTAGTTTAAATTTTTAAACCATTATAGAAGGAGGAGCCGCGATGAAAAAAGGAATAGAACTTAAACAGCATTTTCATACCTGTATGCCTCTTTTTATCGCACTGGGTGATGAAATACGGCTGACGATCATCGAAGCACTGACGGACGAAGCCCTCACGGGACGCACAAAAAACACCCCTATGAACACAAATCAGCCGGATAAAAACGATGACCGTCCAATCAGCCTGCCCACCCAGCCCCGTCCGCACGGCTTAAATGTCCGGGAAATCACCGAACGGACCAGCCTGTCGCGCCCGGCAGTTTCCCACCATTTGAAGATCTTAAAGACAGCCGGGCTGATCGACGTCCACCGGGAGGGAACCTGCAATTATTATTACCTCTCGATCGAAGACAGCACCCGGAAATTGATGCAGCTCGGACATCTGCTGGAATCCGTGCTTTCCATGAACGCCTGAACCAGGATGCATATCTTTCCATTTTCTGAATATACTGATCGTTGTACCAATTTATAGGATTCAGAAAGAGAGCATCAAACCATGAAGCACAACCGCACCCACTGCTCCGGGAGCACCAGCACGGACATTTTTTCCGCCCACCCTGACCCGGAGCTGCTGACAGAACTGCGACAGACCATGAGCACGATCAACACCGTTTTCAACCATTTTGAAGAGGTCGTCGATCCGACTCTGATTGACTGCTATATCTACGAACTGAAAGCCGCACACCTCCGGTATCAGTTCCTTTTACGACATATTAAACAACAGGAAAATACCATTTAACCGACACAAGGAGGACCTTTCTCATGACAGCCTGGTACGACAAAGCTATCTTTTACCATATGTATCCTCTGGGAATGACCGGAGCACCGTTTGCCAATCCCTATCCTGTCTCCGATGGGACAGCGGATGGCACCAGGGACGTTTCCTCCGATTCCCGCATGGACGAACTGATGCAGTGGATTCCCTATTTAGAGAGCCTGCATATTTCCGCGATTTACATCGGACCGCTGTTTGAATCATCCACGCACGGCTATGATACCCGCGATTTCCGGCTCATCGACCGGTGGCTGGGAACCAACGTTTCGTTCCGATCTTTCGTGGACTGCTGCCATGAGCATGGCATCCGCGTCGTCGTGGACGGCGTGTTCAACCACACCGGTCGCGAATTTTTCGCCTTCCGCGACCTGCAGGCGCACCGTGACCAGTCCCCTTACGCCGGATGGTACAGGAACGTCAATTTCGGCTGGGGCAGCCCGCCGGGCGATTCCTTCGGCTATGAATCCTGGCACGGCATCTGGGAGCTTCCCTGCTTAAACCACCGAAACCCGGAAGTGCGGAACTATCTGCTTGACACTGTCCGTTTCTGGGTGCAGGAATTTGACATCGACGGTATCCGCCTCGACTGCGCGGGCGATCTTTCCTTTGAATTTATGCAGGAACTGCGCCGGCTGGCAAATGAAATCAAGCCGGAATTCTGGCTGATGGGCGAAGTCATCCACGGCGAATACGCCCGCTGGGTCAATCCGCAGATGCTTCATTCCGTCACCAACTACGAGATGCACAAAAGTATCTATTCCGCGCACAACGACCACAATTATTTCGAACTGGCACACAATGTCCGCCGCCTCGAAGCGGTGGGGCGGGATCTCTACACCTTTGTGGACAACCACGACGAAGACCGGATCGCAAGCAAACTGTTAAATCCGGCACATCTTGCGCCGCTTTATACGCTGCTGTTCACTCTTCCGGGCATTCCGTCCATCTATTATGGAAGTGAATGGGGCATTCAGGGACGCCGCGGACACAACTCTGATACGGAACTCCGTCCGAGAATCCTGCCGCCGAGACCGCTTGCAGAAGAAATGCAGACCAGCGACGGACAAAACACCGGCATCCGCACAGATGGCAACTGCCAGAGCTTTTCGAGCGCCACAGGCCCAAACATACACGCAGGCGCAAACACCTGCTGCCAGACCACTTCAAGCACCACAGGCTCAAACACAGATACCAGCGCAGGCACCGTGACACCGCTTACACTTCTGATCCAGAAACTCGCCGCCATCCACGCCGCCGAACCGGCGCTTCACGGTGGGCGTTATCAGGAACTTCTGCTGACAAACCGGCAGTACGCATTTGCCAGACACGGTGACCACCAGGCGATCCTTACCGCTGCCAACAACGATGACAACGCCGCTTATTTACAAGTTCCACTTCCATTCCACACGACAGCGGAACAAGCTACGGATCTGATTACCGGAAAATCGTTTTTGATCGATAAGAATACAAACAAAATTCAGATAGAATTAGAGGGTAACAGCGCTGTTATTCTCGGAATCACGGAGGGGTAACCTTATGAAAAAAGCAGCTTCCACTACTAAACGAACCACATCGAAAAAACCAAAGACAGAGGGACTTGGCGTGATCGGCGAGCTTGATCGGTATCTCTTCGGAGAAGGCCGCCACTACCAGCTCTACCACAAGCTGGGCGCACACCCTTATACATATCGCGGACAGGACGGCTACTATTTCGCGGTCTGGGCGCCGCACGCAGCCGCCGTCAGCCTGGTCGGCGACTTCAACGCCTGGAATCCGGATGCAACCCCGATGAAGCCGGTCGCAGACAGCGGCATTTACGAGCTCTTCGTACCGGGACTTGGCGTGGGACAGCTCTACAAATTCGCCATCACCACGCACACGGGAACGATTTTATTTAAGGCAGATCCATATGCATTTTCGGCAGAATACCGTCCGGGAACCGCTTCCGTGACCGCCGATATCCGCGGCTTCAAATGGAACGATTCCAAATGGATGGAATCGCGCGCGGGCACCGATCCGGTCAAGGCGCCAATCTCTATCTACGAAGTTCACTTAGGATCCTGGAAAAAGAAAAACCGCCCGGAAAAGGACGGTTATTACACTTACATGGAAGCCGCGCATGAGCTGGCTGACTATGTCCTGGAAATGGGCTACACCCATGTAGAGCTCATGGGAATCGCCGAACATCCGTATGACGGCTCCTGGGGATATCAGGTAACCGGCTATTTTGCCCCGACCTCCCGCTACGGAACCCCGACGGAATTTATGTATTTCGTCAATTACTTACATAAAAAAGGCATCGGTGTCATCCTAGACTGGGTTCCGGCGCATTTTCCGAAGGATGCACATGGACTTGCCGATTTCGACGGACAGGCGCTCTATGAGTATGCCGACCCGCGCAAAGGCGAGCACCCGGACTGGGGTACCAAGGTCTTTGATTATGCCAAAAACGAGGTATCCAATTTTCTGATCGCCAACGCGCTCTACTGGCTCGATGAATACCACATCGACGGTCTGCGCGTGGACGCCGTCGCTTCCATGCTTTACTTAGACTATGGGCGCCAGGACGGACAGTGGGTACCAAATAAATATGGCGACAACAAAAACCTCGAAGCCATCGAGTTTTTCAAACATTTAAACAGCGTGATCCGCGGCCGGAAGGACGGCGCCATCATCATTGCCGAGGAATCCACCGCCTGGCCGAACGTTACCAAGAGCCCGGAGGAGGACGGTCTTGGATTTACCTTCAAATGGAATATGGGCTGGATGCATGACTTCCTCGAATACATGAAGCTCGACCCGTATTTCCGTAAATTTAACCACAACAAAATGACCTTCGGCATCACCTACTGCACCAGCGAAAACTTCATTCTGGTGCTCTCGCACGACGAGGTCGTCCACCTCAAATGCTCGATGATCAACAAAATGCCGGGCGAATACGAGGATAAATTTGCCAACCTGAAAGTCGGCTACACTTTCATGCTCGGACATCCGGGCAAGAAACTTCTCTTCATGGGACAGGATTTCGGTCAGTTCCATGAATGGGATGAAAAAGTCTCCCTCGACTGGTACCTTACGAAAGAGCCGTTCCATGCCGACCTCCAGAATTATGTGAAAGGACTTTTGACGCTCTACCACAAATATCCGGCGCTCTACCGCCTGGACGAGGAGTATGACGGCTTCCAGTGGATCAACGCCAACGACGGAGACCGCAGTATTTTCAGCTTTATCCGCCGCGATGAAACACAGAAAAAGAATCTTCTCTTCATCTGCAACTTCACCCCGGTAGACCGCGACGATTACCGCGTCGGTGTTCCGAAACGCGGCACCTACACGCTGCTGCTTGACCAGGAACACGGCTACTACAAGCGCGGCGATAAGATCAGCCATTACCGCTCCATCAAGAGCGAATGTGACGGACAGCCATACTCCTTCGCGTACCCGCTTCCGGCGTATGGAACTGCGGTGTTCCGGTTCTCATAAAATAATGTTCCTATGAAGTCAAAAAACCTGCCGCAGACAGACTGTTTATATGGGGGATACAGTCTGCCTGCGGCAGGTTTTATTTATACGGGTTCTGATTCGTGACCCAATCAATTTTATCCGCGGATCGCCGCTTCCAGCTGCTTCAGCGCTTTCTCCACCGTCACCCGCGGGCATGCGATATTGATCCGCTCGAAGCCCTCGCCGTCCGGTCCGAACATCGCGCCGCTGTCCAGCCACAGATGTGCCTTGTCCACGATCAGATGTTCCAGCTCTTTTTCATTCAAATGAAGCGCCTTAAAATCCAGCCACAGAAGGTAGGTTCCCTCCGGCTCGATCAGACGGATTTCCGGCAGATGCTCTTCCAGATACGCCTTCACAAACTTCCGGTTCTCCTCCAGATACGCTTTTAGCTGTGCAAGCCACTCCGCTCCCTCTTCATACGCCGCCTGGCATGCTACCAGTCCCATCAGACCGACCTGGCTGTAGCCTGCCGCCGTGATCTCCTTTAAGAGTTTCTTCCGAAGCTCTGGGTTCGGCACAAAGATATTGGAAATCTGCAGTCCCGCCAGATTGAACGTCTTGGACGGTGCCGTGCAGATCAGGCAGTTCTGCTCAAACTCTGCACCCAGCTTCGCAAATACTGTGTGTGGATGTCCCTCGCGGGTAAAATCACTGTGGATCTCATCACTGACCACGAGCACACCGTGACGCAGGCAAATCTCGCCAACCCGGCGCAGTTCTTCCTCGCTCCAGACACGTCCGACCGGGTTGTGCGGACTGCAAAGCAGGAACAATTTTACCTTATTTTCGACGATCTTCGTTTCCAGGTCGTCAAAATCCATCGTGTAATAGCCATCCGTGATTTTCAGCGGGCTGTTGACAATCTTACGTCCATTGTCCGTAATTACTTCCGAAAATGGATAGTAAACCGGCTGCTGCAGAAGCACGCCGTCGCCTTCCTTCGTATACGCCCGGACAGCCGCCGCCAGCGCGAATACAACGCCCGGTGTCTTCACCAGCCACTCCGGTTTCGTCTCCCAGCCAAAGCGCTCCCGGTACCAGTTCTGGACTGCCGCAAAATAGCCCTCTTTTCCATCACTGTAGCCGAAAATACCATGTTTTACTGTCTCTTCCAGCCGCTCTAAAATCGCCGGAGCCGTCTGAAAATCCATATCAGCCACCCAAAGCGGTAAAATATCCGCTGGTTTTCCTCGCTCGATGGCAAAATCATATTTTAAACAGTTGGTACCATGCCGGTCCACCACTTTGTCAAAATCGTATTTCATGCATTTTCCTCCCAATCCATCGTTCCTGTCAATGAACGGTTTTCACTCTGGCATCCTGTCATCCATGCCCATATCCCACTGCCCATGCAAAACCGATACCAGACATATCTATCCTCTTTTGTAACTGTTCAGTCCCTTCACAGTCACGCGCAAAAATCCATTAAAAATTGCCTACGGCAATGGGATTTTTGCCTGCTGGCCCATGTTTTCGTACGGTCAGCGCAGTAAATGCGCAGACCTACTGAACAGTTATCCTCTTTTTACGCTAACGCCTGTTCCAGATCCGCAATCAGATCATCCACATTTTCAATACCGACAGACAGACGTAAAAATGTCTCCGTAATTCCAAGACGTTCCCGGATCTCAACCGGCACATCGCCGTGTGTCTGCAGCATCGGATAGGTAATCAGGGACTCCACGCCGCCCAGACTCTCCGCATAGGAAATAAGCTTCACGCGCTCCAGCACCTTTCTCGCCGTCTCCTCTGTATCAGTGCGGAACGAAATCATGCTGCCCGCGCCGCGGCTCTGTTTTTGGTTGATCTCATAACCCGGATGCTCCGGAAGTCCTACATAGTAGACATCCGTTACTTTTTTCTGCTCTTTCAGCCAGCTCGCGATCTTCATCGCATTCTCCTGCTGCCGTTCCACACGCACTGACAGAGTCTTGATGCCGCGCAGAACTAAGAAAGAATCAAACGGAGAAAGTCCGCTTCCGATCGTCTTGAACAGATACCGGATCTGTTCTGCCAGCGCCTTGATCGGCGTACATAAAAATCCAGCCAGCGTATCATTGTGACCGCCTAAAAACTTCGTGCCACTGTGGACAACCAGATCCGCGCCCTGCGCGATCGGATTCTGCAGATACGGGGACAGGAAGGTATTGTCCACGATCAGAAGCAGTCCGTGCTTCGTCGCCAGACGGCTCATTTCCGCCAGATCGGTCACCTGCATCGTCGGGTTGCTCGGTGTCTCGATGTAGAGTGCCTTCGTCTGATCCGTGATCGCCTTCTCAACCGCCTCCACATCGGCTGTATTTATATAGGAAAATGAAAAACCGCGCTTCTTTTCCAGTGCCTCAAAAATACGGACGGAACCGCCATACAGATCCTCGGTACATACAAAATGGCTGCCACTGTCAAACAGCTCCATCATCAGCGAGATCGCCGCCATACCGGATGTGCAGGCAACGGTATCAACCGCTCCTTCCAGCGCCGAAACCGTCTTTTCCAGCTCGTCTCTGGTCGGGTTGCTCTCACGCGTATAATTATGACCGGTCGATTCCCCAATACCCGGGTGGGCAAAAGTCGCCGTCTGGTAAATCGGTACTGAAACAGCGCCAAAAGAATGGTTTTTAGAAGTTTCCGGATCTCCGCAAATACAAGTTGTCTCTATCTGATAAGCCACGATGTCATCCTCCTGTGTCTATTTGCTATATCAGCAAATTTGTTTTTTATATATTTTTCTTATTTCATATTATTTTAATTGGTTTATCAGTGATTGTAATGCGGAATTCCTACTTTGTCAATAGGAATTCCATGCAGTCCGCCATTTTCCCGGGCGTTTTCCTTCCTCAGCGCAGAAACCTATCAAGGTACATTTTTTGTTTTTTCACAGAACGCACCTTCCAAACAATTCAAGTCGAACGTCCGTGAGACTTGGCGCGTGATTCTGGTCAGCGAGCTGACATATTCTTTACAGAATCACTGCGCATCCTCGCGGAGCGTTTATCTCAGTCGGAGAATGGACTCCCACTGAGACAAATTTGCTATTACTCACCACCAGAAGAGGTGGGAGTCTTCTCGACTGAGATAAAAAACAGAATAATTTCGGTTCCTTCTTTGCAAATAAGCCAATGCATATAGTTTTCCCCATACACATCGGCTTATTTCACGCATCAGGCGGATCTCTCGATCCTGCCTTTTACTTCATATTCAACTATTTCCGCAGCTGTGCCAGGCGCTCCTGTACCTGTGCCATCATCTGGCGGTATTTCTCCAGCTTCTCACGCTCTTCGGCAATCTTTGCCTCCGGTGCGCGGCTGACGAACTTTTCATTACTTAACATGCCCTCGGAACGGGCAAGCTCTTTTTTCAGCTTCTCCTCTTCCTTGGTCAGACGCTCGATCTCCTTGTCCAGATCCACCAGCTCTGCAAACGGCATATAGATGGTTGCCTTTGCAGTCACAGCCGATACGGCATCGTCTGCGATTCCGCTCTTGTCCTTCTGAAGGACAACCTCGCTCGCATAGCCAAGAGTTGCGAAGAAGACACGGCTGTGCTCGAAGATGGCCAGAACTTCCGGATCCTCTGATACAACGTATACTTTTGCCTTCTTGCTCGGCGGTACGTTCATGGATGTGCGGACGCCGCGGATCGCGCGGACTGCATCCTTGATCGTCTCTACAGCTTTCTCCTCGTCTGCGAAATTCCACTCATCCTTGTACTCCGGCCAGGAAGAAATCATGATGGACGGTTCCTCATCCTGCAGATTGCAGAAGATTTCCTCGGTGATGAACGGCATATATGGATGCAGCAGTTTCAAGGACTGGATCAGAACCGTTTTCAGGGTCCAGAGTGCAGCGGCCTTGGTGGTGTCTTCCTCGGACCAGAGTCTCGGTTTTACCATCTCGATGTACCAGTCGCAGAACTCCTCCCAGATGAAATCGTAAACCTTCTGGAGGGCGATTCCCAGCTCGTACTTATCCATGTTCTCGGTAACATCTTTTGCCAGCGTGTTGACCTTGGAGAGGATCCAGCGGTCAGCCATCTGCAGGTCAGAAAGCTTCACATCCGTTACCGGCGCTTTCTCAATGTTCATCATGATGAAACGGGATGCATTCCATACCTTGTTTGCAAAGTTACGGCTTGCTTCCACACGTTCCCAATAGAAGCGCATATCGTTGCCCGGTGCGTTACCGGTCATCAGGGTCATACGAAGTGCATCGGCGCCGTACTTGTCGATAACCTCGAGCGGATCGATACCATTTCCAAGGGATTTACTCATCTTGCGTCCCTGGGAGTCGCGTACCAGACCGTGGATCAGGACGGTGTGGAACGGCTCTTTGCCCGTCTGCTCCAGACCAGAGAATACCATACGGATAACCCAGAAGAAAATGATATCGTATCCGGTTACCAGCACGTCGGTCGGATAGAAATATTCATATTCCGGTGTATCCTTCGGCCAGCCGAGCGTGGAGAACGGCCACAGGGCGGAGGAGAACCAGGTATCCAGCGTATCCTCATCCTGATGCAGGTGGGTGCCGCCGCATTTCGGGCATACCGCCGGTGCACACTTGGCAACGGTCATCTCGCCGCAGTCATCACAATAATAAGCCGGAATCCGGTGTCCCCACCAGAGCTGACGGGAAATGCACCAGTCACGGATGCCCTCAAGCCAGTGCAGATACGTCTTTCCGAAACTCTCCGGAACGAATTTAAGTCTGCCGGATTTAAGTGCCTCTACCGCCGGTTTCGCCATCTCTTCCATCTTGACAAACCACTGCGGTTTTACCATCGGCTCTACGGTTGTGCCGCAGCGGTCGTGGGTACCTACGTTGTGGGAATGCGGAACGACTTTGACTAAAAGTCCCATTTCCTTCAGATCCTCTACCATGGCTTTTCTCGCCTCGTAGCGGTCCATGCCCTGATATTTGCCCGGTACGCTGATGGTTGCATCGTCATTCATGATGCAGATCTCTTCCAGGTTGTGGCGTTTTCCTACCTCAAAGTCGTTCGGGTCATGTGCCGGTGTGATCTTTACGCAGCCGGTACCGAACTCTTTATCTACATACTCATCCGCGATGACCGGAATCTCTCGGTCGGTCAGAGGCAGTTTTAACATCTTGCCTACGATATCCTTGTAGCGCTCATCCTCCGGGTTGACAGCTACCGCAGTATCGCCTAACAGCGTCTCCGGACGGGTGGTTGCGATCTCGACGAAACGTCCCTCTTCGCCGACGATCGGGTAATTAATGTGCCAGAAAAAGCCGTCCTGCTCCTCATGCTCTACCTCGGCATCCGAAATGGAAGTCTGGCAGACCGGGCACCAGTTGATGATACGGGATCCCTTGTAAATATAACCTTTTTCATACAGTCTGGTAAATACTTCCAGAACCGCCTCGGAACAGCCCTCGTCCATCGTGAAACGCTCGCGGTCCCAGTCAGCGGAGGAACCCAGCTTGTGAAGCTGTTTTACGATACGGCTGCCGTACTCTTCTTTCCACTCCCATGCTTTCTCCAGGAAGCCCTCACGACCCAGATCATGCTTGTCAATGCCCTGCTCTTTCAGCTTATTGATAACCTTAACCTCCGTTGCGATCGCGCATGGTCGGTACCCGGCTGCCACAGTGCCTCATAGCCCTGCATTCTCTTGTAACGGATCAGGATATCCTGCATGGTGTTATCCAGCGCATGTCCCATATGAAGCTGTCCGGTAATATTTGGCGGCGGCATCACAATCGTGAACGGCTTCTTGCCGTTTCTGCGTCCGCGCTCTGCATCGGCGTGGAAATATTTGCTGTCCAGCCATTTCTGATACAGGCGATCTTCAATATCCGCCGGATTATATGTCTTTTCCAGTTCTTTCATTGATCGATTCTCCTTTTGTGTTTTAACTCATCAAATGCTGTTTATCCTCGCATTCTATCATGAACCGCATCTTATTTACCTTCATTTTGTGTAATTTCCGATGCAGTTTCTTACATCTGTTTCCGGACAATCTTGTACTCATCATCCGTCTGGTAGTACGGGCAGACAAAACGCTGGTTGCTTAAAAATGCCGCCATCTCGTCCTCATCCAGATCTGCCTCGCACAGATAATACCCATAATCATCGTCATAGACATAATTGCCGCACGTATCACAGCTTGTCAGCGGACCCTGTTTTTTCATCTGTTTTGTCCTTTCCGAAGCGCGTTTCCTATGAAAAGAATGTGCCTTGGCACATTCTCGCGCCGAGCGCGGTCGCTTGCGGCATGTTTCTGCTTCGCGCGAGTGCGCATCCTCGCGGAGCGTTTTTTGTTTCATAGGACGTAATTTCCTATGAAATGAAAAAACCCCTTGCAGACATATCATCTGCAAAGGGCGTCATATACGCGGTACCACCTTAATTCAATCAGGATTTCCGCCTGCCGGTGTTTTCTTTGCACACATCCAGACTTTACCCCAATCCTCTTGATTCTATAACGGGAACTCCCGGGATCTCTTATCCACCACTCTCTTTCACAGCATTCCTAAGTCATAGCAGAACGCGGTTTTTCAGAAATCCGGCTCCGAAGCTACCTTCCACATCCGTTTCCCGGAACCGTCTCTCAACCTGCGCGGTTCTCTCTGTCAGGGCTTCTATGTGTACTCCTCTTCTTCACTGCCTTTCATTTTTCAGTTCCTTGTTATCATAGAGGTTTTTCAGGAAAATGTCAAGGTTTTCGGCACAGGTTGGTAAATTCTGATGCCAGAAATTGCAGCTAAAATGGCAACAATCGCAACGACTACCAAAAGCTCCGCCAACGTAAAGCCCTTTTTCCTATTCTGTATATGAATTCCCATTCTTATCACCCACCTGTCACCTTTATCCATTTTTTGTTTTATTTTATCACATGATTCTAAAAAATTCACGCAAAACGTTTTTCATCTGACGCACATTCCCATAAATAGAAAGAAGAGGCCTCCGCCTGCGGTTTTCACCGCAAAGCATCCGCCTCTTCCCCATTTCGCTGCTGTAATCAAATTCCTGCCGTCAATTAAAACAGCGGAACAACCGCTCCATCATACTTCGTCTCGATGAACTCTTTGATATCATCGCTTGTCAGGACTTCCATCAGAGCTTTTGTCTTGTCGCTCTCCTCGTCACCTTCACGGACTGCTACGACATTTCCGTATGTCTGGGCTGCCAGAGAGTCAGAAGACTCTACTGCCAGAGCATCGGTTACCTTTAAACCAGCCTCGATTGCGTAATTTCCGTTGATAACTGCGATATCCGCATCCTGTAAGGAACGCGGAAGCTGTGCTGCCTCAAGCTCTACGATATCCAGGTTCTTCGGGTTCTCTGTAATATCATTGATAGTTGCGGTCAGACCTGCATCCTCTTTCAGTGTCAGAAGACCCTGATCCTGAAGAAGCAGAAGTGCTCTTGCCTCATTGGTTACATCGTTCGGCACAAGAACCTCTGCGCCGTCAGCCAGCTCATCTAAAGAATCGCTCTTGCCTGCGTAGATGCCGAATGGCTCATAATGGATTGCGCCTGCACTTACCAGATGAGTGCCATTCTCCTCATTAAAGGTATCGAGATATGGTTTGTGCTGGAAGTAGTTTGCATCCAGATCGCCGGACTCCAGTGCGTTGTTCGGCTGTACATAATCAGTATACTCTACGATCTCCAGATCGTAGCCCTTGTCTGCCAGAAGGTCTCTTGCAGCTTCCAGGATCTCAGCGTGCGGTGCCGGGCTTGCACCTACTACCAGCTTCTCCAGATCGCCGTCTGCCTCTTTAGCCTCTGCGGTGCTCTCCTCTGCTGTCTCTGCAGCGGTCTCAGCAGTTGTCTCATTCGAGCTGGAAGAGCAGCCTGCTAAGGATGCAGCTGCCAGCAGTGCCAGGAATGTGGTTCCTAAGAATGATTTTTTCATAGTGATTTCCTCCTCTTTGTGTGTTTAAATTGTAGCTGTTCAGTACCTTCACAGTCACACGCAAAAATCCATTAAAAATTGCCTACGGCAATGGGATTTTTGCCTGCTGGTCCATGTTTTCGTATGGTCAGCGCAGTAAATGCGCAGACCTACTGAACAGTTACTTTAAATTTATATTTCAGAAATGTCCTGCATCTGCCACAGACGATAGGCTGCATTTCATTTCTGTAAATATCTTATTAACGGATTCTCTTATCACTTCTTCTCGAACTCCGCGTAAAGATCTCCTGAATCAGCTGTGCGATAATAACCAGAATCACAACGGTAATCAGCATCATATCTGCCTGATAACGGTGGTATCCATATCGGATCGCCACATCGCCCAGACCGCCGGCGCCGACACAGCCTGCCATCGCGGAATATCCGAGGATTGTCGTGATCGAAATCGCCGCGCCGACTAACAGGGACGGCTTGGACTCCGGAAGCAGCACCTTGAAAATAATCTGCCAGGTTGAAGCGCCCATTGATTTTGCTGCTTCAATCACGCCTGCATCAATTTCCTTTAATGATGCCTCTACCATACGGCTGATGTACGGGAACGCCGCGATTACCAGCGGTACAACTGCCGCATTTGCTCCGATCGTCTTTCCCACGATCGCGCGGGTCAGCGGCATTACCATCGCTAACAGGATGATAAACGGCACCGAACGGAGCAGGTTGACAATCACGCCCGCCACTTTGTTGAACAGCGGCACCGGACGGATGCCGTCTTTATCGGTTACAACCAGCGCCACGCCGAGCGGGATGCCGATCAAATAAGAAATCAGGGAAGAAAGACCTACCATATATAAGGTTCTCCAGGTCTCTTTTACCAGCATACTGACTGTCTTCGCATCAAATACCATCTTAGCGCACCTCCTCATAGGTCACACCGACCGTTTTTAAATAATTGCAGATACGCCCTGCATCTACCTCGTCCTCCGGGAGCTGCAGAAGCATCTGTCCCATCGCCTTGCCCCCAATATCGTGGGTATCCGCGAGAAGGATATTGACCGGAACCTTGCAGGCTAATACCATATTAGAAATAATTGGCTCCGAAGATTCCTGTCCATTGAAAATAACGCGGATCTGACGCGCTCTGGCAAAGCTTGTCTTCTGCCCTGCCGTCTCTCCTAAAATCAGCTGCCGCCCAATCTCCGACTTCGGACCAGAGAAAATCTCTGATACCTTGCCAGACTCTGCAATGTGGCTGTGGTCGATGATCGCCACACGATCACAGATAGACTCAATAACTGCCATCTCATGGGTAATCACGATCACAGTAATACCGAGTTCGCGGTTAATCTTCTTGAGAAGCTCCAAAATCGATTTTGTCGTATTCGGGTCGAGCGCACTCGTCGCCTCATCGCAAAGCAGCACCTTCGGGTTCGTGGACATCGCGCGTGCAATCGCCACTCGCTGTTTCTGTCCGCCGGAGAGCTGTGCCGGATATGCCTTCATCCGTTCTTCCAGACCGACTAATTTTAAAAGCTCAGCCGCCCGTTTCTTCGCCTCTGCTTTCGGGACACCGGCAATCTCCATCGGAAAGCACACATTCTGGAGTACATTTCTCTGTGCCAGAAGATTGAACTGCTGGAAAATCATCCCCATCGACTGTCTGGCTTTCCGAATCTCCGACTCCTTCATCATCGACAGGTTCTGTCCCTCAAAAATAACCCGTCCCGCCGTCGGTATCTCCAGATAATTGATACACCGGACCAGCGTACTCTTTCCTGCACCTGACAGACCGATAATTCCAAAAATCTCGCCCTTCAGGATTTCCAGGTTAATATCATCTAACGCGGTTACCGTTCCGTTCGTTGTCTGGAATTGCTTTCCCAGTCCTTCCAGGCAGATGATCGCTTCCTTTCTCTGCTCCATGGTCTTTTCCCCTCTCTTTTTCCGAATATACAGCATTGATACCCTGTCGCATAAAAGATGCCACTACTGTTTTTTTGTCACAGGAAGCAGTTAGTGCCTTTTTGTGTCATAAGGAATTCCAAGGAATTTCCTATGACACAAAAAAGCCGCGGATCCAGTACGGATCGCGGCTTCCTATGCTATACTTACAGGTCTATCCGACCAGCCCGTTCCGTCTTTCATGCACACAAATATGACAGCACATCATACACATGCCGTTCATCATCATATTCATCTGCATGGCTTTACTCTGACGCATCGGACCTGTCCCCTTTCAGCTTATATTCCCTTATTCCTGATAGGAATTATATGTTTATGAAGATACACCCATTTTCCGGGTTTGTCAAGTGTTTCCTAAATTTTTAAGAGCTATTTTTTAGAGCTATTTCACTCCTGCTCCGGTTTTTGCACAGCTTCTCTTCTTTTTGATGTCTGGAGTTCCCGTGCTTCTGCACGGCTGCGGCGCAAATTTTCTCCTGGCATCTCCTGTTTCCGGCTGCGCCCTTTCTCACGCTCGCGGATGCGATCCGGCGTGCGGCTCTCAATGATATAGCGCGGGCGGTGCTTTGACTCCAGATAAATCTTTCCGACATACTCTCCGACGATTCCGACCGAGAGAAGAAGCAGTCCGCCGATAAACCAGATCGATACCATCATGCTCGCCCAACCAGTGATCGTATTGCCCCGGAAGAAATCAACCACCGCCCAGATAAGGAATCCAATACTGACAAAAAATGCCGCAATTCCCATGAACGTAATCATCCGGATCGGCTTCGTGCTCAGCGAAGTAATGCCCTCGATGGCAAAAGCCAGCATCTTTTTCAGCGGATATTTGCTCTCCCCTGCTGCCCGCTCTTTACGGTCATAATATACCACATCGGACGGATAACCGATCATCGGGACAATCCCGCGCAGAAACAGATTGACCTCCGAAAATTCCGCCAGCCCTTCCAGTGCCCTCCGGCTCATCAGGCGGTAATCCGCATGATTATACACGGTGTTCGCTCCCAGCGCATTCATAATCTTATAAAATCCCAGCGCAGTTGTACGCTTAAAAAATGTATCCGTCGCCCTGTGGCGGCGCACACCGTACACGATGTCACAGCCAGCCATATACCGCTCGATCATCGCGTCGCATGCGTCCACATCATCCTGCAGATCGGCATCCATCGAGATCGCCGCGTCACACCGCCGTCTCGCCGCCTCAAAAAGCCCGGCTAAAAGCGCGTTCTGATGACCGCGGTTGCGGCTCAGCTTCACACCTGCAAACCGCTCGTCCTTCTCATGGAGTTCCTCGATCAGCTTCCATGTTCTATCCTTCGAACCGTCGTCTACCATCAGCACCCGGCTTCCCGGATGAATCCGGCGGCTGCGGGTTAAATCATCTAATTTTTTACCTAAAAATTCTGCCGTCAATGGCAGAACTTCCTCTTCATTGTAGCAAGGCACCACGATATAGATAACCGGTGCATTTCTCATACTGTCATCTCCTGCCCGGGTCACTGTCCCTTCTATGCAGACAAGTCCCCTCGTATTTTCAAAAGCAGGTTTCCAGATACAGGTATCTTGCCAGAATCCCCCCTGCAGCTGAAATCTGCTTTTTCCGTATTTTCCTATTATATAGGAACTACATTAAAAAGAAAAGTAAATTTTTGACACATCCACCCGATTCCGGTATAATAGAATGGATATTTTTATCACTTTACTATTACTCGCCACCTAAAGAGGTGGGAGTCTTCTCGACTGAGATAAAAAATCAAAAAAAGCCATCTATCAGGAGGTATTCATATGTCAAAAACCGAAAAAGCAAAGGTGTATTTTACAGATTTCCACACCATTGCATTTGGCGACGGTCTCCCTGCCAAATTAAAAAAACTGATCCGTAAAGCCGGGATCGGTTCCATCGATATGGATGGTAAATTTGTCGCTATCAAGATGCACTTTGGTGAACTTGGAAATATCAGTTATCTGCGTCCGAATTATGCCAAAGCCGTTGTTGATGTCATCAAAGAGCTGGGCGGCAAACCATTTTTAACAGACTGCAATACGATGTATCCAGGCAGCCGCAAGAATGCGCTCGAGCACCTGGAATGCGCCTGGGAAAACGGATTTACCCCGTTGACTGTTGGATGTCCAATCATCATCGGTGATGGATTAAAAGGCACCGATGACATCGCTGTTCCGGTGGCCGGAGGCGAATACATCAAAGAAGCTAAGATCGGCCGCGCCGTCATGGACGCCGATGTCTTTATCAGCCTGACCCATTTCAAGGGACATGAGATGACCGGCTTCGGCGGTACGATCAAAAATATCGGCATGGGCTGCGGTTCTCGCGCCGGTAAGACCGATCAGCACAGCAGTGGAAAACCACACGTCAAGGAAAAGCTCTGCCGGGGCTGCCGCCGCTGTCAGAAGGAATGTGCCAACGGCGGTCTCGTTTTCGATGAAGCCTCCAGAAAAATGCACGTGGATGCTGAGCACTGCGTCGGCTGCGGACGGTGTCTCGGCGCCTGCAATTTTGACGCGATCGAATTTGACAACAACGCAGCCAACGAGCTGTTAAACTGCCGTATGGCGGAATACACAAAAGCCGTTGTGGATGGACGTCCAAACTTCCATATTTCCCTGGTCGTTGACGTCTCCCCGAACTGCGACTGCCACGGTGAAAATGACGTACCGATCCTTCCAAATCTTGGTATGTTTGCTTCTTTCGATCCGCTGGCACTCGATCAGGCCTGTGTGGACGCCTGTCTGGCCGCTGCTCCGATGCCGGGCAGCCAGCTTGCAAAACATCTTGCTGATCCGGATTTCCACGATCACCATGACCATTTCACAAATTCCACACCAGAATCTGAGTGGAAAAGCTGCCTGGCACACGCGGAGAAGATCGGTCTGGGAAGCCGGGAGTATGAATTGATCACACTATAATAACATCACCCCCATCTGCCAGCTGTGCCGCCGGTCTTTTTGCGGCCGCAGAGCTGTGAAAAACGGAACCGCCCCGGTCTTTTCTGCCGGTCGGCTCCGTTTTATGCTCTTCTTTATTTCTGAATCCAGACACCATTCGCATCGACTCTATATCCGTCCGGTGTCGTTCCATTGACAAACAATGCTCCGTCAGCACTCACATAATACCAGTATCCATTCGTCTGAATCCAGCGGCTCTTCGCCATAGCCCCGCTTTCGGTATAATAATGCCAGGAGCCGTTTACCATCTGCCAGTCACGCGCCATCCACGCATCTGCATGGAAATAGTATGTCTCCCCCTTGATCAGTAGACTCTCATTTGCCGCGTAGGTTCCGTTTGCTTTCAGGTATTTCCATTCATTTCCAAACTGCTGCCACGCACCATCACCCTGAGCAGCTGTATTGCCAGATCCAGAGCTACCCGGTCCGCCCTGACTGCCGGAAGAAGAGGTATTTTTGCTGGTCGTATTGCCGGACGGCTTGCTGGAATTTGACGTACTGTTGTTCGCCGCATCCGATACCGAGGTGTTCGTGCCAGCCGGTGTGCCGGATGCGCTTCCCGCCACTGCAAAACCATAGTCCAGCAGCTTCTTCGTATCGTCATAATGGGTCTGCGAACTCTTTAAAACAACTGCAATCAGGCGCACGCCATTCCGCTCTGCACACGTTACCAGCGTGTTGCCTGCCAGGGAAGTATAACCGGTCTTTCCGCCTATGATTCCCTCATAGTACTGAGAATTTGCCGGATTGAGCATCTTATGTCCCATCGTAAGCGTCCGCACCGTCGGCACGCTGGCAGTCGCCGGGAAATCGTAATGCAGGGTCGATGCAACCTGACGCACCGTCGCATTATTGAATGCAGCATTTGCAATCAGCGCCATATCATGTGCGGTTGTAAAATGGTTCGCATTGTTCAGACCATTCGGGTTTGCAAAATGCGTATGCGTGCATCCTAAGGACGCTGCCTTCTCATTCATCTTATCCGCAAACGCGCTGACACTGCCGGACACATGCTCCGCCAGTCCGTTTGCCACCTCATTTGCCGATTTTAAAAGCAGACCATAGAGACAGTCCTTAACCGTAAAGGTATCACCCGCCTTAACCTGCAGCGTCACCGCGCCCGATTCCAGATTCGAAACTGCCGTCTGGGAAAAGGTTACCGTATCACTCAGATTACAGTTTTCCGCTACCAGAAGCGCCGTCATCAGCTTCGTGATGCTGGCTGGATAATACTGCGTATCCGCATTCTTGGAAAACAGAAACTGGTTGTGCGTCGCATCATAGAGCACTGCGCCCTGCGCTGCCACCGTCGGCTGAGCTGCATTCTGTGAAGTAACCGTTGCTCCCGAAGGAACTGCGCCGGAGACCGTGCCTCCTGCCGCCTGTCCCGGACCGGTCGCCCCGTCTGTCGCAGCAAATGCAGTCCATGACACAGACATCATAAGTGCCATTCCCAGGCAGAGGGAACGCACGGATTTTTTCCATTTATTCATCGTATATTGTCCTTCCTGTATGTATTTTCGCTTTTCTCCTACCCGCCAGCTCCCGCAAACGTAAAGTTACGTTCACTCATTGCGCGGACTTTAACGGATTTTGCCAGTGCTGCGCAGGTACAAATCATGCAAATCTGTCTTACATTTTACTTCATTTTAAGCGACAATACAAGTTGAAAGGAAAATTTGAAATTATTACAGATACTTCTTCCGCAGATCTGCCCCACTCTCTGCCGACAGATACGCCGGTGCCACATCAAAGACGGTCTTGCAGCCTTTCTGGCCTTCCTGGTTCATCTTGTATGCCGCGCGTGCGTATGCCACGATGATGGAGGAAGTAAATTCCGGGTTGGAATCCAGCTTTAAGCTGTACTCGATGATATGGTGGTTCTCTTTGTTCCAGCCGGTCTTGCCGCTGCGGAGTACGAAACCACCGTGCGGGAGACGGTTGTGATCGCGTTTCAGTTCTTCTTCGGTGATGAAATGAACCGTTGTGTCATAATCAGAAAAGTAGTTCGGCATGGTCTTGATCTCGTTCTCGATCTTTGCCTGATCCGCGCCCTCTTCTGCCACAACAAAGCACTCTCTGGTGTGTTTTTCGCGGGTGGTCAGCTCTGGGCTGCTGCCGCTTCTGACTGCCTCCAGTGCACTTTCAACTGGGATTGTGTACTGTCTGGCATCCTTGACGCCCTCGATCCGGCGGATCGCATCGGAATGTCCCTGCTGACGCCCTTGCCCCAGAATGTATAATTTTCGCCCTCCGGCAGGCATGCAGCTGCATAGAGACGGTTCAGGGAGAACATGCCCGGATCCCAGCCAACGGAGATGATGCCAACCTTTCCGGATTTCTGTGCGGACTCATCGACTGCTGCGAAATGCTCTGGAATCTTTGCATGGGTATCGAAGCTGTCCACTACGTTAAACCACTGTGCATATTTCGGGGTCTGGACCGGCAGATCCGTAGCCGAACCGCCGCAGAGAATCAAAACGTCGATCTCGTCTTTCTTCGCCTCTGCCTCATCTACATGATAAACCGGTACGCCCTCGGTCAGGATCTTGACCGTTTCCGGCGCACGCCGTGTAAATACTGCTTTCAGTTCCATATCCGGATTCTGGCGGATCGCACACTCCACGCCGCGTCCCAGATTTCCATATCCTAAAATTCCAACTCGGATACTCATAGATATTCCTCCTAACGGTACAAAATTTGCCACGGATCCGGCTCTATTTTCCAGCTTACGCGATCCGATTTTACTTAAAAATTTCAAGTGTTCCCATTATACACTAGATCCATCCGTTTTTCAATATAGGTGAGTTCACGCGTACAGGAAACAAATTCTCATTTAATTCTCAACGAAAGCCTTATTCCAGCTCCTTCATTCCGGTATACAGCTCAAAATACCGCCCTTTCTGCGCCAGCAGATCTTCATGGTCGCCGCGCTCAATGATCTGCCCGTGCTCCAGCACCATGATCGCATTGGCGTTGCGGACTGTCGAAAGCCGGTGGGCGATGACAAAGGTCGTCCGGTCCGCCATCAGCCGGTCCATGCCGTGCTCGATGTGCTTCTCCGTCCGCGTATCGACCGAACTCGTCGCCTCATCCAGAATCAGGATCGGTGCTTTAGAAACTGCTGCCCGCGCAATGTTTAATAGCTGGCGCTGTCCCTGGCTTAAGTTTGCACCGTCGCCCTCCAGCATCGTGTCATACCCATCCGGCAGACGCATGATAAAGGAATGCGCCGATGCCGTTTTTGCCGCCTCAACAACTTCTTCATCCGTGGCATCCAGCCGCCCGTATCGAATATTTTCCCGTACCGTGCCGGTAAAAAGATGCGTATCCTGCAGAACCATCGCGATATTTTCCCGCAGCTCCTTCCGGTGCATCCGGCGGACATCGACGCCGTCCACCGTGATCGAGCCGCCCTGTATATCATAAAAACGGTTGATCAGATTCGTGATCGTCGTTTTTCCGGCTCCCGTCGAGCCGACAAAGGCGATCTTCTGTCCCGGCTTCGCATAGAGCGAAATATCCTTCAAAATCACCTGCCCCGGCTCATAGCCGAAAGTCACATGGTCAAGCACCACCTCACCGCGGATCGGCGCGATCGAAACCGCATTCGGCGCATCTGCCGCCTCCGGTTCCGCATCCAGCACTGCAAACACGCGCTCCGCGCCTGCCAGCGCCGAAAATACGTTTCCAACCTGCATGGAAAGCTCGTTGATTGGTCTGGAAAATTGCCGCGAAAAACCTAAAAATACGGTCAGTCCACCGACATCAAAGTTCCGGAACACACAGAGCAGACCGCCAATGCAGGCTGTCAGTCCATAATTTAACTGGCTTAAATTGTTCATGACCGGTCCCATCACACCGCCGAAAAACTGTGCTCGGATCTGTTTTTCTTTCAGATCCGCATTGAGCCATCCAAATTCTTCCTCTGCGATCTCCTCATGGCAGAATACCTTGACGACCTTCTGCCCCTGCACGGTCTCCTCAATATAGCCGTTCATCGCGCCAAGCGCCGCCTGCTGGGCAGAGAAATATTTCTGGCTCCGTCCGGCAACAAATTTACCGGCACGCAGCATCACCGGCATCATGGCAAGCGTAATCACCGTCAGCCACACGTTCGTGTAAATCATCAGGACCAGCGTTCCCACAATACTGAGTGCGCCGGATAAAAGCTGCACCAGCGTACTGCTGAGCATCATGCCGATCGTATCCACATCGTTTGTAAAACGGCTCATCAGATCGCCGTTGCTGCCGGTATCATAAAACCGGAGCGGAAGCGTTTGCATATGGTTAAACAGCTCTTCCCGCAGCCGCTGCAGCGCGTTCTGCGCCACCTGCAGCATGATGCGCGACTGCATATAGGAAGCGGCAACGCTGACTAAATAAACCGCTCCCATCACGCACAGGGAACGGAACAGCCCCGCCACATCGCCCCGGCTGCCATCTAAAGGCACAATATACCGGTTGATGATCGGGCGCAGCATATAGGCGCCCGCCAGATTCGTCACCGTCCCCAGGATCACACAGAAAAAGGCGACTGTCATCGCCATCCGGTCGCGTTTTAAGTATGAAAGCAGGCGCAGCATCGTCTGACCGCCCGCCTTGGGCTTTCCGCCCTTCATGGCCGCCATCCGTTCCGGTCCCCGGCGGCGTTTCGGCGCGTCGGCTATGCGGCTGCCATATCGGCGTTTCAGGCTTTCAATCTGTTTTTCATCCATCATGCCATCCCCTCCCCGTCTGCCCGTTTTCCATATTGCGTCTCATAGATCTCCCGGTACGCCTCACAGGATGCCAGCAGCTTCTCCTGCGTTCCCTCTCCGATAATCCTGCCGTCCTCAAGGACGAGAATCCGATCCGCGTATTCCAGCGAACTCAGCCGCTGTGCGATAATAAATTTCGTCGTATCTTTCAAATCTTCCCGGAATGCCGTCCGGATCGCCGCCTCTGTTGCCGTATCGACCGCACTGGTGCTGTCGTCGAGAATCAGGATCTTCGGCTTCTTTAAGAGTGCCCTTGCGATGCACAGCCGTTGTTTCTGACCTCCGGATACATTGACGCCGCCCTGTCCCATCTCCGTTTTGTAGCCTTCGGCAAACGAATTCACAAAGGAATCTGCCTGCGCATACACTGCTGCCCGCCGCACTTCTTCCTCCGTCGCCGTCTCATCACCCCAGCGCAGGTTTTCCTCGATCGTGCCGGAAAACAGGACGTTTTTCTGTAAAACCATGCCAACGCCGTCCCGGAGATTTTTCAGGGAATACTCTCGCACATCGATACCATCCACCCGCACACTCCCCTCTGTCACATCATAGAGGCGGGGAATCAGCTGTACCAGCGACGTTTTTCCGCTTCCGGTCGCACCGAGGATGCCAATCGTCTCCCCCGGCTCTGCCGTCAGGCTGATGTGGGATAGAACCGGCTCACCCCCTTCGCGGTAGGAAAAGGAAACATCCTTAAATTCCACGCGTCCTTTCTCAACCTTCCGGTCCTTCTGTGATGCATTTTCATCGCTCAAATCAATCGGCTCATCCAGCACCTCATCGATTCGCCGGATGGACGCCATCGCGCGGGAACTCTGCAAAAATACCATTGAGAGCATCATAAGTGACATCAGAATCTGTACAATGTAGGTCGTAAATGCCGTCAGATCCCCGACCGCCATCCGTCCGCCGATAATCAGGTTTCCGCCGAACCAGACAACTGCCAGTGTCGTCACATTCATCGCGAACATCATGACCGGCATCGTCACAATTACGATCTTCAGCGCCCGCAGCCCTGCCTCCTTGAGCTCCCGGTTCGTGTCGGCAAACCGCTTTTCCTCGTAGTCTTCCCGCACAAAGGATTTCACCACCCGCACGTTCGTCAGCACCTCCTGGATGCCGCTATTGAGCGTATCCAGCGCTTTCTGCATGGCCGTAAACCGCGGGTAGGCAGTCCGTAGGATCCAGACGATCGCCGCCGTCAGAAGCGGAATCACCACCAGGATGACAGCTGCCAGTTCCGCATTCATCCAGAACGCCATCACAAGCGCCCCCAGGAACATGCCCGGCGCGCGCAGCATCATCCGAAGTCCCATCATAATCAGGTTCTGTACCTGCTGGATATCGTTCGTCAGACGGGTTACCAGCGATCCCGTGCTGAACGTATCGATATTTTTAAATGAAAACTGCTGCACTCTGGCAAATAAGTCGCGGCGCAGATCGCTGGTAAAGGAAATCGACGCCTTCGCTGCAAAATATGCCCCCAGAATGCCGCCTGCCGCCATCAAAAAGGAGGTAATCGCCATCACAAGTCCCATTTTGAGAATGTATCCGCCGTCTTTCTGCGCCACGCCATGGTTAATAATCATCGACATAAATTTGGGCAGCAGAATCTCACCCAGCACCTCCGTTACCATCATGAGCGGTCCCAGAATAAAGGCGCTCTTATATGGCAGTATATATGATTTGTATCGTTTCCATTGCTTCACGCTTTTTCCTCCTGCCCGTTATTTCTGCAAATTTTTTTATGGATTCTGTTCAAACAGCTCCATCAGTTCATTCTGGCTCAAATCGCCCAGTGAAACCATTCCCTCTGAAACCACCTGCGCCGCCAGCGCAAGTTTCGCATTCTGCAGCTTCAAAAGATTTTCTTCTATCGTATCCTTTAAGATCAGTTTGTATACCGTGACCGGCTTTTCCTGCCCGATCCGGTACGCGCGGTCGGTCGCCTGGTTCTGCGCTGCCACATTCCACCACGGATCGTAATGAATCACGATATCCGCCGCCGTCAGGTTGAGTCCCGTTCCCCCGGCTTTCAGGGAAATAAGAAACACCGGAACCTCATCCGAGGCAAACGCCTGCACCATCCGGCTGCGTTCTTCCTTCGGGGTCGCGCCGACCAGAAGATGGGACGAAATGCCCTCCTGTAAAAGGCGTTCCCGAATCCGCTCCAGCATCGAGGCAAACTGGGAAAAGAGCAGGATCTTATGTCCCGCCGCAGACGCCGATGCGATCAGCGAAACACAGGTCTCCAGCTTCGCCGACTCCCCCGTATAATCTTCAAAACAGAGTGCCGGATCGCAGCAGATCTGGCGCAGCCGCATAAGCTGGGAAAGCACTTCCAATTTCCCATTACCCGACCATGCGCCGCCAGCCAGCGCCTCTTTCAGTTTCAACGCCGACGCCGTATAAAGCTTCTGCTGCCGCCCCGATGCCGCCGAATAAACGATCCTCTCTTCCTTGGTCGGAAGCTCCCGCAGCACATCCTTTTTCAAGCGGCGCAGGACAAACGGTCCCGTCATCCGCCGCAGTGCCGTCAATGCTTCCGGATCCTGATTTTTCACGATCGGCAGCTCATACCGCTCACGGAACTTCCGGTAACTGTATAAAAATCCCGGCATCAGGAAATCAAAAATGCTCCAAAGCTCGCTGAGCCGGTTTTCCACCGGCGTTCCCGTCAGAGCGAAACGGGCATTCGCCGAAATCTCCTTTACCGCCTTCGCGCCCTGTGTCTTTGCATTTTTAATGACCTGCGCCTCGTCAATAATCTCATATTCAAACGTGCGTCCCAGATACGCCGCCCGATCCCGTTTCAACAGATCATAGGACGTGATGATCACCTGCGCCCCCTCAGACGCCTCCATCCGCATCTGCTCCTCCAGCTGTTCCTGCCGTTCTTTCGCCGTCCCTGCAATCAGAAGCACGCGGATCCCCGGCGAAAACCGGGCAAATTCCTGTCCCCAGTTGTAGACGAGCGACGCTGGGCAGACGATCAAAGACGGAAGAGGTAATTCTGACCCACTGCCTTCATTTCCAGCTGCTTTCTGCTCGGTTTTTTCCTGATAAAATGCCGTCAGAAGCGCAATCACCTGCAGCGTTTTTCCCAGTCCCATATCATCTGCCAGGATCCCGCCGAAATGATACCGCGCCAGCGTCCGCATCCACGTATATCCGATCTTCTGGTATTCCCGCAGCGTCTTTTCCAGCACCGCCGGAACCGCATAGCTGACACTCTGCGCCGTTTTTAGATCGCGCACCATCATCCCGTAGGCTTCATCCCGCTGAAACAGTTTCATCCTGCCGTCGCCCGAGAGACTGTCCAGATAAAAAGCACGGTAGGCAGGTATCTTCGCCTCCCCCGCCTGAAATTCACTCTTTGTCAGTCTCAGATCCGCAGTCAGGCTGTCAAGCGCCTGCAGGCCGCCGCCCGAAAGCTGCAAAAATTCGCCATTTTTCATGCGGTAATATTTCTTTTTTTGGCGGTATGCACTGAGTACCTGCAAAAGCTCCGCCGGGTCGATTCCCGCCGTCTCAATCTTCAGATCCAGCCAGCCGCCTCCAAGAGAAACCCCCATCGACACTTCCGGCGGGGGCAGGACGCGCAGATGGCGGACAGACTCTGACAGCCATACCTCGCCCACCTCCTGAAACTGCGGCATTCCCTCGCTCAGAACCTGGTACAGCGCTTCTTCATCCCCGCGGATCACCAGCTCGCCGCTCTCATCCTCCCAGTAAGAGAAGTACCGCGTGATCAGGCGGCTGATATAAAATTCCGCCGGTACATCCCGGCAGATCTCCCGCGGAACATACTCGTCCGCCAGCGGCGAAAACGTAAAATCTCCGTAGGAAAGCGTCGGACGCAGACGCAGCTCGTCCGGCGAATCACTGTCAAACTCAAACCGGGCTTTCAACGCCTCTGGGCGGTATTTCTCCCAATCGATCTCCGTGCTCTGCAAGATCCCAAGTGCCTCCATGCCTTCCAGCACCCGCGCATAAAAGAGCGGAATATCCCGGCTTCCAACCAGCAGCTCCCGCTTCTCTTTCCGGCTTCCACACTCTCTTCCGCCCTGTTCCATCTGCTCCAGAAAAACGCCCATCGTTTCTGTATACAGTTCACTGCATCCAAACAGATGCAATCCATCTGCCACATACAGACGCTGTTCTCCCCGGAACGAGGTTAGAGCCGATGGAACCGTAACCGCAATTCCATCGCCCCTTGCTTCCACCTCCACCGGGAAACGCGGATCCTTGCGCTCAACCCGGCACACACGTTCAGCACCTTTCTCGTCCTCCGTCTGGACTTCTTTTCCCTCTAAAAGATCAAACAGCCGATCCCTCGCTGCAGATCCCAGCGTTAACGCCCGCATCACCGGAAGCGGCAGCCCCGCATGACCGCGCATCTCCTCATAATGGCGTATGTAGGCGTCCGCCTCCTCCAGCAGAAGATCTAAAAATGGGCGGCTTTCCGGCGCAAAGGCAGACGGGACGTGTTCAAACGCCATGCCTTTTCCGTATTCCACCCGTTTTCCGCTGTGAACCGCCTGTGCAAATTCCAGCAGGTTTTTCACAATATACCGTTTTTCCCGTCCGATCCGTGCCTCCAAAAGCACTTCGCCGCGCCGGATCTGTAAATAGGGATGCAGATAGACCGGTTCCCGCTCTTCCTCGCCCAGAATCCGCGCTACTTCCCGGTTCGTGTACTCCCGGATCATCATCCGGATCTCCGGCGAAGTCGAAACCGGCGGTGTATGCTCGGCTTTCTGCTGGCGGGCAAACGCCTCCTGAAGCGCTTTTGCATGCACGCAGGGACCCCGGAATGAATTTCCCTCCGCACAAGAACAAGAGTAGTCATAGATCTGACTACCCTTGATAAAAATTCTTGTCTGATATACCTTTGTCTCATCCTCAATCTGTCCCTGTACCCGTACTTCGCCCTTCCAGAAGGTATCTACGGACATTTTTATTATTTTCATGAGGATTCCTCCATATTACAGATTACATGTGTTCCGGCGATTCCATTCCGAGCAGATCCATACAGGTATCCAGCACCCGCTTGGTCAGCGTGATCAGGCTGATAAAGGCTGCCTGCTTCGCTGCGTCCTCCTCGGAGAGGATCTTATTTTCCAGATAGAATGCATTGAACGCATCCGCCACTGCCGCCATGTATTGGCAGAGCTTATGCGGCGCCGTCTCATAGAATGCAGATTCTGTCACCTCGCCGAAACGGCAGAGCGCCATCTGAAGTGCTTTCTCTGTCTCGCTCTCAGCCGGACGGATCGGAACCACTTTAGCATCCGCACCGCGCAGTTCCTTGTATTTCTCCAGAATGGACTTGATGCGGACGATCATATACTGGATATGTGGACCTGTATTTCCCTCGAAGGAAATAAAGCGGTCTACATCGAAAATGTAATCTTTGGTCGCCTGATTCGAAAGATCGGCATATTTAAGTGCCGCCAGACCGACAATCTCCGCCGTGCGTGTCATCTCGTCCGCCGGAACCTTCTGCTTCTCCTGAATCTTCTCATATACCTTCTCATCGATATTCTTGATCAGGTGCTCCAGACGCATAACACCGCCCTCACGTGTCTTGAACGGACCACCGTCCTTGCCGTTCATCGTACCGAAGCCCAAGAAGATCATCGGCGTATCTTCTTTGACGATGCCCGCCTTCTTCGCCACACGAAATACCTGGATAAAATGAAGCTCCTGGCGCTTGTCTACGACGTAAATGTAGCGGTCCGGATGGAAATCCTGCTCACGTTCGATGATCGTCGCCAGATCGGAAGTCGCATACAGCGCCGCACCGTCGGATTTGCGGACGATACAAGGCGGATATTCCTTCGCATCCCCTTCCTGTGCGATATCGACAACCAGCGCGCCATCGCTCTCATAGGCGAGACCTTTTTTCTGTAAATCCTCGATCAGTCCCGGAATATATGGCTGCGCATCGCTCTCGCCCTTCCAGAGGTCGAACGATACATTTAAATTGCCATAGTTCTTTTTCAGATCCTTCAAGGACACGTTCATGATGTGCTTCCAGATCGCATGGAACGGTGCATAGCCGCTCTGCAGCTTGAAGGTCGCCTGCTGTGCCCGCTCACGGAATGCCGCATCTTCCTTGGATTTCGCGCTCGCTGCCGGATAGATATCCTCCAGCTCGGAAATCGTAAATGGCGGCTCCGACGGATACTCGCCGGTATAATCCGGGTCAAAATATACCAGATCCGGCTGACGGTCATGCAGCTCCTCGATGATCAGTCCCATCTGCAATCCCCAGTCACCCAGATGCACATCGCTGATGACATGGTGTCCCATATAGCGGCTGATGCGCTTGATGCTCTCTCCGATGACCGCGGAACGTAAGTGTCCGACATGCAGTGGTTTTGCTACATTGGCTCCGCCGTAATCGATGATGATCGTCTCCGGCTTCTTAGCTGCGTTGAGTCCCAGCTTTTCATCCTCTGCCACCTGCTGTACATAGGATGCCAGGTAGCACGGATTCAGGCGGATATTGATAAATCCAGGCATCACGGCGTTGATCTCAGAAAACATCTTGCTTCCGGCTGTCTTTTCCACCACCTCATTGGCAATATCGATCGGTTTCTTTTTATACGCTTTGGCAGCTGCCATCGCGCCGTTACACTGATACTCGCAGAGATCCGGGCGGTTTGATACCGTCACGCGGATATACTTCTCATCGTACCCGCAGCCGGTAAACGCCGGTTTCAGTTCTTCCACGATCAAATCTAAAATCGTTTTCATACTAGATTCCCTTTCATAATTTATATCGCATATTTTCAAGAATGCCTCTGCATTCTTGTTGCGAGATGCGCGTCATGCAAAGCATGACATATTTCTTTTGCGCATCTTAAGCAATCCTGCCGGAGGCTATATCAGATGGGAGACCCGCTCCCACCACTGATACTAATTTGCTCCTCGCCACCTGAAGAGGTGGGAGTCATCTCTCATCTGATATATCCTTCCGCATTGCCTTTTTCACATCCTTGCGGAACTGCTTCCAGGCATCCTCATGATCCACGAAATACTTCGGGCACGCCTTTCCAGTCACATCATAATGACGGATCACGTCTTTCGGACTTAAATCGAGCTGCTTGCACAGCCATGCAGTCAGTTTTACCAGCGAGTCATACGTCTCGTCTGTGAACTTTCCGTCTGCCGCCGGATGGCAGCACTCAATCGAAACGGTGTCCGCATTCCTCTCATTGGAGGCATATGCCTTCTCCCCGACCGGAACGCACTCAATGATCTCGCCGTCCAGACCGATTACGAAATTGCTGCTGACGGAAACAGTGTTACTGCCGCTCTGATCTTTCAACCCCTCAAAATAATCATGGTTCTGCTGTGCCGTCGTCCCAGGATTTGCCACATAGTGAATCACGATCCCGTTGATGACCGGGATATTCGTCCCCGGTCTGGAATATCGGTTGACCGTGAGAAGCTGCTCATCAACCCAGTTTGGCATCTCGATCGTAGACGGATCGATCAGCTTGCGGATCATTTTCCCGCGCAGCGTCCAGCCTGTTCCCGCACCCAGGAGGAAAATAAGCAGACACAAAAACAGCCGCATCATCACACGGCGCTTCTTCTGCTGCCTCGTCCGCTCCCGGCGGATTGCCGTCTGCCTGCCGGATGTACGCCTCTTCCTGCCACCAGATCTGCGCCCCGGCTCATCCTCTTCCCCCAGACGCAGACGGTCTTCTCTTCCGTTCTCCATATTTATCACTCCCCATGAGCACCGCTCACTCCGAACCTGCTCTCTGAGATGAACCAACGGACGCGTCATAGACGCCTCCCCGATATGTTAAGCAAAAAAACTGTTGTAAAATCTCGACGTTTCCTCCGGATCTTACAACAGTTTCTCTGCTTGCTACTGTTCATGCGCTGCATAACCAGCAAAGGAAAATGCCTGCCACAAACAGTAATCTCTGTTTCCAGTCAGAAACCTGTCAGTGACACGACTGCCTCCCCACAAGGGTACAAACGGTATCGTGAAGACCTTTCTGACGTATATGTTATAACTTAGACTCTGGACAGATATTCACCAGTACGTGTATCGATCTTGATCTTATCGCCCTGGTTTACGAATAACGGTACATATACAGTAGCGCCAGTCTCTACAACTGCCGGTTTGGTAGCGCCTGTAGCAGTATCGCCCTTGAAGCCCGGCTCTGTATCTGTGATCTCAAGCTCTACGAACAGCGGCGGTTCTACGGAGAATACCTTGCCGTTGTAAGAACAGATCTTGCACATCTCGTTCTCTTTTACGAACTTGAGTGCGTCGCCGATTGTCTCCTGGTTTAAAGCTACCTGCTCATATGTGTTTACATCCATGAAGTTGTATAAGTCGCCATCGGAATACAGATACTGCATATCAACTCTGTCGATTCTGGCAGACGGGAACTTCTCGGTCGGACGGAAGGTTTTCTCTACAACGCCGCCATTCATTACGTTCTTAATTTTAGTACGAACGAACGCAGCTCCCTTTCCCGGTTTTACGTGCTGAAATTCCATGATCTGGTATACGTTGCCATCAATCTCCAGTGTGATGCCGTTTCTAAAATCGCCCGCTGATATCATAAATGATGCTCCTCCTTGAAAATACTCGCTTTATCTTTTTTATTTTATACTATAATCCAATTGTTGTCAATCATCAGATGTCGAAAACACTTGATTTTATTAGTTTTTTGGACATTTCAAACTGCTTAAAATCGTCTCAATGTACCAATTTTGTACCAATTTTAGACGATATTCAATGCTTTTGCTACCATATCCATCTCTTTTTGTTTTTGTTCTTCAGTCGTGTGAACATATAGATTCATAGTGGTAGAGATGTTAGAATGTCCCATTATTATCTGTAAAGTTTTTGATGACATTCCACCTTCGTTACATCGTGTAGCAAAAGTATGCCGAAGTATATGCATTGATATTTTTGGTAATTCTGCATAATTACATATTTTGTATAATGCTGAGTTCATTTTACTAAGGCTTATTGGTTTACCGTTTTTATCTAAGAAAACTATATCAGCCCATTTAATGTCTACCATCTTTAATAATGAGTTTTTTCTTTTTTGCAATTTCAATATTTCAATAGCTTCATCTGTCAATGGTATAGTCCGAACACCATTTTTACTTTTAGGTTCATTTACTTCCCAATTATCGATAGGCTTATTGTAGATCATTGTTCTTTTAACTGATATAGTTTTATTTTTTAAGTCTATATCATCCCATCTTAACCCAATTAATTCTCCTGCACGTAAACCTGTTTGTAACACGAATTTGTAATTCAATTCAAATCTGTGACCAATTAAAGCATCACAAAGTTTTTGTTGTTCTTCTACTGATAATGCTTCTCTTTCCTCAGATGATTTTCCAATTTTATGTTTCACTTGTTTCGTACAAGGATTACGAGATATAATATTATTTTGATAAGCATAATCAAGTATATTATATAATACAAGTCGTGTTATTCCAATTGTCGAAGACTTGTATCCTTTGTCTGCCATTTTGTTCAAGACCATCTGACAGTCCATAGTAGTAATACTTGATAAAAGCCTATTGCCAATAATCGGATCAATATCTGTTTTGTATCTATCCTTATAATTCCTATAAGTATTCGAACGAACAGTTTTTTCTTTTATTTCGATCCAATATTTATACCATTCTGAAACAGACAAATTCTCTGGCTTGTCTAAATTGGAATGTTGACAATAAGATTCACCATCAATAACCCATTTCTTACATTCTTGAAGCTTATGAAAAATCTTTTGGTGACGCTTTCCTAGATTATCGGTATACCTTCCGATATAATATCCATCTTTACGTTGGCTTATACCAGTACCTAATTCTTTACCTTTTAAGTCTTTTCCCATAAATCTCTACTCTCCTTTCAACCATGAGAAAAGCCTTATGCAATTCAATATTAGCACAGAAGATGTCAAAAGTCTATAATTCGATATTGTTAGACACATATTTTTCAAATTCCTTTCTTTTAATTAAACACTTCTTTCCTACATAAATTGTAAAATTACAATTTGAACGACGTGAAAGCTCTCTCAATTTATTAACTCCAATATTGCTATAGTCTGCTGCTTCTTCTATAGTTAATGTTAATTTCTCCCATATAGGAACATTTGTTCTCATACTATTTTTCTCCTATTAAATTTATATTTATAGGGAATACTCCGAAGAATATTCCCTATATCACGATTCTAGTAACAATAACTGTGCCACTTAGTTCTCAGATAGAGCCTTCCTTGTCTACCACCAGATTGCCATACGACTTTCTGTGGTAGGATGCTACCATTTTCAAGAATCCATTTGGCATTCATCCAGTTCCGCTCGGTCGGAGTTCTGTAGAAATTACCATCTGAAATACAGGCGTATTGTCTTTTCTGAAAAATAACACCCTCTAATGAGTTTGGGAATCGACTATCTGCTACCCGGTTGAGTACAACTGAAGCTACATATCTTTGTTCCATATCATCACATGGCTGTGCTTCTCCAGCAATTAGATGCGCTAAAAGATAAACATCGTGTTCTGTATATGTATTACCACGACTCTCTTCTGGATAGAGATTTGCTGTTTCAATGAATGCTACACCTGATTCAGTTAAAATCATTGACCAACCATCAATCTCAAAAGCAACATCAAATGATGTATTCATCATAGATGTACCTAAGACTTCAGAAGATTGGTCTGGCTGTGCATAGATATTCACTTCTCCATGTGTATATTTTGTTACTGATTCTAAATTGTCCTGTGCTGCTAATTCAATAGCAGTTTCTAATGTAATATTTCCTGCCTCGACCGAGCAAGGCATGACAAACATTGAAGCGATCGCAAATAAAGCGACTAACGATTTCTTCATATAACCTCCTTTGTGCGTGTCAACGAGTTACTATATATCAAACCGATTAAGGTGTGATAATCTGTTTATTTGGTGTAATGATATTAGAATCAGTCTTTTTCCCATTCATTACAGATTCATAAAAATCAGTAGAATATTCATTTTTTACATAAGAAATTTCATCTACATTTCTAGCTTCAAGAATGATTCCTGCATTAGTTTCTGTATTCTTAGATACAAATACAAACATATGCTCAGTGATGTAGAAATCATTACATTTACAATCGAAATTTAATAATTTACCGTCTTTTAACCTACACTCATAATGTGTTTTCATTGCCATCTATATATTCTCCTTTTCTTCTTTGTTAAGTTTATTCTTTTGCGCTTTTAGTTCTATTTCAGCCTTGATTAGAGCAAATGGGAAAATAATAATCATGCATGGAATAGAAATTAACATCATAATCGCATAAACAGCCAACAATACGATTACAAATGGTACGAAACAAATAGTGACTGTAAGCATTTTTAAAACATCTATTATCCACATCTATATATTCTCCTATTTGTTCTTTCACGAATTACCATCTGACCAACCACAGTTAGGGCAATACCAATAAGTCACTTCTTCATACATTGGAATAAGAATCTGACAGTCTCTATATTCCTTATGAGTTTCAGATAATAAATCTTCTCCACATTTAGGACACCTACCTGTCTCCCAGTATTTATCATTCATATTTACTCTCCCTGATACATGAATTTAATAAATCTTGAAATATCTTCTTCTTCATATACTACAAGCTCTAATTCCTTAATATATCCATCAGAAAAAGCATTGGCTAAAACAAAATACTGTGCTAATTTAGATTTAAGATTAATTCTATCTCCTTCAGGAGATACCAATTCAATCTTACCTTTACATTCTCCAATAACCTTAAATAGAGCATCTACATTACTTACATTCGCTAATTTCATCATTCTCACCTCTTTCTTTTAGAGCATCTTTCATCTCCATTAATGTATAAAATCGACCATATTTTTCTCCGCGATTAAACGCTTTAATAATTAGACGTTTTACTTATCCTTTGGAGTATCAGAAGACGGGAAGCTTAAAACTTCCTCATCCTCTGTGATAAATTGGTTAATTTCTTCATTGATTAATTCCATTAGATTTTTTGAGTTTTTGATTGCACTCAGATTGCTCATAACTACTTTATCCTTCCTCTTCTATATTCTCTTCTTTTTTGTTGGAAACTTTGTAAAAGTGATAACAGGTTGCTAGATATGGAATAAATAAAATAAGAACTACCATTTGATAATGTAGAATCCATCCAAGAATTGTAATCAAAATACCAATATCCCAAATTGCTATAACTGGTTTTGACTGAGATAAGATTTTAGATGTGAATTTTAATGGATGAAAAGATAATTTATGTTTACTCATTAATTAATACCTGTAGAACCAATTCCACCGCGAGATTCAGTGTCAAGATGCTCTACTTCTTCAAACTCAATCTCAGGTTGAATCTTCTGAATCTCAAACTGGCAGATTCTATCATTCTTATGAATCACAGTATCTCTCAGAGCAATAGCTGGGAATCTCCACTCATCTGCATCTCCGCTATAACTGTTGTCGATCTGTGCAACGCTGTTACTCATGATGATACCGAAATTTTTAAATGTACTACTACGCGGATATACATTAGCCTTATATCCTTCTGGGAGTTTCATTCCCACACCAAGTTTAATCAGTTTAAAGTCACCCTTTTTCATTTCTACTGTTTCAGCAGCACGAAGATCAATTAAATCACCTTTACTAATTTTCTCTACCTTATCAATTTCTTTATCAAAATATTTAATCTGAATCTTTTCCATTTAGATATTCTCCTTTAGATATTTTATGTATTTATCCCATTTTCCAATTGAATGAATATATTCTTTTCCTTTAAGCCCTTTTAATTTCATATCAGCTTTAATTCTCTCAATAGGATTCTTTTTTGTTGCTAATGTTTTTATAAAATTATTAGTGGTATGTGATAGTGCTAAAATGCGTTCTGACGGGATTCTAGCCACTATTTCTTTATAAACATATAAATCTTCATCTGGTATTCTATAATCCTTATTTCGAGGTAAATTCTTGCTCGAAAAGGGACTAATATTTTGACCACTTGTTTTTGGTTTTAATAGTGGAATAATTTTGTTAGAATCAACATATTTAAACTTAAATAAAACTTCCGAATCGGTTTCTTGTATATCAGAAATAAGATTATCTCCTAATGATTGAATAACTTTTAATACATTATGCCCTCTCCCAAGGCTGGGAATATATGCTTGAAGGTAACTACCAGAATAATGAAAAATTTGATTTCCATACTGGCAATCAATATAAACATCAATATCTTCATACTGTCCGTTTGGTTTACGAGGAAAATCATTTGTACTTCTATCAATTGGCGCTTTTAATCTATAAACCCCTTTGAATTTGTCTATCATGTATGACATTGATATTACTCCTTATATTTAACGTAAAGTCCGCAATGGCATTCTCCTTCTTCCTGTTCCCTAAACTCTTTACACATACATTTTGTATCTTCTGATTTGATTAATCTACAAGGACAGTAATTATCATTTTTTTTAAGTCTTTTTCTAATATTATTCACCAATTCTTTATCTGAATTCAATTTAATTTATCATACTTACCAATCCTTTCTGCATACTGATTATCACTG